>DASZHJ010000474.1:0-5595 GCA_035938015.1 Allostellaceae bacterium
CGATGGTGATCACGCACCTGGTCATCACCGTGCCGATCGTGGTCTGGGTGATGATCGGCTTTTTCGAGACGCTGCATCCCGATCTCGAGGAAGCGGCGCTAATCGACGGCGCGACGCTCTGGCAGGCGTTCCGCTACATCGCGCTGCCGCTGTCACGGCCGGGCGTCGTGGTGGCGGCGATCCTCGCCTTCATCTTCTCCTGGAACAATTTCATCTTCGGCGTGGTGCTGGCAGGCCGCGAGACCCGGACCTTGCCGGTCGCGGTCTACAACGTGCTCACCTTCGAGCAGATCTCCTGGGGCCCGCTCGCCGCCGCGGCGCTTCTGGTGACGCTGCCGGTGCTGATCCTCACGGTGATCATCCAGCGCGAAATCGTCGGAGGCCTCGCCGCCGGCGGGGTCAAGGGCGGGTGAAGGTCACGGCTGTTGGGCTCAACGAAAATCAATTGTGCTTTCCCGGAGCAACCGGCCCCTTGCCCTGTCATGACCGGGCTTGTCCCGGTCATCCACGTGTTCTTCCGAGGGCAAACCAAGCGTGGATGGCCGGGACAAGCCCGGCCATGACGACAGTAGGAGCAAGAGCGCGCGGAGGCTTTCTGCTGCTTTATCGAAACGCGATCCAGGCGACTGTGGCTAACCGCTAGCGGCTGAGCAGCGTTGTATTGCAGAATGCAACCCTGACCTTCCCCCGACACGAGGACCTCATGGCCGCGAAGCTCATCGATCTCTTCAGCGACACCAAGACCAAGCCGACCGCGGAGATGCGGCGGTTCATGATGGCGGCGGAGGTCGGCGACGAGCAGAAGGACCAGGACCCGACGGTCCTCCGGCTCTGCAGGATGGTGGCGGAGCTCTTGGGCAAGGAAAGCGCGATGTTCCTGCCCTCGGGCACCATGTGCAACGAGATCGCGATCCACGTGCACTGCCGTTCCGGCGAGGAAGTGCTTTGCGACGAGACCGCGCACATCATCATCGCCGAGGCGGGCGGGCCCGCGGCGCTGAGCGGCGTGATGGTGAACCCGATCCGCGGCACGCGCGGCATCTATACCGCCGACCAGCTGCGCGCCGCCGTGCGCTCGGAGAGCCGCTATGCGCCGCGCTCGCGCCTGGTGGGGATCGAGCAGACCTCCAATCTCGGCGGCGGCTCGGTCTGGCCGCTGGCGACCATCCAGGAGGTCGCCAAGACCGCGCGCTCGCTCGGATTGAAGCTGCACATGGACGGGGCGCGGCTCTTCAACGCGGTGGTCGCGAGCGGCGTCCCCGCCTCCGCCTATGCCGAGCCCTTCGACACCGTCTGGGTCGACTTCACCAAGGGCCTTGGCGCGCCGGTGGGCGCCGCGCTCGCCGGCAGCCGCGACTTCATCCGCGAGGCCTGGCGCTTCAAGCAGCAATGGGGCGGCGCCATGCGCCAGGCCGGCATCATCGCCGCGGCCGGCATCTATGCGCTCGAGCACCACGTCGAGCGCCTCGGCATCGACCACGAGAATGCGCAACGCCTGGCGCAAGGCCTTGCCCGCCTGCGCGGCATCGATATCGATCCGAAGCGGGTCGAGACCAACCTCGTGTTCTTCCGTCTGACGCCGGAGGCCGGCTGGACCGCACCCGATCTCGCGCGCGCGGTGCGCGAGCAGGGCATCGAGATCGGCGCGTTCGGACCCAGCTTGATCCGCGCGGTGACGCATCTCGATGTCAGCCGCGAGGACATCGATACCGCGCTCGGAGTGTTCGAGCGCGTGCTGCGCCGGCCATCCGCTTAGCTTGCCGGTGGCCCGGAACGGCTCCCGCTCGCCCCACCTTGCGAGCCTCTTGGCGTGGCTTTGCGTAGCAGCGCTCGCGGCCTGCTCGCCGGCCTCGCGGCATGCTCGGCAGCCGCCGACGACGCCTGCCAGTGCCACGCCCGCGGAGCCGATCGTGCAGGTCGGCCTCGCCTCGTGGTACGGCAGCTTTCACGCGGGGCAGCGAACCTCCAGCGGCGAGGTCTTCGACCCCGACGCCATGACCGCCGCGCATCGGACCTGGCCCTTCGGCTCGGTGGTACGCGTGACCAACGTCGCGACCGGACGGAGCGTCACCGTCCGGATCAACGATTGGGGGCCGCACGATGACAGCCGCATCATCGATCTCTCAAGGCGTGCCGCCCATGCGCTCGGCTTTTCGCCGGATAGCGTCATGGAGGTGAAGATCGAGCGGCTCTCCTCGCCCGCTCAATAGCGCTCCGCGGCCTCCAGATAAAAGGCGCCAAGGCCGACGGCAAGGGCGGCCAGCAACACGAACCCGCCCAGGTACGGCAACCCACTCAAGACCAGCAGCGCAATCACGCCCAGGATCAGGGCGGCAAGGCGGCGGCCGATGCCCGTCAGCGGACCGCGGCCGAGGAGACGCAACAGGCCGTCGCCCAGAAAGATGACGGCGGTCAGCACCGCCAGCAGCAGCGATACGAAATAGGCGGCAAACACCACCATGCCCAGGATCGCCCCCAGCATCGATGCCATGGCGATCACCACCGCCACCGGCGTCGCGACCAGAAGGGCAAAGCCGAGGCCGGGGCTCGCGAGCGGCCGCAGGCCGATGAGCCGCGCCGCGTTCAGGGAGTAGCCGGGAAACACCAGGATGAACAGGAGCCCTGCCGCTATGAGACCGAGCGCGAGCAGGATCTTGGCGGCATAGCCCGCGATGTGCATCGCGGTCTCCGCGCGCTGCGGTGCGGGCCAGGCCGAGCGCGTGACCCCGCCGTCGATGCGCGCGCGGCGGTCGATCTCCGCCGCCGTGTCGGATTGATACGTGAGCCGCCCGTGAATGACGGCCTCGGGTCCGATCGTGATCCAATGGCCTCGCAGATGCGCGTCGCCCTCGACCGTGCCGGAGAGCGCGATATTAGCTCCGATCGCCTCCAGATCCTTGCCGACACCGCCGCTGACGGCGATGTGCGCCGCGGCGATCCAGGCGTCGCCGGCGACGCGCGCCTCGCGGGCGAGCGTCACGGTGCCGCCGGCCGCCATCAGATCGCGCCCGACCTGGGCCGCCGCCGTGACATCGCCGCCGGCGACCCGCACGGAGCGCTTGACCGTGCCGCGGACCTCCACGGTGCCGCCGGCCGCGATCACGCTGCCGGCGATGTCGTCGCCGGCGACGACGCGACCGCCCGCCGCCACGACATCGCCGTCGACCGCGCCTTTGACCTCGACCGAGCGGCCCGCGAGATAGAGGTCATGGTCGATCGGGCCCTCCGCCACCACGCTCGAGCCCGCCTCCGTCGAGGCGGCCCCGGCATCGGATTGCAGAAGCGCCAGACCCGCGAGGCAAAGAACGAGCAGCCACGGGAACCGCATCGGTCGATCCTCCCCTCGCTCCTTATAAATAGGAGGACTCCCTCACCCCATAGGGATAGCGCCAGGAGTTAACGCTTTTGGCCATTCTCTCCAGCGGCCAGTGCGACCGCAAATTGCATCCGCCTGTGTGAGTCCAAGCAGCCGCCTCGTCGGCAAATAGGTGGGTGCAACCCACCGTTGATTTGAAGAATATCCTCCGCTATCAGATAAAGCACGTGTGCTGAGAGGAGACCGCAATGAAACGCCGGCTCACACTAGGCGCGGTGGCCTTGCTTGGCGTCGCTGCATGCCAACCGGCGGAGCACGCCGGCTCTGTTGCCTCCAACACTCCCACCGTCGCCATCACGCTGCCATTCACGGGCGCCGACGCCGAAGATGCCCTTCACCTCAAGAATGGCATCGCGATGGCGTTTGACGAAGTAAACGCAACCGGCGGCGCAGGGGGAATCAAGATCGAGACAGTGCAGTACGATAACGGCACGGCGCGCGCGGGCAAGTATGATCCCGAGCAGGCGGCTGCCAACGCCAGGAAGCTCGTCGCTGACCCGAGAATCGTCGCGGTTGTCGGGCCGATGATGAGCGGCGAAGGCAAGACAATGTCGCCCATCCTGAGCGAGGCGAACCTCGCGGCGGTCACTCCGAGCTCGACCAATCCCGACATTACGAATCCCAACTTCACGGCGCTATTCAGGCCCAGGGGCAAGGCGATCTATTTTCGCACGCTGACCACGGATGCCTTGCAGGGTCCGAACATGGCGAACTGGATGAAGGACAGGCTGAGGATCAACTCGGTCTACGTGCTCGACGACGGCGGCGCCTACGGCAAAGGTGTCGCGGACTCATTCCAGAAGCAGGCTGCGAAGATCGGCCTCAAGGTATTGGGGCGCGACCGGCTCGATCCAAACCAGGCCGACTACACGGCCATCCTCACCAAGATCAAGGCACTGAATGCAGACGCCCTCTACTACGGCGGCGTCGGAAAAACGGGCGTCCCGCTCGCCAAGAAGGCCTATGAGATCATGCCCAGCGTGATCAAGGCCGGCGCCGACGGAATGCTGGGCCAGAGCGTCCTCAAGGGCGTCGGCTTCCCCGCGCTCGAGGGCTGGTACGCCACCACTGCCCCTCCGCACTTAACCGAGGATCATCCCGCCGTGGCGGCCTGGCTGAAGCGATACCGGGCGAAGTTCCCCGGTCAGGGCTATGACGATTACACCATCACCGCTTATGACGCCGCGCTGGTGGTCGCTGATGCGATCAAGCGGGTTGTCGCCAGCGGCGATCCGGTCAATCGCGACACCATGCGCGACGCCATCCAGCAGACCAAACTCAAGACGCTGCAGGGCGACATCTCATTCGACGCCAACGGCGACATGGTCAACAAGGTGATCAGCGTTTTCCAATATCGCGAGAACAAGGCGTTCCCAATCGACGATTACCCTCACCAAGTTCCGTATGTCGGGGCGGCACCGGAGACTCCGCAGTCTTGAATCCGCGACGTTTAAGCGGCGATGCTAAGGGGTGGCACCGGTAGGCGTTGAGTGATGCGCGGGGGGCCGACAATTAGGGCGCAAGAGTATCTATGTCTCGGGTCCCTAGTGATACTGCTGCGATGTCGGCGTCCCCGGCTGCCGCATCACCTTGATGTCGCGTGGCGCAGATACGCATGCAATTAGGAGCGTCCAGAAAATTTGGAATCGCAAGCCTAGTGGCGGTGCTGCTTGCCGCAACACCCGCCGGCGCGCAGACGCTAAGGGAACTCTGGCACTCCTGCGAAGGCAAGGACAGCGCATCCTCCGATCTGATCATCAGTAGCTGCACGACGCTGATCGACAGCGGCCGCGAAATGCAGAACGCTCTCGGTCAGGCATTCAACAACCGATGCATCGCCTATCGCGCAAAGGGCGAACTCGACCGCGCGCTTGAAGACTGCGATCGGGCGGTGGACCTGAACCCGGGCTATTCCAATGTCTACAACAGTCGCGGCAACGTCTATCGCGAGAAGGGTCAATACGAGCGCGCGATACAGGATTACGACGAACTGATACGCCTAAGGCCCTTTAACGCGATTGGCTTCTACAACCGCGGCATCGCATACGGGCTCAGCGGCCGGAACGAGCGTGCCATCGAGGACTTCGATCAGGCGATCCGCCTAGACCCCAGTCATGCCTTCGCGCTTCATGACCGTGGAAAAGTCTACCTAGACATCGGCCAACTTGATCGCGCGATTGAGGATTTTGATCGGACTATCCAGCTGAAGCCGGATCTAG
>DASZHJ010000475.1:0-4500 GCA_035938015.1 Allostellaceae bacterium
GCGCGTTGCCGCAGGAGATCAGGCAGCCTTGAAACCGAGACCGCAGGTCCAACCTCTGGGTTGAGCCGGCCGGTTCTCTTGCGAGGTCGCACCATGGTCGAGACGGCATATGCGGGCGCCCAGGCTGCAGCGCGTCATCGCGTACCTTCACCCCGCGCGGACTTCACCATCAGCCAAGACTGGGGCGCCTACACCGCCGAGGAGCACGACATCTGGCGCACGCTGTTTCACCGCCAGGAATCGGTGCTGAAAGGGCGCGCCTGCGAGGAGTTCCTGGCCGGCGTGCAGGCGCTTGGCGTGGTCGCCGACGCGATCCCGGACTTCCGCCGCCTCAACGACGCGCTACAGGCGGCGACCGGATGGTCGATCGTCGCGGTGCCCGGCCTGGTGCCGGACGCGGTCTTCTTCGAGCATCTGGCCAACCGGCGCTTTCCCTCGACGTGCTTCATCCGGCGGCGCGATCAACTCGACTATTTGCAGGAGCCCGACGTCTTCCATGACATCTTCGGCCACGTGCCGATGCTGATGAACCCTGTCTTCGCGGATTACATGCAGGCCTATGGCCAGGGTGGCCTGAAGGCGCTCGGTCTGGGCGCGCTGCACCGTCTCGCGCGGCTCTATTGGTATACGGTGGAGTTCGGGCTGATCGAGACTGCGGCCGGCCTGCGCATCTACGGCTCCGGCATCGTGTCCTCGAAGGGCGAGTCGGTCTACTGCCTGGAGGACGCCCGCCCCAATCGACTTGGCTTCGACCTGATGCGGGTGATGCGCACCCAATACCGGATCGACGACTTCCAGGTGACTTATTTCGCGATCCGGAGCTTCGACGAGCTGTTCGACGCCACGCGGCCGGATTTCACGCCCTACTACGCCGAGCTTGCGCGAATGCCCGACCTGGAGGCGGCGACGGTCCTTGCGAGCGACCGCGTGTTGCAGCGCGGCATGTTTGACTGAGCCCAAAAAGATTGGGCCGCGGTTGCCCGCGGCCCAAGTTTAGGGAGGAAACGCCTAAGAAGACGTACGGCAGGACAAGTCCATGCCGCGCTGCACAATATGATCGCGAGCTCCCTTGGGATCAAGCCCAAAGTCGCGGTTTTGCACATCGGTAGGACCTGTGGCAATTTCAGCACAGGACCCGTATCAAGAGACTTGATATTGCAGCGCAAACGGCCCTCTCCGGATATTAGAAGAACTCCAATATGGAGAACACTCGCCGAGGCGACGGGTCGCTTTGGTTGCAGTGCACACTTTGTCGCAGGGGCGGTCGTCTAGCCCCAGAGCGCGGGCTTGGGCGGGTAGACGGTGCTGCCGTCGTAGCGCAGGCCCGGCTGGCGATCCTTCGCCAACAAAAGCGGCGCGTCCAGATCGACGAATTCCGCGTCTTGCGCCAGGAAGCAAGCGGGCGCCATGGCGAGCGACGTGCCGACCATGCACCCCACCATCAGCCGAAAGCCCTTGGCGCGCGCGGCGCGGACCAGCGAGAGCGCCTCGGTGAGGCCGCCGGTCTTGTCGAGCTTGACGTTGATGACGTCGTATTTGCCGACGAGTGCATCGACGTCTTCGCTGGTATGGCAGGACTCGTCGGCGCAAACCGGCACAGGGTGCGGCAGCTCGGCCAGCGCGTCGTCATGCCCGGCCGGTAGCGGCTGCTCGATCAAGGCCACGCCGAGCTCGGCGAGTGCTAGCGCGTAGCGCTCGAAATGCTCGGCACTCCAGCCTTCGTTGGCATCCACGATGAGACGCGAGGCGGGCGCGGCCGAGCGCACGGCACGGACGCGCTCGAGGTCCCCCTCGCCCGTGAGCTTGAGCTTGAGGAGCGGGCGGGCGGCATGCTCGGCCGCGGCCCGGCCCATTGCCTCGGGCTCTGCGAGGCTCAGCGTATAAGCCGTCACCACCGCGCGCGGCGGCTCGATGCCGGCGAGCCGTGACACTGATTTACCCGATGTTTTCGCCTCGAGATCCCAAAACGCCGCGTCGACCGCATTGCGCGCCGCGCCCGGCGGCAACGCCGCCTGCAATCCCGCGCGATCGAGCCCCTGGGCGACCGCCGGCGCCAGCGCCTCGATCGCGGCCACCACGCCGTCCACGGTCTCGCCATAGCGGGAATAGGGCACGCTCTCGCCGCGCCCCCGATGCGCGCCTAAAACCAGTTCCGCCACCACGACCTCGGCGGTCGTGCGGCTGCCGCGCGAGATGACGAAGGGCTGGGCGAGCGGCCAGGACTCGCGGCGGACCGTGAGGCGCAACATCCCTATCGGCCTTCGCTCAGAGCCTGTCGACAATGGCAGCGACGCCGGTGCGCACGGGATCGACGCAAGGCAGGCCGAAGGAGTCCGCGGTCTGCTTTAGAATGCTGTCGGCGGCCGAGGCATCGAGCGCCGAGGTGTTGATCGCGATGCCGGCGCACGCGACTTTCGGGCTGGTAAGACGCGCCGCGCGCAAGTTCGCCTCGATGCAGTCATGCAGGCTCGGCAGTGGAAAATTCGGCAAGCCGCGCATGTGGGTGCGGGTCGGCTCGTGGCACATCACGATCGCCGCGGGTTGCGCGCCATGCAGCAGTCCGAGGCTGACGCCGGCATAGGACGCGTGAAACAGCGAGCCCTGGCCCTCGATCAGATCCCAATGATCGTCGTCGTTGGCGGGCGCCAGCCACTCCGTGGCCCCGGAGATGAAGTCCGCGACCACGGCATCGACCGAGACGCCGTCGCCCGCGATCAAGATCCCGGTCTGGCCGGTCGCGCGGAAATCCGCTTTGGCCCCGCGCTTGCTGAGCTCGCGCTCGAGGGCAAGCGAGGTGAACATCTTGCCGATCGAGCAATCGGTGCCGACCGTGAGAAGCCGCTTGCCCGAGCGGGGCTTGCCGCTGGCCACATGGAACTCGCGCGTGGGGTGGCGAACGTCGGCGATGCTGCGGCTGAGGCGCTCGGCGGCGGACTTGAGCGCCGGTACGTCGGCGAGGCGGTGGTGCATGCCGGCGGCGAGGTCGAGGCCGCGCTCGAGAGCGCGGGTCAGCACCGGGATCCAGCTCTCGGCGACGACACCGCCGCGATTGGCAACGCCCACCACGAGCGTCTTGGCGCCGGCAGCCGCCGCAGCCTCGACACTCATGTCGGTCAACTTCAGGTCAGCCTGGCAGCCGGGCAGCCGCAATTGGCCGACGCACCAATCCGGGCGCCAGAACGCAACACCGGCCGCGGTCTTGGCAGCAAGCTGGTCATGCGCATCGCCCAGGAACAAAAGATACGGTGGCTTCAGCATCGCCATGGCGGCGGTCCTCGGAGAAAGATCGGGCCTAGACTCCCGATACTACCGAAAACCGTGAGAAAGCAAACCAGGCCGGCGCCATCGGCGGCCGCGCGGATCAGTGCCGCCAGTCCTGGCGCTGTGGAAAATTCCGGGCGGCGAACCGATACGTCGCCTTGATGGCGTTCTCTTGATTCTCACCCTTCACGACATCGAGGCCGCGCCACTGCGCGATCAACTCGTCCCATTTCATCAGCCTGGTGTGCAGGTCGTCGCGCATGTCGCGCACGAACTCCACCTGGGCGTCGAAATTGCGCAAGACGGAAAGGATCTCGCCGGTCATCGCGTCGCACTGCGCGAACAGGCTGTCGAACTCGCCCTCCGGACGCATCAAGAGAGTGCGCACCCGGGAGATTTCCTGGTTCATCAAGCGGTCGTTCTTGTATGTGCGCACGAACTCGGCGAGCTTGCGGATGATCTCCTGCGCGCATCCATAGCGCTCGCGCAGCGCCTCGATGTAGGCGAGCTCGCGGGCGAGATGGTCGATGCGATCGACCAACTCGTTCTTGCGCTCGCGCCCCATGCCGAGCTTCTCGGCGATCTCGGCGAAGGCCTTGTCCACTTTCTGCTTGGTGAGGGGATCTTCGGCCAACTGCTCGAGCGCGGCCAGGTCCACGACGACGGCCTCCTCACCGGCGAGCCATGACGCGATTTGCAGGGACAGCCTGCCTTTCGCGATCATCCGGTGGCGGTCCTCGACCTGCCAGGACGCGGTACCGTCGAGGATCTCGCGCGGAATGGAGTCGTCGGGCCTGATTTCCTTCACATATCGCAAGCTGCGCTCGACCAGGCTCAAGAGCTCACTGTCGTTCGAATCGGGCTTGATGCCGAATTCGTCCCTGAGCGTGGGCAGCAGCAGCGCCACTTGCAGGTCGCCCAGCATCACGTAGAGAGCCGCCTCCTGAGTGTCGCAGGTGTGCGCGAAACGCGCGCCCTCGACCTCGAACACCTTGTGCTCGAAGCGGAAATGCGTGCTGCGTGGCGCTCCGGGACGGGCGGCCGCGGAAGGCGCTGTCGCAATCTCGCTCATCCCGCAACCATAGGCCATGGAGGGTAAATACTCGGTGAAATGCGGTCGGGGAGCCGGTTCGACCGAGAGGATGCTGGCTTGGATGGACCCTGTTCGGGTGAGCGTCCTAAAAATCGCCGAACAGAAACGCCAGGAGGACGAAGCGGCGTCCAGAGCGGACCTCCAGC
>DASZHJ010000476.1:0-2767 GCA_035938015.1 Allostellaceae bacterium
GCTGACGGATTTGCCCTGAATTGTTCATCGCCAGTGGGCGGCACTGCTCTAGCCCTTGATCGACCTTACGAGACGCTCGGTGCCGCGCGGTACGGTCGGGTAGTTGATCGGCTGGACGTAGATCCAGCGCTTTAACCTAATTTCCACCCATCTATCCCGTCGGGGGTGGCGCCGCTGGATGTCGGCAATGGGGCATGAGGACGCGTTCCCGCGGCCAAGGCTGAGCGCCCGCTGTCGGTTCAGTCAAGGGACCTTCGCGGGGACGCTGGGCAACGGGCGAGACGCGCCGATTCCGGCCGTTTGCCACTCCCGGGTATCCGCCGGCGATGGCAGTGCTCGGCTCTTGTGTACCGCTTGGTGCCGGATCGTGCCCTCGGCGAGCGACTTCGCTTCTCGACCATCGCTCCCGAGAGCGTGTCCGCGGCAGACTCGCGCTCCAGATCTTGCCCAAGCGCCGTCCCACTTACGCCGCCGACCACCTCGCGCTCTGCTCAAATCTCGATAGGCCCGGCACGCCCCGTAACCCACCTGGCCCGCGGTTTCCTCTCCTGAGGCTTCTCGGACGCCTGCCGATCGAGACCGTCGCCGCGCCGCTCAGCCGCGGCAGGCAGCCGAGAACCCTTAACAGAAGCCGACCTAGCCTGCCCAGCCGAGATGGCTAAGAAAATCGCGGGTCCGCTCGACGCGTGGTGTCTCGAAGATCTGGGTGGGTGGGCCATCCTCGACGATGGTGCCGCGCTCGAAGACGATGACGCGATTGGCAACTCTGCGAGCGAAGGTCATCTCGTGAGTAACGACAAGCATGGTCATGCCTTCGTCCGCGAGCCGCTTCATGACATTGAGCACCTCGCCGATGGTCTCCGGGTCGAGCGCCGAGGTCGGCTCGTCGAACAGCATCAGCTCGGGCTCCATTGCGAGCGCCCGCGCGATGGCGACGCGCTGCTGCTGCCCGCCGGAGAGATTGGCGGGATAGCTTCCTGCCTTTTCGGAGAGCCCGACCTTGTCGAGCAGCGCCTCGGCACGCCGCACCGCCAGACCGTCCTTCATGCGCAGCACGATGCGCGGCCCGATCGCGACGTTGTCGATGACCCGTTTGTGCGGGAAGAGCTCGAAATTCTGGAAGACCATGCCCATGCGCTGGCGGATCTGGCGGGCACCTGCGTCATTGGATGGCAGGGGCACGCCGTCGAACCGGATCTCGCCACCATCGATCGTCTCAAGCCCATTCGTGCAGCGGAGCAGCGTCGACTTGCCGGAGCCCGAGGGCCCGATAAGGCACACGACCTCGCCGCGCGCGATCTCGAAGGAGACGCCGTCGAGCGCGACGAACTGCCCGAACAGCTTGCGCACCGCGCAGTAGGAAAGGATCGGGCCGGTCACTCCATGACTCTGAATTTGCGATGGAGCCAGTCGGCCAGTTTCGCTTGCGGATAGCCGAGCGCCCAGTAAATGGCGGCCATCGCAGTGAGCATCTCGAGCACGCGAAAGGTCTGAGAACGGATGCGCATCGCCGTGTAGGCGAGCTCGCCGACTGCGATCACGGAGACGAGCGAGGTATCCTTGAAGAGCGAAACCCAGGTCGAGGCGAGAACGGGCAGGACGCGCGGCACCGCCTGCGGCAGCACCACCTCGCGGACGGCCTGAGCCCGGCTCATGCCGAGCGCCAGCGCGGCTTCGACCTGGCCCTTGCGGATCGACTGGATGCCGGCGCGAAACGTCTCTGAATTGTAGGCGGAGACGTTGAGTGCCAGAGCCGCGAGCCCGGTCGTAAAGGCGGAGAACTGCACATCGAACGCCACCGGCATGACGTAGTAGGCCCAGTACACGACAAGAATCAGTGGCAGGTTGCGGAAGAACTCGACGAACCCGGCGCTTGCCGCCGACACGGCACGGATCGGTGAGAGCCGCATCAGCGCCAGCACAATGCCGCCCGGAATTGCGATCGCCATGGTCAACGTCGTCAGCACCACGGTGAGGAGCGTGCCCTCGGCGAGGGACGGTGCGTTGCGCCAAATGACAGTCCAGTCGAAATTCATGGCCCTGCGCAGCTCACGAGCGGCCGAGATGCGCGACGCGGGCGTAGAGCATGTCGACGAGCCGCGTCACCGGGAAGAGGATGAGGAAATAGACGATTGCCGCGACGCTGAAGACTTCAATCGGGTGGAAGCTCTGTCCGGCGACTGTTTCCGATTGTTTCATGTATTCGGGGACGGCGATGACCGCGGCAATCGCGGTGTCCTTGATAGTGATCGAAAGGATCGAGCCGAAGGCTGGCAGCATGCGGATGATGGCCTGCGGCAGGATGATTTCGACGACTGCCTCGCGGCGCGACATGCCGATGGCGAGAGCGGCGCGGAGCTGACCGGGCCGAACCGAGGTGATCCCAGCACGCACGATCTCCGCGACATAAGCGGCGATGTGCAGCGTCAAGGCGACGAGCGCCGCCCAAAAGGGCGGCAGCGAAATGCCGCTCAGGATAGGAAAGGCGAAATACGTCCAGACCAGTACGACCAGCACCGGCACGGCGCGCATCGAATCGATGTAGAGGACGAGAAACCAGCGCAGGGAAGAGGGCCCATAGCAGCGGGCGAGGCCGACCGCGCCGCCGAGCGCGAGGCTGGCGGCGACGGTCGCGAGCGATAGGACGATGGTGAGCTCAAGCCCTTCGAGCAGGTATTGCCGGCTCTCGATCAGCGGAGTGAAATCGAGGTCCATGCCAAGGCTTCGTAGCGCTCTACTGCATGGTCGCGACGACGCGCTCCTCGTC
>DASZHJ010000477.1:0-3968 GCA_035938015.1 Allostellaceae bacterium
CGGAATGTCGGGTATGGGTGTTTTTCGAAGACCAGGTCCAAGGGTTGCTTGGATCAGAGCCTTGCGCGTGTTTCACCGGCGAGCATCGAATTTGCCAGTCGCCCGGCGAGGCAATTCAAACGCAACAACCGTGTTGTCGACTACGACAACGCATGAAGTAGGACGCGGCATGGGGAGAAATGGGGCAATCTGTTTGTACTTAATCATGACACACCTCTTGATCCTCGACATCCTGGCGAGTCCATCGCGCGATTAACCGCTAGGCCCAACTTCCGCGCGAAGTCGTAAGGGGGAGTCGCTGTGAGCGACAAAAGAGTTCAAACAAACGGGCCTGCTCGCCATTAATGGTAAAGATCATAGCTTGGAGATCGTGGAGCCGCCGCGAGAGGCCGATGCACGACGGATCGACAATACCGGCCATCAAAAACAGGAAATGTTAGTTCAGTGCATGCTGTATCTATTTGTTGTTCGACGTCGCGATGTGCTGTCAATTGGGCGAACGCGGTGAAGAGCGCTCCAATTTTGAAGGATGCGATTAGATCATCGTAAGTCGGCAGCGGGGCCCCAAGCTGACCTGAGTGGAGCGTGAATAAAGCACAACAAAGCCCCGCCCGGTGCATCCGGACGGGGCGTCGCTGCGAATTCGGCCTAGTCGCTGTTCTGGCGGCGACCGCGCGACCAGATCAGGTTGTAGGTGTCGTCCTCGCCGTCGAACAGGTTGGCGAAGATGGGTGCGTTGAAGCTCGGGTCGTCGAGCTTGACCGAGAGGTAATCACGGCCCTCGGTGGAGCGTTTGGGCCACGCCGCGCCGATGTCCGCTCTGCCTACAAAGACCCGGTGGGAGGGCGCGTTGTCGCTGGTGCGGTTGGCCTCAGGGACGATGCGGACGCCCCTGGCCTGCAAGGTGAGGGTCACGATCTCGCCCTGAAACTCGGCATTGACCTTCTTGAACGAGCCGATGTTCGCCATGATGATTCTCCTCTGATCTCTGTTTCGAGCCCGCGACCATCGCAGCCTCGATGGCGATCGACAGGCCGGGAGCGATCGACGCCGCACTCGGTTTCGAGCCGAAGCGGAGCGGAGGACGGCGAGGCGCCGACTTGTTTGGTGCGCGAGGAATGCCGGCGCAGCCGGCAGGGGAAAGAAGTCGGCGACTGCCGTTGCGGCAAGGCGATCGAGGCGAAGCCGTCTTCTGGCCAGATCAGGCCATCGGAGGCCGTGTGGGCCGCGATCGAATACGGAGGATGAAGAGGGGATTTGGCGATGCTCGATCCTGAATGAAGGTCTCCGAGGTCGGGCGGGGCTGCCCCGCTGGGGCCAGCGCTCGCGATTCCCCGCTGTAGCCGCACGCCGACGCGCCCGCCTCCCGGTGTATGGCAGTGAGAAACCGGGTCAGCACGAAACGCCTAACCGAGGGTCACGCCTCGACGCGTCATGCGACCGAGACATGGCACCCGTCGCACTGCTGTGTCCCGACAGCGAGACGAGCAGTCTCTGTTGGTCTTCAGCGCCGTCTCAGCCCTGCGGCAAGGGCGACTCGGCAGCATGCCCGGCTGATTGCTCCGACGGCGGGGCAACAAGGCGCGCCCACGCGGTCGATCCGACCACCGCGGCGCCGATCATCGCAAAGACGTGCCGCCACGTGTCGGATGGCATTCCGATGGTGCTGATTCCCAGCACAAGGTGATAGCCCGTGACCGCAGCGGGCAGCGCGAATGCGGCTGCGATCATGGTTCTCAGGATCATTGACCGGCTGCGTGCGAACGCCAATTGGCCGGCGACCAGCGTGACCGCACCCGCGACCATGCCGATTGAGGCCCCACCGATTGGACCTGCACCTGTATGATAGGCGAAGAGTCCTGCGGCGACGCCGGCGAGTAACGGGAGGGCATGGACGGCGAGGTGGAAGACGAGCCAGCAGAGAAATCCCAGCCCGCTAAGGCTCAGCATGATAGCAATAATCATCGCATCCTCCGTGACGATAGAGTCGGTTGGATGCGCCGCCACCACCACCATGGCGCCCAACGACGATAGCCGATGTGTTGCGCGGTTGGAATCCCTATGACAGATGTTCCGAGATCCGCGGCTTGCGGTCGAGATGACGCGAGACCGCTGAGCCCGTCATCAAGGGCAGCGGCGCTCATGCGCCGCCCCCCGCCTTCGTGTTTGGGGCAAGCTCATCGCCGAAATGCCACACCGGGATGCCGAGCTTCTTGGCCTTGTCGGCCAGGTTGGCTGAGATGCCCGAGCCGGGGAACACGATGACGCCGATCGGGAGCACCGCAAGAATTTGATCGTTGCGCCGGAACGGCGCGGCCTTGGCGTGGCGGGTCCAGTCGGGCTTGAATACGATCTGCGGGACCTTGCGATTGTTGGCCCAGCAGGCGGCGATGCGCTCGGCGCCCTTGGGGCTGCCGCCGTGTAGCAGCACCATGTCAGGGTGCTTGGCATGCACCTTGTCGAGCCTGCCCCACACGGCGCGATGGTCGTTGAATTCGAGGCCACCAGTGAACGCGATCTTGGGGCCGGCCGGCAGAAGTACCTCGGCCTCGCTGCGGCGCTTGGCGGCGATGAAGTCGCGACTGTCGATCATCGCGGCCGTGAGGGCACGATGGTTGACCATCGACCCGGTACGGGGCCGCCAGGATGAGCCGGTGTGGCGCTCGAACTGTTCGGCCGCCTGGTCGCGGAAGAGCTCCATGCTGTTGCGCCGCTCGATGAGCGTCAGTCCCTCTGCGATCAGACGCTCGAGCTCGACCGAGCGGATCTCCGAGCCGTCCTGCTCCTTCTGGCTGCGCTTCTGCGCCACTTCGTTGTCGTCGAGGTCGCGCTCGACGCGATCGGCGGCGCGATGGAACAGATTGACGGTCGACCAGAGGAGGTCCGTGAGGTCCGGTTCGAGGCGCGTGTCCTGCAGCGTCGCGATCAGCGCGTCAAAGATATCGGCCACGGCGCCACCGATGACCTTGGCTTCGGGCAGTGGCCTGGGGTCGGGCTCGCCCTGGAAGGGACGGTAGCCATAGAGCTGGAGCTCGGTGAGGACGAGATCGCCCGGGGATGAGGCGTGTGGGGGCTCGAAGTCGGAAACGTCGCGGTCGGTCATCGTGGTGATTCCCTTTGTCGGATCGGCCGCGCCCATCGCGGCCTTTGCGGCGATCACCAGACGGCGGGCGGGCCGGGCCGGCACCGCCGAGCGGAGCGAGAGCGGCCGAAGCGCCAGCGGAGGACGGCGGGCGGCGGCTATTTTGTTTCGCGCTGCAAAGCCGGAGGATTAGCGTCGCGCCCGTCGCAGACTGATCCGGCGGCGGAAAATAGTCGCCGCCCGCCGTTGCGGACCCGGACCGCTTGCCGTCCGATCGCCTCTTGAAGGTCGTGGGCGCCTCTCGACGAAAGGGCTCGCCCAGATCGACCGATGCCGCCCGAAACAGGCGAGCCAAGGTACGACTCATGCCATCATCTCAGCCTCCTCGGTTGCGATCATGAATCGGGCGACATCCTCCGGGACGAGTTGGACACGCAAGGCCGCCCGGAGATCGTCGAGGCCGAGGTGCCGGAGGTCCTCGTTGAAGTCGCCGCGTGTCGGCGAAAGCGCGATCGGCTCGATCGCGGCTGCTCGCGCCCGCTCGGTCAACGTCGCCGTCACGGCATCGCCGGCGGCATCGCGGTCTCGGGCTATGTACAAGCGCTGCAGCGTTGCCGGGAACAGGAGAACGGCGAGGTGATTGGCCGAGAGCGCGGCGACCATCGGCATGGTTGGCAAGGCGCTGCGAAGCGACAGCATGGTTTCGATGCCTTCACCCGCTGCCATGACGTCGTGGCCGATCCCAAACCGCACGCCATTTCCGAGGAGGTGGCCCATGGCACGCCTCGGTGTGTCGACAGGCGCCTTGTCGTGGCCTGCCGGGTCGAGCCAAGTGCGGTGGGCGCCGGTGATCGTGCCCGCGAGGTCGGTGACGGCCGCGATCAGC
>DASZHJ010000478.1:0-4773 GCA_035938015.1 Allostellaceae bacterium
CGCCTCGCGATGCAGCGGACCATGCAGAGCGATTGCGGCATCTTCCGCTCGGGGACCCTCGAGCAGGGCGTGCATCGGATCGACGATGTCGCGGCCTCGATGAAGGACCTCGCGATCGCCGACCGCTCGATGATCTGGAACACCGATCTCGTGGAGGCATTGGAGCTCGATAACCTGCTGGCGCAGGCGGTGGTCACCATGCATTCGGCCTTCAACCGCACGGAGACGCGCGGCGCCCACGCGCGCGAGGATTTCCCCGAGCGCGACGACAAGAACTGGCTCAAGCACACCGTCTCCTGGCTCGACGCCGGGAAGGTGCGCCTGGGTTACCGGCCGGTGCACCTCAATACGCTCTCGAACGAGGTGCAGAGCTTCCCGCCCAAGGCGCGCGTCTACTAAGGGATCAAACATGGCGGAATTCACGCTGCCGGCGAACTCCAAGGTCGGCGTCGGCAAAACCGTGAGGGCGCCCGCGGGGGCGAAGCGCGTCAAGACTTTCAAGGTCTATCGCTGGAACCCGGACGACGGAGAGACGCCGCGCCTCGATACCTTCGAGGTCGATCTCGACGCCTGCGGGCCCATGGTCTTGGACGCTCTCATCAAGATCAAGAACGAGCTCGATTCGACGCTGACGTTCCGCCGCTCCTGCCGCGAGGGCGTGTGCGGCTCCTGCGCGATGAATATCGACGGCACCAACACGCTCGCCTGCTTGAAGTTCATTGACGAGGTCAAAGGCGACGTCCGCATCTATCCGCTGCCGCACATGGAGGTGGTGAAGGACCTGGTGCCGGATCTGACCCACGCCACGGCGCAATATCATTCGATCAAGCCGTGGCTGGACGCGGAGTCGCCGGCGCCGGACCGCGAGCGCCTGCAGTCCGTGGCCGAGCGCGAGAAGCTCGACGGCCTCTGGGAGTGCATCTTGTGCTTCTGCTGCACCACCTCCTGTCCGAGCTACTGGTGGAACAGCGACCGCTACTTGGGCCCGGCGATCCTGTTGCAGGCCTACCGCTGGATCGCAGACAGCCGCGACGAGAAAACCGGCGAGCGTCTCGACGCGCTCGAGGACCCGTTCCGGCTCTACCGCTGCCACACGATCATGAACTGCACCAAGACCTGCCCCAAGAACCTCAACCCGGCCAAGGCGATCGGCGAGATCAAGAAGCTGTTGGTGGCGCGGCGGTGAGCCGCTCTTCCTGATGACGGGAGACGTCGTCGTCCGCCCGATGGCGGCGGGCGATCTTGCCGAAGCGGCTCGCGTTTATCGGTTGGCCTTCGGGACCTTTCTCGGGGTGCCGGATCCGACTCGGTTCCGGCTCGACATTCGCACGCTGGAGACGCGTTTTGCGACCGATCCCGGCGCCGCCTTCGTGGCGGAGCGCGAAGGCCGGCTGCTCGGTTGCGCCGTCGGCATGGACTGGGGCAGCCAGTTCGTGGTCGGGCCGCTCGCGGTCGATCCCGCGTGCTGGGGCCAGGGGGTGGCGCGGCTCCTGACCGCGGCAATCCTCGAGAGTGCTGCCAGGCGCGAGCCCGCGCTGGTGTCGCTCTTCACCCATCCCGCGAGCACCCTGCATCTGCGGCTCTACGAGAGCTTCGGGTTCGTGCCGATGTTCCTGACGCCGGTGATGAGCAAGCCTGCGAACCAACCGGCGATCTCGCCGCCGGCTCTGCGCCTTGTCTCGGCGCTTCCTAGGCCTGAGCGGTCCATAGTCCTCGATCAGAGCCGCGTGCTGACGCAGGCGAGTTTCCCCGGTCTCGATCTGCGTCGGGAGATCGAGGCGGTCGAGGCGCAGCGTCTCGGCGAGACCATCTTGCTCGAGGGCTCCGGCGGGCTCGCGGGCCTGGCACTCTGCCATATCGGCGTTGGCACCGAGGCGGGCGACGGCGTTCTCTTCGTGAAGTTCGCGGCGGTTCGACCCGGGGCGGCGGCGGAATTCGAGCGCCTGCTCGATGCCGTCGAAGCGCTGGCGGGCGAGCGCCGCGTGCAGCGGATCGCGGCCGGCGTCAACGCCGGGCGCCGAGACGCCTATCGGCGCATGCTCGGGCGCGGCTTCCGCGCGGAGCTCGTGGGTGTCGCCATGCATCGGCCCGACGGCCTCGGCACGCTTCGGCCGGATGTCTATATCATCGACGATTGGCGCTAGACTTCAGGGGGCAGGCGAGAACCGAATCCCCGCCAGCGTCGCCTTGAACGTCGCAAGATCCTGTTGAAGGCGCTGCGGCGCGGTGACCAATGTCGCCTCGAACAGGATCCAGTCGTCGGGAGCGTGGCCAAGGCGCTTGTCCTTGCGCTCCTTGCGAAGCGCGAACACGTCGATCCGCGCATGGCCTTGGCGATCGTTGTACCGGCAACTGGCGCTCGGCGTGCCGGAGAAACGCAGGTCCTTGGAGTCATAGGCGAGTGCGGCACCCTTCGGGCAACGCTTGTCCGCGGTTTCCTTGAGCGTTTTGTACTCGAGCGCGTTGTAGGAGGCGGAGACCGAGATATAGAGCGCGTCCCACGGCACAACGCCGGGACAAGCCCCCGGGGCGGACAGCAGCAGAAAGGCGCCGCGGTTGGGCGCGGGCGGTCCATCGACGCAGAGTGTGAAGCCGCGCGGCGCACTCAGCGCGAGACCGTAGCGCGGATTGTTGTAGGGGACGGGTGCCTGGGCCGAGGCGAGCGTCAGCGCCAGCGCAAGCTCGGACAGCCCGGGGATCAGCATGATTGCGACGCGAGCGGGTCCGCGCCCCCGCGCTCAGTCCGCAAGAGACGCATAGACCAGATTGCGGAACAGGGCCCGATAGTGCTCTCGCTGTCCGGGGGCCTGGATCATCATCACCGCAAAGAGCTGCTCGCGAGGATCCACCCAGAACGTCGTGCCGGCGATGCCGCCCCAATAGTATTGGCCGGCCGAGCCCGGAGTGGCTGCGATGCCGTCGGCGAGCCGCACGGCGAAGCCGAGGCCGAAACCATAGCCGGGGCCCGTGAGGGTTTCCGCGCCGGGGATCGATCCCAGATGATCCGCGGTCATGAACTCGACGGTCTTGCGGGCGAGCAGGCGGACGTCCTCGAGCGCGCCGCCGTTCGCGAGCATGGCGAGGAAGCGAGCGTAATCCTGCGCGGTCGAGACCATGCCGCCGCCGCCCGACTGGAACATCGGGGGCGTGCGGGGATCAAGGAGGCTCACGACCTCCTGAGTGTCGGGGTCCTTCTCGAAGGGTTCCGCCAAGCGGTGCTGCTCCGAGGCCGGCGTGTGGAAGCCCGTATCCACCATGCTGAGCGGTCGCAGGATGCGCTCGGCTAGGGCCTCGCCCAGCGGCTTGCCCGCGATCACCTCGACGAGCCGTCCCAGCACGTCGGTGGAGCGGCTGTATTCCCAGCGGCTGCCCGGCTGGTGGAGCAGCGGCAGCTTGGCGAGCGTCGCCGCGAAATCCGCGTTGGTCTGATCGCGCCGGAAGACCTGCGCATCGATGTATCTCTTGTGCACGCCGCCGCTGCCGCGGAACTCGTAGGTGAGCCCCGACGTGTGACGCAGCAGATCCTGGATCGTGATCTCGCGCGTCGCCGGCACCAGCTCGATCGTGCTGCGACCCGTCGCAGGATCCCTCGCCTCCAAGCCCACCTTGGGCGCGGCGAAATCCGGCAGGTATTTCGAGAGCGTATCGCCGAGCAGCAGCCGGCCTTCCTCCACCAGCATCATGGTTGCGACGGAGACGATCGGCTTGGTCATGGAATAGATGCGGAAGATGGCATCCGCCGCCATCGGGGCGCCGGTCTTGGGGTCGCGCGCGCCGAGGCTTTCGACAAATCCGACGCGGCCCCGTCGCGCGATCAGAGCGACTGCGCCCGGCAGCCGCCGGCTATCGATCTCGCGGCTGAAGGCGGCCGAAAGCCGCCGGAGCCCAGCCTCGGAGAGGCCGATCTCGGCGGGACGGGCGATGGGGAGCGGAGCGGGGGCCATGGGAGGTCTCAAGGCGTGAGGGGCGTGCGGAGCATAGCAAGGGCGCGGCGCGCAGCGCCAGCCTACCACTCCCCCTCACGCGCGACGCCGCGGCGGCTCCTGCCGCGCCTTCTTGGCCCGCGCGGCAAGCTCCTTGGCGAGCAGCAGAAACTCCTCGCGCCGACCGGTCCCCCGGCGCCAGACCATGGCGATCTCGCGGCCGGGCTCCTCGGCCGCGAGCGGGCGGGTGACCAGGCTGGTCCCGCGCAGAACCCCGGCGTCGATCGCGAGCTGGGGGAGCGGCGTGATGCCGAGCCCATTGTCAACCATCTGCACGAGGGTCGGCAGGCTCGTCGCCTCGAAGGCCTCGGTGCGGCGCCGGTCGGCAAGATTGCAAACGGAGAGCGCGTGCTCGCGCAAGCAATGTCCGTCCCGCAGCAGCAGCACCTCCTCCGAGCGCAGCCGCTCGGGATCGATCCGCCGCTCCTTGGCGAGCGGGTGATCGGGCGGCAGCGCCAGGAGGAAGCGGTCGTCGAACAGGGCGGCGCTCTCCACGGTGCCACAGTCATAGGGCAGCGCCAGCAGCACCACATCGAGCTGGCCCGAATGGAGCTGCTCCAACAGACGCGGCGTCAGATCCTCCACGAGATAGAGCTGCAACCCGCGATAGCTGCGACGCAGCCCCGGTAGGACCGCCGGCAGCAGGTAGGGGCCGATGGTGGGGATGACGCCCATATGCAACGTGCCCGTGAGAGGCTCGCGCTCGGCGCGCGCGGCAAGGGCCAAGGCCTCGGTGTCCGCCAGGATCCGCCGCGCGCGCTCAACGGTCTGACGGCCGAGCGGCGTCAGC
>DASZHJ010000479.1:0-5985 GCA_035938015.1 Allostellaceae bacterium
GATCAAATCGGCGCGTCGGCCGATCGCACGGCCGGAGCGTTGCCGCCCTCGTGGTCATAGTGGGTGACGGCCCAGATCGTGTCGGCCGTGTTGCCGGAACTCGACAGCGGCAGGAGCAGCCGGGAATAGCTCCATCGGCGCCGGGCATCGAGGCGCATGCGCAAATGGTGCAGCACCGGATCGCGCCCGTTGGCGGCGCTCACATAGCCTTCCATCAGCAGGCCGATATAGCGGCGGGGCTCGAGCTCGCTGACGCGGCGGCCGGTGTAATCCGCGTCCAGGACCGCCGCCATGTCCGCGCCGAAATAGCGGAAGCGGAAATCGAGGGGATTGCGCAGCACGTCGATGAGCGCCGCATAGCCCGCGGCCTCGGCAAGGCCGAGCGGGTCCGCCGCGCGCTCGGAGGGCAGTGCGCCTACGCGGGCCGCCGCGCGCCAGCGGTCGAGCGCCGCTTGCATGTGCGGCGCCTCGATCGCCGAAAGCGGCAGATTGACGGACTCGATTTCGTCTTCCAGCGGCATCACCGCGCTTGCATCAAGTACCGTCGCAATATCATGACGAGTTGATTGATGTCGAGCGGCTTGGGCATGGCGGTGTCGGCGCCGAGCTGGCGCGCGACGGAAAGAAAATCGGAGTTGCCGACCTGTCCCGCTCCGGAGATCGCGACGATCTTCACGCCCGGCTGCTCGCGGCGCATGGTCATGATCGCGCTGATGCCGTCCTGGTACGGCATTACGATGTCGGTGATCACGACGGCGGGCGAGAGCCGGCGAAACAGGGCGAGCCCCTCGACGCCATTCTGCGCGGTCGCGACGGGAATGCCGTAGGTCTCGAGCACGCATTCGATCGAGCGCAACACGCCGAGATTGTCGTCGATCACCAGCACGGCAGGTGGTGCGGGCTCGGCGGCCACCGGAGCGGCTGCCAGGTTTGCTTGTACAGGCGGCATCGTGGGCCTCCGACACTCTTGGCGGCAGAAGAGAGCGGGGCTCGCCCGCATAGGTAGAAATACACGCCCGCTGGTTAACGCGTCGTAAAGCCCGTCGCCGGCGCGCGGATCTCAGGCGCGAGGCCGCGTGCCCGCGATCCGCGGGACCAGATCGGAAAGGAACAGACGAACCAGATCGGTCTGACGCTTGGTCCCGGTTTTCGCAAAGATCTGCTTCAGGTGCGTGCGCGCGGTGTTGAGCGTGATGCCCGCGCTCTCGGCGTAATCGGAGATCCGGTCGCCCTCGATCAGCGCGCGCAGCAGCCGAGCCTGCGCGGGGGTAAGGCCGTAATACCGCGCGCTCTGGCGGTGGTCGATCTCGGCGGAGGTGCGCGGCGTGCCGAGAAAGACCAGCACGGCTGGCTCCAGCAGGCCCAGGCGCGGACACGGCGAGACCAGGACAGAGACCGGCCGCCCCGCGCGCGTGGGAAGCGCCAGGATGCCGCCGGCGTCGTCGCCCACGCCGAGCGCGGTCCCCGCGGCGTCCTTGATCAGGCGCGTGAGCTTTTCCGAATCCTCCGCTCTTGCCGCGCGAAGCCGGCCGCGCGCGAGCATCAAGCCGTCGGCCCGGCGCAGGATCGCCTCGGCCGCGCGATTGGCGAAGGTCACGCGGGCTCCGGCGTCCGCGAGCAGGACGCCGATCTCGAGCGCATCGAGGGCGCGGAGCGCGCCGTCCCGCTGCAGCTGGGCGCCGTAGAGGCGGCGGTGAATGTCGATCGCGCGGCGCAGGTGAGGCAGCAGGCGCAGGAACAACCGCTCGTCCGCCGGGGTCACCAGGCCCGCGCGCTCCGTGCGCAGCACCGTCAGCACGGTGAGCGAGCTCGCGGAGCGCCGGATCACGCCGCCGATCGCGTCGTAGACGCCTTGGGGCCGGAGCCAATCGTTGTAGAACTCGCTGCGCTCGAAGCCGCGCTTGTCGGGGGCGAGCTCGTGGCCGATCACCAGCTCGCCGGAGCCGCGGAAGGCCGAGGGCATCCACACGCTGCGCGCGGCGTAATACTGCTGATAGGCGCTGCGCGTACCATCCTCGAGGCCGCCGAACTCGATGAAATCCATCTCGGCGGACTCGCGGCTCCTTTGCAGGAGCGCGCCGCCGACGCAGCCGAAGATCGGACTCAGGGATTCGATCACGCCGGACCAGCGCCTCGCGTCGAGCGAGGCGTCGTAGATCTCGTCGATCAGTTCGAGGATCCGACGGCCGCGCACCACCGTACCCCCCAGCCCAAAGCGCTAGCGAAAAAATCTGCGCCTCTGGTCCGGGCCACGCAAGCTCTCGATCCCGCCTCACCCGAACGGGTGATGCGCGATGCCGCAACTCCGGGGCAGGCTGAGCGCCCGGAAGACAGCGCGCCGAGGAGGTCTCGCCATGATCGCTCGATTGGGTGCGGCTCTGGTCCTGGTCGCGGCGATGCCGGTATTGATGGCGCTCGCGGCGCATCCGGCCGAGGCGCAGGAGGCGTGGACCAAGCTCGACTGCGCCACCGCCAGCCTGCAGCCGCCCCCGGGCACGAAAGCCAATTGCTTCGAGGGCCCGTTCGCCAAGGTGCTGGGCCAATACGACTGTCGGCTTTCCGAGGACTCGGTCGGAGTGGCGGCCGATACGACCGACCCGCGCTTTTACGTGCGCGTGAAGTATCCGAAGAAGGCCGGCAAGGTCTGCGCCACGACCCCATTTCCGAACCCCACCCACGCCATGCGGCACGTGCACAAGTTCGTCGAGAGCGAGGCGACGAACTGGTCCGAGATGCAGGCGATCGGTAGCGACATCAATGTGATGTTCTTCGATGCCAAGAACCAGAAGCGCGATGGCAAGTGCTTCACGTTCATAAAGCTGGGACCGATGGCGGGACGCGCAGGCGAGGGCCACCTGTTCACGATGATCGGCTTCTTCTGCAAGGCGCCGGGCCAGCCGCTCGACGCCAACGCGGCGGCGGTGATGATCAACGCGGTGCAACTCAAGATGTGAGCGAGGCGCCTCGCCCTTCCAGCGCCCTCACCCTCCCACTGCTCCGCAGTGGGTCCCTCCCTCTCCCATTTCATGGGAGAGGGGCAAGTCAACGCTCAGTATGACTAGCCCCTCTCCCGCGCTTGGGGCGGGAGAGGGAGGGGCCCGGCGCCCTCGGGCGACGGGAGGGTGAGGGGTCGCTCAGCCGCGCTCGTGCACCGCGCAGCCGCAGCCGGCGGCGTGGTAGCGGCCGTTGGGCTCGACCATCCCGCCTTTGCCGTAGCGGTCGTGCGGGCGGACCCAGTCGCCGAGGCTGCGATGGGGGCCGTTCTCCTCGCGGCCCTTGGGCATCACGTCCAGGATCCGGTAGGCGGTCAGGAAATCCTCGCCGCCGCGCGCGAAGCTCGCGTAGGTGAGATAGATCTCGCTGCCATCCTTGAAGAAGACGGTACGGCCGGAGAGATCCTGGATCTGCGCGGCCCAGCCGGACGCATGGCCGAAGTTATAGAGCGCGCGGCCGGCGGCCACGTCCTCGGGGCGGTAGGACACGTCGAAATCGTAGTTGAAGTCCGAGCGATAGGAGGAGACCCAGGGGAACGTCCAGCCCATGCGTCGGCGCACCGCCTCGATCTCCTCGATGGGCGCTCGCGCCACGACCGCGTACGTGACGTCGTGATTGTTGAGATGGGCCAAAATTCCCTCGACGTGGTCGACCTCGAAGGAGCAGCCGACACATTGCGTCGACGCACCGGGTCCCATCATGAAGTGCTTGATGAAGAGCTGGCTGCGGCCGTCGAACAGCTCTTCCAGCGTCACCTTGCCCTGGGGCCCGTCGAACACATAGGGCTTCTCGATCTTGATCCACGGCAGCGCCCGGCGCTCCGCCGCCAAGCGGTCGCGCAGCCGCGTCAGCTCCTTCTCCTTGGCGAGCAGCGCGCGGCGTGCCTCGATCCAGTCTGCCTTATTGGCGATGGCATGTGTCTGCATGCGTGATCTCCTTCGCTCGTATTCCAACTCGGGAGCCCCGCCGTCGTCATGCGCGGACTTGTTCCGCGCATGCACGGGAAGGCGGGTATCGATCAGGTGTCGACGATGACGTTGAAGCCGCCATAGATGAGTCGCTTGCCATCGAACGGCATGGGATTGGCTTCGGGCTTGCTGCGCGGATCAGCCATGACCTTTTGCATGCCGGCATCGCGCGCCTCACGCGATGGCCACGTGATCCAGGAGAAGACCACCGTCTCGTCGGCCTGCTTCTTGACCGCCATCGGGAAGGAGGTGAGCTTGCCGTCCGGTACGTCATCGCCCCAGCATTCGACGAGCCGCAGCGCGCCGTGCTCCTTGAAAACGACAGCCGCCGCTTCGGCGTGCCGGCGGTAAGCATCACGATTGGCAGTAGGCACTGCGGCGACGAAACCATCGATATACATCGTTCACTCCATTGCTCTTCCGATTGACCCTGGTTCCTCCCGGCGCTCGCGCGCCGGGAGGGGCGATGACACGCGGCTTACTTGCCGGCGCTGATCATCGCGAAGTGGGCGCCTTGGGGGTCGCGGGCATTGACGATCCAGGCGCCGCCGGGGACCTCCATCGGCCCGTTCACGACCTTGCCGCCGCGGGTGAAGGCGCGGTCGGCCGCGGCCGCAACGCTGTCGACGCCGATGTAGTAGTTCCAGGCGGGATGCGGAACCTGCGCGCCGGCCTTCATCATGCCGCCGCAGGGCGCGCCGCCGGTGGCGAAGATCTGGTAGGGGCCCATGGGCCCCATGTCGTGCGCGCGGTCCTTGGTCCAGCCGAAGAGCTTCGAGTAGAACGCGAACTCGCGATCGAGGTCGCCGGCCATCAGCTCGTGCCAAGCGATATGGCCCGGCGCCATCGGCGCCACCGGCTTCGGCTCCTCATTGGTGTTCGGCTTGAAGAGCAGGAACACCGCGCCGCCGGGATCGGAGACCACGGCGAAGCGGCCGACGCCGGGGATGTCCGCGGGCTCGCGCCGGATCGCACCGCCCGCCGCCGTGACGCGCCGGGCCTCGGCGTCGACGTCGTCCGTGGAGACATAGCCGGACCAGCAGGGCGGCACGCCCTGGGCGCGCATCGGCTCGGGGATCGCCATCAGCCCTGCCACCATGGTGGGGCCGTTGCTGAAGATCGTGTAGGTGCCGCCGTCGGCCATCGGATGCTCTTGCGTGTTCCAGCCGATGACATCGCCGTAGAACTTGGCGGCCGATTTCGGGTCGCTCGTCATCACGTCGTACCAGATGAATTTCCCGCGTGGCGTCGTCATGGTGATGTCTCCTCCTTGCTGGTGGGCCGTTGGAACAGGAATTCGAAATAGCGGCGCAGATGCGCCACGCACTCGCGCGCGACATCGGGACCGCCTTTGGCTTTGGCGAGCACGAAGGCGCCTTGCAGCACCGCTTGCGTATAGAACGCAAGGCTCTCGGCGGACCACGGCGCCTTGGGCGCGTAAAGCGCTTTCGCCGCCGCGATGTCCTTGGCGACGCCGGCGGCATGGACGCTTATATAAGTGTCGCAGGCTTGGCGGATCGCGGGGCGCGTGTCGTAGGCCTCCTGCACCATGGTGCCAAGAAGGCAGGTGAATTCGGGAAGCGGCCCCGCGAGGATGGCGCTGCGCAAATCGATGTAGCCGAGCACGCGGTCGAGGGGATCGGCGAGCGCGTGAAAAGGCGCCGCCGCGAAGAGCCGCTCGGCCATGTCCGAGAAATGCGCCGCCGCCGACACCGCCAGATCCTCCTTGCTCTTGAAATGATGGAAGAAGGCGCCCTTGGTGAGCTCCGCTGCGCCGCAGATGTCGTCCACGGTGGTCGCCGAATAGCCCTGCGCGCGGATCACGTGGAGCGCCGCGTCAAGGAGCCGGGTGCGGGTGTCCGGCTGGGGTGCCGCTGCGGTGCTCATGGAAGATATACATACCGACCGGTTGGTACGCGGGTCAAGACGATTTATTACATTTCCCGATCAGGGACTTACCGCGAAGGCGCGCGTTTTCAAGCGCGGCTCGGCGCATCGGGCCAAAACGCCGCAGGGGTGGGGG
>DASZHJ010000480.1:0-6227 GCA_035938015.1 Allostellaceae bacterium
GTTGAGCGAGTCGATCGGGATCGGCGCGGAAACAGCCGAGGCGCTCAGGAAGGCAAAGCAGGCGGGCTCCCGGCGGAGCGAGATGATGGTGGCCGCTTCCAGGTTCCGATCGATGAGCAGGTTCGGTGTGTCGGTCATCGGCGTCATGCTCCTAAGCGCGTCCTATACGCCTAGGATCGCCTGCGGCCAGTTAACCAATCCATAATTTCGCCGGCTCGGCAGATACGCATTTCCCCCGAGTTGAGGACGCTGTGACAACCGCCAAAGCTGTGGCCTTGGTCACAGCAAGCCGGCTCAAAGACAAAGATTCTTTTAAGGAAATCGAACCATACTCGCCGCAGTTTTCAGGGGCACCGTAATGACTTCTTTGGCAGAGACCATCGACACCGCACTCGCCGCCGTCGGCCGGGAGACCGAAGATCAGCTTCGGGACGTCTCCGGCGATTTCGAGGCACTGGAGCTCGCCGACGAGGAGCGCGTCTCGGCACTGGCGACCGCCATCGCGGCGATCGCCATTCAGTACCATAAACGGCATGTCTCGGCCTACCTGGAGGCGGTGCGAACCTGGTCGCTGGAGATCGCCGAAATGCTGAAGCCGGCGCCAACCGAATTGCGCTACATCCCGGATGCCTCAACGATCGAAGCGGCGGCCCAGCGCCTTTATGCCGGCCTCGATGGTGCCATCGACCGTATGCGCGAGGAAGGCGTCGACGTGCGCGACCGCCTGATCACGGAGCTCGCGGTGGTGACTCGCTTCCTCGGCCAGCACGATCCCAATACCATCACCATTGCGGTCATGGCAGTGACCCGTGCGCTGGGCGATCCCCAATATCGTCGGGGCACCGTGGTGCGGGTCCCGCTCCGCGAGGTCGCGGCTTCGGCCGCGATCGAGCCCGGTCTGGAGACCATGGAACCCCGCGGCAGCGCCTGAGGCGAGGCCGCTCCCTAAGCTCGATCCCGCTGCCCGCCGGCATTGACACCGGCGGCGCCGAGCCGCTTCACTCCCGCCAGCCATCGCAGGGAGGACGCGTGCGTATGACCGAGTCTCGCCGCAAGACCTATGACCAGCTCCGCAGTGCCCGTTGGATGGGCGCCCAGGACCTGCGCTCCTTCGGCCACCGCTCGCGCACGAAGCAGATGGGCTTCTCGGCGGAGGACTATGCGGGCAAGCCCGTGATCGCGATCCTCAATACCTGGAGCGAGATGAATCCCTGTCACTATCACTTCCGCGAGCGCGCCGCGGAGGTGAAGCGCGGCGTCTGGCAGGCCGGCGGCTTTCCCGTGGAGATGCCGGCGATCTCGCTCGGCGAGCCCTTCATGAAGCCCTCCACAATGCTCTACCGCAATCTCCTGGCGATGGAGACGGAGGAGTTGCTGCGCGCCAATCCGATCGATGGCGTGGTGCTGCTGGGCGGCTGCGACAAGACCGTGCCGGCTCTCATCATGGGCGCCCTGAGCATGAACCTGCCGGCGATCTTCATGCCGGCGGGTCCCATGCTCCGCGGGAACTGGCACAACCAGCCGTTGGGCAGCGGCAGCGACGTCTGGAAATATTGGGCGGAGCTGCGCGCCGGCAATATCGACGAGGAGGACTGGCGCGGCATCGAGGACGGCATCGCGCGTTCTTTCGGCACGTGCATGACCATGGGTACGGCATCCACCATGGCGGCGGTCACCGAAGCGCTCGGACTGACCTTGCCTGGCGCTTCCTCGATCCCCGCCGCGGACTCGTCCCACGCGCGCATGGCGAGCGCCAGCGGCCGGCGCATCGTCCAAATGGTCTGGGACGATCTAAAGCCGCGCGACATCGCGACCGCGTCCGCTTTCGACAATGCGATCGTGACGCTGATGGCCTTGAGCGGCTCGACCAATGGGATCATTCACCTGACGGCCATGGCAGGCCGCGCCGGCGTGCAGCTCTCGCTCGACCAGTTTGACGAGATCTCCCGCCGCACGCCGGTGCTCGCCAATATTCGGCCCGCCGGCAAATACCTGATGGAGGATTTCTATTACGCGGGAGGCTTGCGGGCGCTGTTGCGCCAGCTCGGTACCGGCCTCGACACCGACTGTGGGACGGTCAATGGCAAGACCCTCGGCGCTAACATCGCTCGTGGCGAGGTGTACAACGACGATGTGATCCGCTCCTCGAACAATGCGCTGAGCGGAGCGGGCGGCCTCGCGGTGCTCAGGGGCAACCTCGCGCCGGACGGTGCCATCATCAAGCCGCCGGCGATGGAGCCGAGGCTGCAGAAGCACCGCGGGCCGGCGGTGGTGTTTCGCGACTACAACGACATGAGCGCGCGCATCGACGATCCCACCCTGGAGGTCAGCGCGGATTCCGTGCTCGTGCTGCAAAACGGTGGTCCGCAGGGCGGGCCGGGCATGCCCGAATGGGGTCAGTTGCCGATCCCCAAGAAGCTGTTGGCGCAGGGGGTGCGCGACATGGTGCGCATCTCCGACGCGCGCATGAGTGGCACCAGCTACGGCGCCTGCGTCCTGCACGTCTCGCCCGAGGCATTCGTGGGCGGGCCGCTGGCACTCGTCAGGACCGGCGATACCATCGAACTCGACGTGCCGGCGCGGCGCCTCAATCTGGCGGTCGCCGACGAGGAGGTGAACCGCCGGCGCGCGCAATGGACGCCGGCAAAGCCGCATTATCCTCGCGGCTATGGCGCACTCTACAGCCAGCATATCGCGCAAGCGCATCTCGGCTGCGATTTCGACTTCCTCGCCGGCACCGCGCCCGTGCCCGAGCCGGAGATCCATTGATGGCCGCCACGCTGCCGACCAACCGCTTCAAGCGCGGCCTCGCCTCGAGTGCCCGACAGATCGGCTTCTGGCTCAACTTTGCCAGCCCGACCGTGACTGAGGTTTGCGCCGGCGCCGGCTTCGATTGGCTCCTGATCGACATGGAGCATTCACCCAACGAGCTTCCGGACGTCGTGCACAACCTCCGTGCCTGCGTCGGCGGCACCGCGGAGCCGGTGGTACGCGTGCCCTGGAACGAGCCCGTAATGGTGAAGCGGCTCCTCGATCAAGGCGCCCGGAGCTTCCTCTTTCCCTTCGTGCAGTCAGCCGAGGAAGCGCGGCGCGCGGTTGCCGCGACGCGTTACCCGCCGAAGGGTATCCGCGGCTACGCCGGCACGACGCGCGCCAACAACTATGCGCGCGTGCCCGACTATGCCAAGCACGTCGACGACGAGATCTGCGTATTGGTCCAGGCCGAGACCCGCAAGGCGGTCTCGGAGATCGACGCAATTGCCAAGGTGGAAGGAGTTGACGGCATCTTCATCGGCCCCGCCGATCTTGCCGCCGACCTCGGCCACATCGGCAACACGCAGCACCCGGAGGTGCAATCCGCCATTATCGAAGCCGGACAGCGCATCCAGCGCTCGGGCAAGGCACCGGGATTTCTGAGCCTAAGGGAAGACGAAACACGGAAGGTGCTCGCCGCGGGCTTCGTGTTCGTGGCGGTCGGAACCGACGTAGCGCTGCTCACGCGCCAAGTCGACGCTCTCGCGCAGAATTTCCGAACTTAGGAAGAGCTTAAGCCCGCCGCGCGGTCGCGTAACTGCGCGCGTTCTCCCGCGCGAGCCGGTTGGCGACGCTCACCGGCAGCAGGCGGCGGCGCATCATGGCCTCGACGGTTCCTGCGGCGTCGCCGAACCTGTTGAGGATCGCGTGGAGCAACGCTTCCGGCAGCGCGGCGCCTTCGTTGGCGAGGAGGCTGCAGATCACCTGAAGGTCGCGGGATTCGCAGAGCGCTTGCGCCACCTCGGATGACAAAGCGTCCCGCTCGGCGATGGCCAGACGGTGAGCGCGCGAACCTTCGCGCGCGATCTCAAGCAAGTCGTCCTCATCGAGCAGCGGCGACGTCCGGAGAATAGGCCGCGCCACCTGAGCCTCGTCGCGCGCCAAGCTCAGCACGATGTCGTGGGGCACGTGGGTCATGCGCTTGAGACTCTCGGCGAGCACGCTGCGGGCGAGCGCCTCGTGATCATAGATCGCGGTCCGGAAAAGGTCTTCCGCCTGGCGGCGCTGTACTGGGGTGAAGGTCCCGTCGGCATAGGCCTCGGCGATCTGCTCGAGCAGCATCGCCCGTCGGATCCAGGAGGGGTTGTCGAGACCTGTGGCGGCAGTGTCGGGAGCGCTCTGGGGTAACGTCATCGTCAGCATGGAAAACCCTTTCGTCGACCTTGGTTACTTTTTTCCCCCCGCGCGCCCATGAGTGTCGCCGAGTCGAATTAACCGTCCTTTAAGCATCTCGCAATCGCCAAAAGAACGCAGAAGTACGAGGCGACTCGCCCGATATCAGCGGCTTAGCTTCAGCGGTTCACGGCGGCGCGAGGAGCGGCGGGTTTTCCACAATCTCCCAAAGGGGTGAGGGAGTAGACGGACTGTGACCAAGATGCGTCGTGCGCTGGGCCTGACTTCTGTCATCGGACTCGTGCGCTTCCACTCGGGGGGCTCAGTTCACCTTCTCCAGGGCCTCTGCGGCAGACAGCCAAGCACGCTCGGCGATCTCGAGCGTCGCGCGAAGCTCCGCTTGTTGCCGCAACAGATCCGGAATCTCTCGGCGTGCGCCGGCATAGCGCGCGGGATCCGTAAGTGCTGTCTCGATCGCCGCGAGATCCTTCGCGAGCAAGGCCATCCGAGCCTCCGCCTCTCGCAGCCGCTTGCGCAGCGGCTCCAGCTCGCGCCGTCGCTCGGCGGCCGCGCGCCGCTCGGCGCGTCGGGTTGATCCGGCGCCGTCGCGCGCTGCTGCATCGCTACTCGTGGGTGCCAACAGCAATCGTCGATAGTCTTCGAGATCGCCGGCGAACGGCTGCGCGGTGCCGTCCGCCACCAGCCACAAGCGGTCGGCAACCAGCTCCACCAAATGCCAGTCGTGGCTGATCAGCACCACGGCGCCCGGGAACTCGTTCAGTGCCTCCGCGAGCGCCTCCCGCGCCTCGATGTCGAGATGATTGGTGGGTTCGTCGAGGATCAGCAGGTGCGGCGCCTCGTGAGTGGCGAGCGCGAGGGTGAGGCGTGCTTTCTCGCCGCCGGAGAGATCGCGGGCGCGCACGAATACCTTGTCTTCGCCGAGGCCGAAGCGAGCCAGCCGCGCGCGCACCGCCTGTGCCGGAGCATCCGGCATCAGCAGAACGAGATGATCAAAAGGCGTGCTTTCCGGCATCAAATCCTCGATCTGATGCTGGGCAAAGAAGCCGCAGGCGAGACGCGGCGCACGGAACGCGTGTCCCGACATCGGCGAGAGCCGCCCGCCGATCAGCTTCGCGAGCGTCGATTTCCCGTTGCCGTTGGCGCCCAAGAGCGCGATCCGATCATCGGGGTCGAGGCGGAGGCCCAAGCGCTGCAGCACGGGCTTTCCGGTATCGTAGCCAACCGAAACCTCTTCCAGCGTGAGCAAAGGCGGCCGCAGCGAGCTGGGCGCCGGGAAGTCGAAGACCGGCGGCGGCTCCTCGCTGGCGATCGATACCGGGACCAGCTTCTCCAGCGCCTTGACGCGGCTTTGCGCCTGGCGCGCCTTCGAAGCCTTGGCGCGGAAGCGGTCCACGAAAGCTTGGAGCCGCGCGCGCTCGGCGTCTTGACGCGCCTTCAACGCGCGATTGCGCACCAGGCTTTCCTCGCGCTGGCGGAGATAGGCGCTGTAGCCGCCGGAGAAGACTGTGAGCGTTCGATCCGCCAGCGCCAGGATGTGGTCGACGACCTCGTCAAGGAACCGGCGGTCGTGACTCACCAGAATGACGGTGCGGCGATATCGTGCGAGAAAATTTTCGAGCCACAGCGCGGCTTCGAGGTCGAGATGGTTTGTGGGCTCGTCCAGGAGCAGCAGATCGGGCTCGGCAAAGAGCGCTGCCGCGAGAGCTACCCGCATGCGCCATCCGCCGGAGAAGGCACTCAGGGGCTTGCGCTGGTCGTCGGCGCTGAAGCCGAGCCCGTGCAAGATACCCGCCGCGCGCGCGGGCGCCGCGTGGGCGTCGATCTCGATGAGCCGGCTTTGAACTTCGCCGATGCGGTGGGGATCTCGCGTGGTCTCGGCTTCTTCGAGCAACTGCGCGCGCTCTTCGTCGGCGGCGAGAACGGCCTCGAGCGGAGTCGTCGCGCCGCCCGGCGCCTCCTGCGCCACAAATCCGATACGCAGGTCCTTTCCCAGCCGAATATCGCCGCCATCCGACTGTCGCTCGCCACGAATGAGGTCGAGCAAGGTCGATTTGCCCGCG
>DASZHJ010000481.1:0-4558 GCA_035938015.1 Allostellaceae bacterium
GTGGCGAACCGGCGCCGACTGGCCACTCCCTGAGACGCAGTGGCGGAAGCTGTATCTCAGTAACTGGGAGCGGCTGACGCCGAACCCGCCTCATCCAGCCGGCGAAACCGGACGGGCCGCCCGCGAGCCGGATGTCTTCACACAGATGCCGCTCAAGAAGACGATGAAGGTCGAGCGGCTGCGGTACATGACCGAACCGTTTGCAAAAGATCTGACGGTCGTGGGGCCTATCAGTCTGACTTTGTACGCGGCCATCGATAAGGTGAACACCAACTGGATCGTGATCCTCAAGGACATTGGACCAGACGTGTCCGTCGTCACCGCCCGCCAAGGCGAAAGGACCGTGCCGGCAAACCTGCCGGAACGCGAGTTGACCCGCGGATGGTTGAAGGCTTCATACCGAGCGCTAGACCCGGCGCGCTCCAAGCCCGGTCAGCCTTTCCACAAACTGACCCGCAACTCCATCAAGCCGGTCCAGCCCGGTGAGATCCTCGAATATCAAATCCAGATCCTGGCGACGGCCAATCAGTTCAAAGCGGGCCACGGCTTTGCCTCGAAATCACCGCCATGGACGTTCCCACCGGCACCGGCGCCATGACGGATGTCGAATACATCCCCTATCACGTCTGCCGAAGCGAGACCGTGACGCACAGCATCTACCATGACGCAGAGCATCCCTCGCATCTGCTGGTCCCGGTGATCCCCTGATCCAATCACACCGCAGCTGAAAGGAATTGCAGAGCATGAAGACCATTCGGTTCGAACGACAAAACGCCCTCGGACGCATTGTGCTCGCCAATCCGCCGTACAACCGCCTCGACCTCAATTTTTCGGAATATCTTCGGCAGGCCGTCCATGACGCCAGTGAAAGCGATATCCGTGTTCTGGTGATCCAGGCTGAAGGACCTCACTTCAGCTTCGGCGGCGAGGTGCGAGGGTGGCCCGGCAAGGACCTCAATTGGTTCCGCACCTTTGTCGCGGAAGTCAATCTGTCCTATCGCGCGATCGAGGCGCTGAGAGTGCCCACCATCGCGGCAGTCCAGGGAGTCGCGTTTGGCGGCGGTTTCGAACTTGCTCTTGCTTGCGACTTCATTGTCGCCGCGGAAAACGCCGTCTTCCGTTGCGTGGAGGTGACGACGGGAATGCTGCCAATTGCAGGCGCGCTGCAGCGCCTCGCCGAGCGCGTCGGTCGGGGACGGGCATCGCGCTTCTCCATGCTTGGAGAACCGATTCCCGGCTCTATGGCAGGCCAGCTTGGGATCGCGACGCACGTCGTGCCAGAGGCCCAGCTCGCGCAGTCCGTGGAGGCGTTGGCCCAGAAACTGGCGGTCGGGCCGACAAAGTCATACGCCGCGACCCGAACACTTCTGAAGGCCTGGTCGGCGGGCGGCGTGCCGGCAGCCGACGCCATGATGCTCGACATCACCATGGATCTCTTCAATACAGAGGATTGCACGCGCGGCTTTTTGAATACGGCAGAGGCGTTCGATCGCGACATTGAGCCGCCGGACATGGTCTTCAACAATCGTTGAAGCGCACCCGGAGAGGATCGAAGGGATGGCAGCGGCGAGCACCGGTAGGTGCGGGCCGGTCCGGTAAGGCTGAAGGGTCTCCGCATGGACGAGACGCAAGTCATCATCGTCGGGGGCGGCCCGGTCGGGCTCACGCTTGCGGTGGACCTTGGCCAGCGCGGCATCCGGTGCGTCCTCCTCGAGCAGAAGCCCGAGCCGCAGTTCCTGCCGAAGATGGAGCGCTGCAACGCGCGCACGATGGAGCTCTATCGCCGGATTGGTCTCGCCGGCGATATCCGGGCGGCCGGCCTCTCGGCCGATGTGCCGATGGACGTCTTCATCATCCTGTCCATGACCCGGCCGCCGCTCCTGCAGCTGAACTACCCCTCAGTCGAGGAAGCGCGACGGCGGATCCGGGAGGTCAACGACGGCACGCTGCCGCTCGAGCCCTATCAGCTCATCTCGCAATACACGCTGGAGCCGCTGCTGAAGGCGGCCGCCGAGCGGCTTCCCGAAGTGAGCGTGCGCTACAGCACCGAGTTCCTGGAGTTTGCCGAGGAGGAAGCGGCGGTCATCGCCACGATCCGGCAAGCGGATGGCACCGCCGCGCGCCTCCGCAGCGACTATCTGGTCGGCTGCGACGGTGGCGGCAGCCGCGTGCGCAAGCAACTGGGCATCCGCCTGCGTGGCGAGGCCGATATCGCGCGGTTCCGGCAAGGCCTCTACCGCTGCGAGGAGCTCTTCGATCGGCTGCCGCTCGGCGACGGGCCCGGCCGCGGCCGGCACTATCTGGTCGCTGACGAACACGCGACCTTCCTCATCATGCAGGATTCGAAGCGCTACTGGACACTGCATGCCGCTGTCGAGACGGATTGGGAGATGCGGCGGCAGTTCGAGCAGACCGTCGGCGTGCCGGTGCACTACGAGATGGTCTATTGCGGCGAGTGGCGCCAGAACCTTCTGCTCGCCGACAACTATCGCGCGGGCCGGGTCTTCCTCGCCGGCGATGCCGTCCATCTCGTCATCCCGGCCGGCGGCCTTGGCATGAACACGGGCGTGGGCGACGCTGTCGACCTGTCGTGGAAGCTGGCAGCGACGCTGGCGGGCTGGGGCGGCCCGGAGCTGCTCCGCTCCTATGAGATCGAGCGCCGCCAGGTGGGCGAACGCAATATTGGCGCCTCGCGCCATGCCGCAGAGGGTTATCGGAACTGGCGCCGGGCGCGCTGCCCGGAGATCGGCGACGACACGCCCGTCGGTGCCGCCGCGCGCGACCGCCTTGCCGGGACGGCTGACCGCGAGCAACGCAAGGTCAACGAGATGAACGGGGCGGAACTCGGCTACCGCTATGTCGACTCGCCGATCATCGATAATGTGCCCGGTGGCCCCGAACATCTGTTCCGCGACTATCGGCCGACGACTTGGCCGGGGGCGCGCCTCCCTCATGTCTGGCTCGCCGACGGGGCGCCGATCCAGGACCACATCCCGACGACGGCCTATACGCTGCTCCGCCTCAACGGCCGCGGTGGCACCGACGCGCTCGAGGCCGCGTTCCGCGCCCGGGGCGCGCCGCTCGCGGTCCTCGACGTCGCGAGCGATGCGGCGCGCGCCGTCTATGAGCGCGACCTGCTGCTGCTCCGGCCGGACATGCATGTGGTCTGGCGAGGCGACAGGCCGCCGGACGAGCCTTTGACCCTCGCCGCCACAGCGACCGGACACGGAAGCTGACCCGCGAGGTCGCTGGGAGCGGCCGCCCCAACGATCACTGGCGCAAGGGCTCAGCCGAGCCGGCGCCGGGCCTCGATCGAGCTTTACACAGGAGCCTTACCGATGAAGAACAAGATCGCGCTCGAGGAACATTTCGCGATCGACCTCACGATCGATCACTCGAAGATCTACGCCCCGCCGGCGGTCTGGGAGAAGCTGAAGGCGAACCTGCTCGACATCGAGCATCAGCGGCTGGAGCGGATGGAGGAGGGCGGCACGGCCTTCTCGATCCTGTCGCTCAATTCGCCCGGCATTCAGGGCCTCCCCGATGCGCGCGAGGCGCTCGACACGGCCAAGCGCGCCAACGACGTGTTGGCCGAGTATATCGCGCGGCACCCGACCCGGCTCGGCGGCTTCACGGCCCTGCCTATGCAGGATCCCGACGCCGCGGCACGCGAGCTCGAGCGCTGCGTCGAGGATTTCGGCTTCCACGGCTTTATGGTGAACGGCTTCTCGCAAGTCGGCCAGGCCGAGAACGTCGACTATTACGACGCACCGCACTTCGCTGATTTCTGGAAGAGCGCCGCCGCGCTCGGCAAGCCATTCTATCTGCACCCCCGCGATCCGCTGCCGAGCCGGGAGCCGATCTATGACGGCTTTCCCTGGTTGACCGCAGCAACCTGGGCCTTCGCGGTGGAGACTAGCATCCACGCGCTACGTCTCATGTCCTCGGGGCTGTTCGACCGCAATCCCGGCCTGCAGATGATCCTCGGTCATCTCGGCGAGGGCATCCCGTTCAACATCTGGCGGGTCGACCACATCATACGCAAGGCGCCACGCGGCATCCCGTGTCGCCGCGAGATCGGCGACTACCTGCGCGAGAACGTCTACATCACGACCAGCGGCAATTTCCGCACCCCGTCGCTGCTCTCGACGATGCTCGAAGTCGGCAGCGACCGGATCATGTACTCGGTCGACTATCCCTTCGAGACCCATGCGGACGCGTCCCGCTGGTTCGACCATTGCGAGATCAGCGAAGCGGACCGGAAGAAGATCGGGCGCGAGAACGCGCGCCGCCTGTTCGGCCTATCCTGAGCTGACATGGGTTCCATGGCCCAAGATCCCGCGATCACCAGGGCAGCCGAGGGGTCGGCCGTCGAGCCGGGCAGTGGCGACGGGACAACTGTGCTCGACCTCGCGAGCGTGATCGACGCGCGCCCGCTCAGCCGATTTCAGGTGTGGATCCTAGTGCTGATCGGCTGCTCGGTCACTATGGATGGCTTCGACCTCCAAGCGATGGGATTCGTAGCACCGGCGCTCATGCGCGCTTGGGAGATCGACCT
>DASZHJ010000482.1:0-10818 GCA_035938015.1 Allostellaceae bacterium
GACCACGCTCAACGTGGGCGCGCTCGATCTCCTGCATCCCGGCCGAGTGCGCTTCGATCCCGCGACCGCCGAGATGGCGCGCCGCCTCATGGTGGCCTCGGAAGCATTGGGTTGCGCACCGACCTGGACCTGCGCACCTTACCAAGCCGGGCACCGGCCGCGGCTCGGCGCCCATGTCGCCTGGGGCGAATCGAACGCGGTCGCCTTCGTCAACTCCGTGCTGGGAGCGCGCACCAATCGGCTTGGCGATTTCCTCGATCTTTGCTGCGCGATTGCGGCGCGGGCACCGCTCTATGGACTGCATCTCGACGAGAGCCGGCGCGCCCGCATCGTCATCGACGTGAGCGGTCTCTCGTCGGATCTCAGGCGCACAGACGCATTTTATCCAGTGCTCGGGGCCATCCTGGGAGCGGAGGCAGGGTCGGCGGTGGCGGCGATCACGGGTGTGCCAGCAGGCACCAACGAGGATCGCCTCAAGGCGCTCGGCGCCGCGGCGGCCTCGACGGGCGCGGTCGGGCTTTTCCATATCGTGGGCGTGACGCCCGAGGCGCCCGATCTCGAGACGGTGCTCGGCGGCAGAGCGACGGAGCGCACGATCGAGGTGACGCCAGCGCTGCTGCGCCAAGCGCGCGACCGGCTCTCCACCGCCGCCGCCGGCAGCGACCGCATCGATGCCATCGCGGTCGGCAGTCCGCATTTCTCCGCGCAGGAATTCCGCGCGCTTGCGGAGCTGTCGCGCGGCCAGCGTTTCCGCGTGCCGTTCTACGCCTGCACCGGTCGCGGCGTGCTGGCCGAGCTCGAGCGGGCGGACCTGTTGAGCTCCCTCAAAGCAAGCGGGGTCGAGATCGTCGTGGACACCTGCGTTGTGGTGGCACCGATCCTGCCGCCCGAGGCCGGCGTGCTCATGACCAACTCGGGGAAATTCGCGTTCTACGCCCCCGCCAACACGGGCTTTGCCACGGTCTACGGCAGCTTGGCGGACTGCGTGGCGTCGGCCGTGTCGGGCCGCGTCAGCAGGGACGAGCGCCTGTGGTCGTGAAGGGACGCGTGCTCATCGAGGGTGCGGGTTCGGGGCCGCTGCTGCGGCTCTCGGCCCCCCTGAGCTTTTGGGGCGGCGTCGATCCCAAGACCGGCAAGGTCAGCGACCCCCGACACCCGCAGCATGGAATGAGCGTCGCCGGTACGGTGCTGGCGCTCGCGGAGCCCAGGGGCTCCAGCTCCTCGAGCGCCATCATGCTGGAGCTGATCGCGCGTGGCCTCGCGCCTGCGGCGCTCCTGCTCGGCGAGGTCGACGCGATCCTGACGTTGGGTATCGTGGTCGCTCGCGAGATGGGCCATGCCACGCTGCCCGCCCTCGAGGTCTCGCCCACGGACCTCGCGCGACTTCCGGAGGGTCGGCTCAGGGTCGCGGCGGACGGCATGATTTCGGCCATTTCATAGGAGAGCGAACCCATGTGCCGGACCAACAGATCGCCGCCGACCGGCGAGAGCGTCGGCGACGACGCGTTCGCGGCAAGGCTTGCCGAGCTCGCGGTCATGCCGCGGCGATTGGCCGAGATCGTGGAGAGTGTCGCGCCGGCTCACTGGAGGACGCGAGCGAAGGACGGCAACTTCTCGCTCCAGGAACATGCCTGCCATCTTCGCGACATCGAGATCGAGGCGTATCGTGCTCGCCTCGAGCGGATGCTGGCGGAGGCGACACCCGCTCTCGCCGATGTCGATGGGGGCAAGCTCGCGCGCTCGCGGGACTATCACCGGCAGGATTTGGCAACCGCGCTAGCCGTCTTCGCCGCGGTGCGGGCCGATATGGTGCAGCGCCTGAGGCGCCTTTCGCCCGAGGAGCGCGGGCGTACCGGCGCGGTGGAGGGCGTCGGCGAGGTCAGCGTAGAGGGACTCGCGGCGATGATGCTCGCGCACGACGCCGAGCACCTCGTGGATTTGGCGCAGCTTCGTCGCGAGGTGACGGGCTGACCGCCTTCGGTTTCGTCTGCTGCCCATAGGCCCTGAACTTTTCCAGCACGCGCGTCATCTCCGCGCCATCGAGGAGATTGGGCTCACCCACCAGCAGCGCTCGCCAATACATGGCGGCGAGGGTCTCGATCTCTTGAGCGAGCGCGAGCGCCGACGTGAGCGTGGCAGCGACCACGATCATGCCGTGGTTGGCGAGGAGACAGGCCTTGCGCCCTTCGAGTGCCTTGACGGCATGGACCGAGAGCTCCTCGGTGCCGAAAGTTGCGTAGGGCGCGCAGCGGATGCTGTCGCCGCCGGCAACCGCGACCATGTAGTGGAAGGCCGGAATCTCGCGGCCGAGGCAGGCCAGCGTGGTCGCAAACATTGCATGGGTATGGATCACCGCGCTCTCCTCCGGCCGCGCCGCCAGGATGTCTCGGTGGAAGCGCCATTCCGAGGACGGCAGCCGCGCGCCGCGGTGGGATCCGTCGAAGTCCATGGCCACGATGTCGGCGGGCTTCAGCGCGTCGTAGTCCATGCCCGTTGGCGTGACCAAAAATCCCGAGGGAATGCGGTGACTCAAATTGCCGGACTTGCCCTGGTTGATGCCGAGCGCGTTCATGCGTCGGGCGATCGCGATGATCTCCCGGCGAAGCGCATGATGCGAGAGGCGCGAAGGCGCCATCAGCCGCCCGCGCGGTTCGGTCGCCGCTCCGGAAAGAGCGCGAGCAAGCCCTCGCGCGAGGCTTTGGCCACGCCGCGCTCGGTGATAAGTCCCGTCACCAGCCGCGCCGGCGTCACGTCGAAGGCGGGATTCGCGGCCGGACTGCCGGCGGGCGTCAGGCGCACCTGCGTCACGCCACCCCCGACACCGAGCCCCGCGATCTCCGTAACCTCGCTCGCGGAGCGCTCCTCGATCGGAATGCTCCGGCCGTCCTCGATAGACCAGTCGATGCTGGGACTGGGTGCGGCGACATAGAAGGGCACGCCGTTATCGTGGGCGGCGAGCGCTTTGAGATAGGTGCCGATCTTGTTAGCAACGTCGCCCGCGGCGGTGGTGCGGTCGGTCCCGACGATGCAGAGATCGACATCGCCCCGCTGCATCAGGTGCCCGCCGGCGTTGTCGGCGATTACGGTATGCGGCACGCCATGCTGCAGCAGCTCCCAGGCCGTGAGGCTCGCACCCTGGTTGCGCGGCCGGGTCTCGTCGACCCAGACATGCACGGGCGTGCCGCGGTCATGCGCCATGAAGATCGGCGCCAGCGCCGTGCCCCAGTCCACCGTCGCGAGCCAGCCAGCGTTGCAATGGGTCAGCACGTCGACGCGGCCGGTCTTGCCCTGGCGCGCCAAGGCCTGTTCGATGAGCGCGAGCCCGTGCTCGCCGATCGCGCGGTTCACGGCGACGTCGGCCTCGGCGATCTCGCCCGCCCGCACCCAAGCGGCCGCCGCGCGACATTCCGGCGGCACCGACGCCACGGCGGCACGCATCTCCTCGAGCGCCCAGCGCAGATTGATCGCGGTCGGCCGAGTCGCCGCCAGCAAGTCGATCGCGGACAAGAGCGCGGCATCAGCGGGGTCGCGCGCCAGCGCCAACGCCACGCCATAGGCTGCCGCCGCCCCAATCAGCGGAGCGCCACGCACGCGCATGCTGCGGATCGCTTCCGCCATCGCCGCGGCCGTCTCGAGCTTGCGCGTGACCAGCTCGTGCGGCAGCCGCGTCTGATCGATGATGCCGACAGCGGCACCCTCCGACTCGACCCAGATCGTCCGCATCGGCTTGCCTTGGACCTTCATAATCCGACTCTATCCGGCGCGCCGGGCTCCACTCAACCCCGTGGCGCACGCCGCTGCCGGAGAGATAAAGTGCGGGCACCGTCCGGCGCGAGGAAAGAGGCATGGGAGTTCGTTGCCCCTGGTGGTTGGTACTGGCTGCGCTGCTGGCGTCGAGCGCCAGCGCCCAGACGCGCGACGAGCAGCTGCGGGCTTGCGCCGGCCTGGATGGCGAGGACCCCGACGCGCGGATCAGAGCCTGTTCGACGGTTGTCGCCGGAGGCCAGGAAGGCAACGACCGGCTTGCCGCCGTTTTTTTCAATCGCGGCAACGCCTATGTCGCCATGCATCAACTCTGGCGCGCCATCGCGGACTACGACCAGGTGATCCGCTTGAAGCCGGCCTCGCCGATCGCCTTCACCAATCGCGGCAGCGTCTTTCACCGCCTCGGCCAATATGAACGAGCGATTCAGGACTTCGACCAAGCCGTCACGCTGAGCCCCGAGGACGCGCTGGCGCTAACCGACCGCTGCCTCGATCTCGCGATCGTGGGCAACCTGAGCCAAGCGCTGGTCGATTGCGAGCACGCGCTGGCGCTGCGGCCCAACAGTGCGGCCACCCTCGGCAGCCGCGCGCTCGCCAACCTCAAGGCTGGGCGCCCGCAAGCGGCGCTCAGCGACTACGATCACGCGCTCGCCGCGAGCGCACCGGTCGCGGGCTGGCTGTTCGGCCGCGGCGTCGCAAAGACCCGGCTCGGCGACAAGACCGGCGGCACCGCCGACATCGCCGCGGCGCAGCGCTTGGAGCCGGACATCGCCCGCCAATATGCGCGGTACGGCGTGAAACTCTGAGCGGCGCGATCTATCTATTGATGACCCGTCCCGCGACGGCGTCGAGCGTCCGGAGCACGGCCGAATCGCGGGCTGCAGGCGCGGTGATGAGGGCGTGCTCGAGGGCGCGGTCGCAGCCAGCGGCGCAGGGGCCGCGATCGGCGCTCAAGCGCGGCGCAACCGCCTTCACCAAGCCACGCGCCCGATCGGCATTCTCCGAGAGCACGCGCACGATCGCCTCGACGCTGACGTGGCCGTGGTCGGGATGCCAGCTGTCGAAATCCGTGACCATGGCGACGGTGGCGTAGCAGATCTCCGCCTCTCGAGCGAGTTTCGCCTCCGGCATGTTGGTCATACCGATGACGTCGCAACCCCAGGAGCGATAGAGCCGGCTTTCGGCAAGGCTCGAGAACTGCGGGCCCTCCATCACAAGGTAGGTGCCGCCGCGCCGGATCGCGATGCCCACGGCGAGGCCGGCCGAGACGAGCCCATCGCCGATGCGGGGGCAGACCGGCTCCGCCATCGAAACATGAGCGACGCAACCGGCACCGAAGAAGCTCTTGGCTCGGGCGAAGGTGCGATCGATAAACTGATCTACCAGGACGAAGCTGCCGGGCGGCACGTCCTCGCGCAAGCTGCCCACCGCCGAGAGCGAGATCAGGTCGGTGACGCCCGCGCGCTTCAAGGCGTCGATATTGGCGCGGAAGTTGATGTCGGAAGGCGGCAGCGGATGGCCGCGGCCATGACGCGGCAAGAACACCACGCGCGCGCCGCCGAGCTTGCCGAAGCAAAGCTCGTCGGACGCCTCGCCGAAGGGAGACGGGACGCGCCGCCACTCCACGTCGACAAGCCCGTCGATCTGGTAGAGGCCGCTACCGCCGAGTATGCCGATCACCGGCTTGGTCGCGTCGGTCATCTCGTCTCCTTATTCCAATCTTGCAAGTGTCACAGCGGCATCACAATGGGGCAACTGGATTTCGCCAGGCCACGGTAGCGCCTGAATCTGCCCTATGGCAGGATTCGCGCCTCCCGTAGTGCGAAGCGAGTCATGGCCCGGATGACGAGACTACTGGCGACGATGGCCGCCATTCTGGCGGTGGTGAGCGCGCGCGCCGAACCCGTGCGCTATACGGGCTGGCTGGTGATGATGCCGACCACCATGCGGGACGGCGGCACCGAGCAGATACCCACGACGATACTGAAGCCACCGGGCGATGGGCCTTTCGCCGCGGTCGTGGTGCTGCACGACTGTAGTGGGCTCAGCCCGCGGTCAAGTGGCGCGCCCATGCGCTGGGCGACGCTGCTCGCGGGGCAAGGCTATGTCGCGATCGTGCCCGACAGCTTTTCGACCCGCGGGTTCCCCGAGGGCGTCTGCACGGCGCCGGAGGAGGTGGTTCCCCAGCTCAGGCGGGTGGCACCCATACAGCGCGCCTATGACGCCTATGCTGCGCTCGCTTACCTTCGCAGCTTCCCCTTCGTGGACGGAGAGCACGTCGGGGTGATCGGCGGCTCCCATGGCGGCAGCTCGACGCTGGCGGCGATGGTAACGCCCGCGTCGAACCGTGCCCCGCTCGTCGAGGAGCGCCGCCACGGCTTCGCGGCCGGCGTCGCGCTTTATCCCGGCTGCGACAATCAGTACGGCACCTGGTCCGCCACCCGCGAGTTCGGCGATCATGGCGCCGTCACCGCTTATAATGGCGTCTACCAGCCAATCGCGCCGCTGCTGATCCTGGTGGGCGAGCGTGACGACTGGACGCCGGCCAAGCCTTGCGAAGAGCTGTCGGAGCGCGCTGATGCGGCGGGCTACTCCGTCGCGATCAAGGTTTACCCGGGAGCGCGGCACTCCTTCGACAGCAGCGCACCCACGCGCTACCTGCCCAATCGCCGGAACGCGAACTCGGAGACTGGCCGCGGCGCCACCACCGGCGGCGACCCCGTGGCTTGGGCCGACGCCATCAAGGAGGTGACTGCATTCTTCGCCAAGGAGCTGAAGGAGTAAAAATCGACTTCAGTGCACCGCGGCCCAGATGCGGCGCTTGCCGGCGTAGAGGATGCCCGTCATGACGAGCAGGAACAGGATCACCTTGATCCCCGTGCGATGCCGGTCCTCGAGCGTGGGCTCGGCGGCCCAGGCGAGGAAATTCACGAGGTCATAGGCTTCCTCGTCGAGCGTCGCCGGCGTACCATCGGCGAAGGTCACGCTGTTATCGTTGAGCGGCTGCGGCATGGCGATCTGATGCCCGGGGAAGAACTCGTCGTAGTTCATCCCCTCCCCCATCTTCATGTCCGGCGGCGGCTCCTTGTAGCCGGTGAGCAAGTCGTACACGTAGTCGGGCCCGCCCTCGCGCGCCTTCACGATCAGCGAGAGGTCGGGGGGCAGCGCACCGTTGTTGGTGGCCCGCGCGGCCTTCTCGTTGGCGAAGGGCGCCACGAAATGATCGGCCGGCAGGGCGGGCCGAGTGATGGGCTCACCCTGGTCGTTGGTGTCCGGCACCTGCTTTGCCGCCGCGATCGCTTTGACCTCGTCGAGGCTGAAGCCGAGCCCTCCGCCCGGCCCGTCCGCCCCGAGATCGCCATAGGCGACGAGGTGCAGCGCGTGGCAGTTCGAGCAGACCTCATTGTAGACCTGAAAGCCGCGCTGGGCGGATGCCCGGTCGAAGGCGCCGAACACGCCCTCGAAGGGCCAGGCCTGTTTGGGTAGCGCGGGAGTAGCTTCCTGTGCCGGCGCCGCCGCGGGCCCAGTGAGCATCACCAGGCCGAGACCGGCGGCAATGAACCGCGCGCGCATCAGGCGTGCTCCACTTTGCCGGAGGCCGCGGGCGCTACGGGCTTCAGCACCGCCGCGCTGATGCTGGCCGGTAACGGACGCGGACGCTCGAGCTTGCCGAGCACCGGCAGCAGGATCAGGAAGTGGAAGAAGTAGTAGAGCGTGCCGGCTCGACCCAGAAGCACGTAGAAGCCTTCGGGGCGATGAGCGCCGACATAACCCAGCACAAAGGCGTCGATCACCAGGAGCCAGAAGAACCACTGATAGATCGGGCGGAAGCGCGAGCTGCGCACCGGCGAGGTGTCGAGCCACGGCAGCACGAACAGCACGCCGATCGAGCCGAACATGCAGAGCACGCCCGCGAGCTTCGCAGGGACGGTCAACACCAGCAGCCAGATGTCCGGCACCGAGCGCAGGATCGCGTAGAACGGCAGAAAGTACCATTCGGGCACGATCTCGGGCGGCGTCTGCAGGGGGTTTGCGGGAATATAGTTGGCGGGATCGCCGAGTGCGTTCGGCATGAAGAAAATGAAGGCGGCATAGACGATCAGGAACACGCCCATGCCGAACATATCTTTGATCGTGTAGTAGGGATGGAAGGGGATGCTGTCCTGCGGGCCCTTGCGGTCGATACCGAGCGGATTGTTGGAGCCGTGCTGATGCAGGGCCACGAGATGCAGCACCACCACGCCGACGATCAGGAACGGCAGCAGGTAGTGCAGCGAGTAGAAGCGGTTGAGCGTGGGATTGCCGACCGCGAATCCGCCCCAGAGCCAGGTCACGATGTCGTTGCCGACGATCGGAATCGCCGAGAACAGGTTGGTGATCACGGTGGCGCCCCAGAAACTCATCTGACCCCAGGGCAGCACGTAGCCCATGAAGGCGGTCGCCATCATCAGCAGCAGGATCACCACGCCGAGCATCCACAGGAGCTCGCGCGGATATTTGTAGGATCCGTAGTAGAGGCCGCGGAAGATATGGATGTAGGTCACGATGAAGAAGAACGACGCGCCGTTCATGTGGATGTAGCGCATCAGCCAGCCCCAATTCACGTCGCGCATGATGCGCTCGACGGAATCGAAGGCGAAGTCCACGTGCGGCGTATATTGCATCGCTAGGAATATGCCGGTGGCGATCATCACCACCAGCATGAATCCCGCCAGCGAGCCGAAATTCCACCAATAGCTCAAGTTCCGCGGCGTGGGGTACGCGTTGAGCTCATGATCCATGAAGGTGAAGATCGGCAGGCGGTCGTCGATCCACCGCACGAGCTTGCTCGGGTTGCGAGGCGCGTCCATGGGCTGTCCGCCTCCTAGAGCTGCTCGACCGAGTTTAGGTCAAAGTTGGAGCCCGACGGGTTCTCGCCGATGCGCACGACGGCGTCACTGACGAAGGTGTAGGGCGGCACGGGCAGGTTGAGCGGCGCCGGCACGCCCGCGAAGACGCGGCCGGCGAGATCGTAGCGCGAGCCGTGGCAGGGGCAGAAATATCCACCTTGCCAGCTCGGTCCGAGGTCGCCGCCGGGCTGCGGGTTGAAGCCGGGAATGCAGCCCAGATGCGTGCAGATGCCGACGAGAACGAGGATCTCGGGCTTGATCGAGCGGTGCCAGTTCTTGGCGTACTCGGGCTGTTGCAGCGCGGCGGAGCTGGGATCACGCAGCGCGCTGGCGTCTTGTGCCGCTTGCAGCTTCTGCAGTTCTTCCTCGGTCCGATGCATGATGAAGATCGGCCGACTGCGCCACAGCACGACGATCTGCTGGCCCGGCTGGATGTGGGAGATGTCGATGTCGACCGGTGCACCCGCCGCGAGCGTATCGCGCGCGGGCTCCATGCTGCTGATGAGCGGCACCGCCACGGCGCCCGCCCCCACGGCGCCCAACGCGGTTGCAGCCAGCACCAGGAAATCGCGCCGTGTGCCGCCTTCCTGCGGTTCCACGGCTTGGGCGTGCCCGCTCTCAGCCATCTGCTGTCACCCCGTCGATCACACCGCCGGACGCATCATCCGGGCAAGAAGACCGGCCGCACCCTATACGCCGCCCCCACCGCGGCTATGTGACATGCTGCCGCATAAAATCAACGGTTTCCGCGCCTTCCCGCCTGGCGGGGGCGTTCTCGGTATAATCGAACCGGTCGCGCCTTGCAAAGGCACGAACCGAGCGCGACGCCGACAACCTCTAGGCCTCTAACCACGCCACCACGCCGATGCGCATCGCGCTCTATCAACCCGACATTCCCCAGAACACGGGCGCCATCATGCGGCTCGCCGCCTGTCTCGGCGTGGCCCTCGACTTGATCGAGCCCGCGGGCTTCCTTCTGAGCGACCGGCGATTGAAACGCGCGGGGATGGACTACCTCCACTCGCTCGAGTTGACGCGCCACCGCTCCTGGGACGCCTTCCTCGAGCGGCGCGCACCCAGGGGCCGCCTGATCCTACTGACGACCAGGGGCCCGGTGCCCTACCATCGTTTCGTGTTCGAGCGCGACGACATCCTGCTGGTGGGCCGCGAATCCGCGGGAGTGCCCGACGACGTGCACGGGGCCGCGGACGCGCGCTTGCGGATCCCCATGCGGGAAGGCGCCCGCTCGCTCAACGTGGCGATGGCCGCAGCGATGGTGGTCGGCGAGGCGCTGCGCCAGACCGGGCTCTTACCCGAAGAGGCGCGCCCGTGACCGCGGAGGCCGAGAAGACACGCACCGCCCGGTGGTTCGGGGAGCTCCGCGACCGGCTCACGGCGGCGCTCGAGGCGGTCGAGGACGAGTACGCGGCGGGGCGCCGTGACAGCTCTGTCGGGCGCTTCCAGCGTGGTGCCTGGCAGCGCGAGGGCGGTGGCGGCGGCGTGACGGCCATCCTCAAGGGCCAGGTCTTCGAGAAGGCCGGCGTCAACGTCTCGACCGTCCACGGCGAGTTCTCGCCGGAGTTCCGCGCCCAGATTCCCGGCGCCGAGACGGACCCGCGCTTCTGGGCGAGCGGCATCTCCGTGGTGATCCATCCACGCTCGCCGCTCATTCCCGCCGCTCACATGAATACGCGCCACATCCGCACGACCAAGGGCTGGTTCGGCGGCGGCGCGGACCTGACGCCGGTTTTTCCCATCGACCGCGATACCGCCGATTTCCATGCCGCGCTCAAGGCCGCCTGCGACACCCACGATGCCGGCTACTACCCACGCTTCAAGGAATGGTGCGACCGGTATTTCTTCTTGCCGCACCGGAACGAGGCGCGCGGCGTCGGCGGCATCTTTTTCGACGACCACGACACCGGCGATTTCGAGCGCGACTTCGCCTTCACCCGATCCGTCGGCGAGGCCTTCCTTGAGATCTACCCAGCGCTCGCCCGGCGCCACCTGTTCGAGGATTGGACGCCTGCGCAGCGCCAGGCTCAGCTCGTCAAGCGCGGCCGTTACGTCGAGTTCAACCTGCTCTACGACCGCGGCACCCTCTTCGGCCTGAAGACCGGCGGTAATGTCGAGGCGATCCTGATGTCGCTGCCGCCGGAGGTGA
>DASZHJ010000483.1:0-6275 GCA_035938015.1 Allostellaceae bacterium
ACTGCGTGAACTCCACCTGGGCGCGGAGGGGAATCCCGCGCACCCGTGACAATGACATGACCTGAGGAGTCATCCACACCTCCCGGCGGAATTTGCTGGAATGATATGGATCGCGTTCTCTCTGTCGGCTCCCCTGAAATCTACGTATGTCCGCCAGGTCAATGCCGGAGAAGCGCGCCGGAATCTACCGAGACCCTCCCGAAGTGTCCGGCAATGTACCGACACATGGCTTCGATTGACGCTTGGGGCCGGGCTCTATAGGGTCTCACTCCCATGAGCACGCGCACCGTATTTATGACCCTCTCTTCTTGGTGCCGAAAGCATTCGCTTTCGGGGCCCGAGGGGTATTGCGCGCGCTGAGCGTCGTCTAGCACGTAATCCATCTCAAGGGCCCCGCCGGATCTGTCGGGGCCTTTCGCATTTTAAGCCCTACACAGCCGGCGATGCCTCCGAGAGATGCCGGAGGAGCGCTATGAGCAAACTAGGACCGGACGGCACTTTTCTGGATGAGCCAGCAAGCCGCGTCCACGCTTCGACCCATTCGCAGCGGGGAGCGACGACCGACGTCTCCGCGGCCCCATTGTGGGCGGCCTTCCGCGATCACTACACGCGCGCGAGGGAGCGCCGTTGGCTAAACGAGAATGGCGAACTTGCGTGCCGCGCGCCTTCGCACTCTTGAAAGCCAACGCTCACGACAGCGCTGCTGCACCGCAGATGCACTCTCCTGCACTCTCAGCGATGCTGCTCCGCGAGCTCCGCGTAGCGCTCAGGGAGCGTGTCGATGTAGTGCGTCTCCTCGGCCGTCACGGCGCGCAGGAGGCGGGCGGGCGTGCCGGCCCAGAGCTCGCCGGATTTGACGCGCTTGCCCGGCGTCACCACGGCGCCGGCGGCGATCCAGGCACCAGTCTCCACGACGGCGCCGTCCATTACGCAGGCCTTCATGCCCACGAAGCAGCGGTCCTCGAGCCGGCAGGCGTGGATCAGCGCCATGTGGCCAATGGTCACGCGCTCGCCGATCCACGTCGCGCCGTTCGCAACGCTCGACACGTGCACCACCGTGCCGTCTTGCACATTCGTGAGCGCGCCCACACGGATCGAAGCGAGGTCGGCGCGGAGCACGCTGCCGAACCAGATGTTGGCGCGAGCGCCGATCTCGACTTGGCCGATCAAAGTCGCGTTGCGCGCCACGAACGCGTCCGCCGCGATCACGGGAAGATGATGGCGGAACGGCAACAGCACGCCGCCAATCACGACGACAGCGGTCCCTGCAAGCCGCTCGCTTCGGGGAGCCCCAACATCAGGTTGAGGTTTTGCACTGCCGCACCCGAGGCCCCCTTGCCGAGATTGTCCAGCAGCGCCACCAGCCGCGCCTGGCCCGCATCGTGCGACCCGAAGACGTAAAGCTTCATGCGGTTGGTGCCGTTGAGGCGCTCGGGATCCAGCGTCTTGAGCGCGGCGGCCTCCTCCAGCGACGCTACCTCGACGAAAGCCGTCCCGGAATAAGCCCGGACCAGAGCCGCATGGAGGTCCTTGAGCGTCGGGGTAGCCGGCAGCGCCTTCAGATGCAGCGGCACCTCCACGATCATTCCCTGAGCATAACGGCCAACGGCAGGCGCAAACAATGGCCGGTGCGCGAGACCGGTGTGGGCCTGCATCTCGGCGACGTGCTTGTGCGCGAGGGTGAGCGCGTAGATGCGATAGGGCACCCTGGTGTAGCCGGGCGAGCTCTCGTTCTCGAACTCCGCGATCATGCTTTTGCCGCCGCCGCTGTATCCCGACACGGCGTTGACCGTCACCGGCCAGCTCTTCGGCAGCAGTTCCGCCTCGATCAGCGGTCGCACCAGCGCAATGAAGCCGGTCGGGTAGCAGCCGGGGTTCGACACCCGCCGCGAATTCGCGATGGCTTCGCGCTGCTCCCTCGACATCTCCGGAAATCCGTAGACCCATCCGGGCGCCGTGCGGTGCGCGGTCGAGGCGTCGATGACCCGCACCGAGTTGCGCTCGATCAGCCGCACGGCCTCGCGCGCGGCATCGTCAGGCAAGCACAGGATCACGAGATCGGCGGCGTTCAGCATGTCGCGCCGGGCGGCGGCATCCCTGCGCTTGGCGGGATCGATCGATACCAGTTCGATGTCGCGCCGCCCGTTGAGCCGCCGGTGGATTTGCAGTCCGGTGGTGCCGGCCTCGCCGTCGATGAATACTTTTGGAGCCATCTCAAACCCCTGGGGTGTCCGTCAAAGAAAAAGGGCGCCTCGATCCGATCGAAGCGCCCCCGCGAGCGAAAACGGTCGCGCGTCAGCGCTTCGAGAACTGGAAACTACGTCGCGCCTTGGCGCGACCGTATTTCTTGCGCTCGACCACGCGGCTGTCGCGCGTGAGATACCCACCCTGCTTCAGCAGCGGCCGCAAGGCCGGCTCGTAGTAGGTAAGCGCCTTGCTGATCCCGTGGCGGAGCGCTCCCGCCTGGCCCGAGAGCCCACCGCCGGTGACGGTGCAGACGACGTCATACTGGCCCGCGCGATTCACCACGCCGAACGGCTGATTGATCATCATGCGCAGCACGGGGCGCGCAAAATAAATCGGGCTGTCCCGGCCGTTAACGGTGATCTTGCCGGTGCCGGGCTTAATCCAGACGCGCGCGATCGCGTTCTTGCGCTTGCCGGTGGCATAGGCGCGGCCCTTCGCGTCGAGCTTGGGCTTCGCTGGCTCGGCCGCGGGCTGCGGCTCGCCGGGTCTCGCTTCCGAAAGCGCGTTCCGTAGGGTGCCGAGAGATTGGAGGTCGGCCATCGCTCTTACGCCCTCTTGTTCTTGCGGTTCATCGCGCCGACATCGAGTGCCTGTGGCTGCTGCGCCTCATGGGGATGGCTCGTGCCGGCGTAAACCTTGAGGTGCCCCATGACGCGCCGGCCCAAGGGGCCGCGCGGCACCATGCGCTCGACCGCCTTGATGATCACGCGCTCGGGGTGCTTGCCGCCGAGGATCGCGCCCTTGCTCCGCTCCTTGAGACCGCCTGGATAGCCCGTGTACCAGCGGAACAGGCTATCCTTCGCCTTGTTGCCGGTGAGCTGCACCTTCTCGGCGTTGATCACCACGACGTGGTCGCCGCAATCCATATGCGGTGTGTAGGTCGGCTTGTGCTTGCCGCGCAGCCGATCCGCGACGATCGCGGCCAGCCGACCCAACACCAGCCCGCTGGCGTCGATCAGCAGCCACTTCTTCTCGATTTCCGACGGCTTCAGATTAAAGGTTTTCATCCGCGCCACATCTCGACGGTCAAGGCCGCGCAGTATGCCCGGAAATGCTCCCGCGTCAACGCAATAACATTACGCATCTTCAGATGCTTAGGCAAAGAGGTATTGGGATACCGCATTACTGCGGCGGGATCGAGTAGGTCGCCGTCACATGCGCGACCATGTCGGGGTCACCCTCGCTGAAGAGCTCGACCTCGCCCACCGCGAGGCGCTTGCCCAGTTTTAGCATCCGTGCCTCCGCGATGACGTCGACCGCCGCAGGCTTGCGCAAGAAGTTGATGTTGAGATTGGTGGTGACCGCGAGCTCGACGCGGCCCACCGCCGAAAGCACCACCGCGTACATCGCGAGGTCGGCGAGACCCATCAGCATGGGACCGCTGATGGTGCCGCCGGGCCTGAGCCAATCGTCGCGATAGGGCAGCCGGAAGGTGGCCCGGCCCTCGGCAAGCTCCACCACTTGGGCGCCCATCATCACGGCGAAGGGCAGGCTCTCCGCCATGATCGCCTTGAATTCCTCGAGAGTGATGCGGGACATCGAAGCTCGTCGATTTGACACCCGGGAGCAGCGCAGCCACGCTACCCGCGGTTCCCGAGTTTGTACAACGGGGAAGCAAGTCGATGAGCTTGACCGAGACCGAAAACGGCACGACTGAGCAAGCGGGCGCGCCGGTGCTGCTTCGGCACGACGAGACCGGCGTGGCCTGGCTCACCCTCAACAGGCCGGCGCAGCGCAATGCGCTCTCGGCGGCGCTGATGACGGCGCTCCAGGCGGAGATCGACGCTATTGCCGGCAACCGCGCGATCAATGTGGTCGTGATCGGCGGCACCGGCAGCGCGTTTTCGGCGGGCCACGATCTCCGCGAGATGCGCGCGAATCCGACCCGCGAGTACTATGCCGCGCGCTTCCAGCAATCGAGCCAGCTCATGTTGAGCTTGGTCAGGCTGGCAAAGCCGGTGATCGCGAGCGTGCGCGGCATTGCTACCGCCGCCGGGTGCCAGCTGGCGGCTTCCTGCGATCTTGTGGTCGCCTCGGACGCAGCGCGCTTCGCCACGCCGGGCGTCAACATCGGGCTATTTTGCTCGACCCCGATGGTGCCTTTGAGCCGCGCGGTTGGACGCAAAGCCGCGATGGAGATGCTGCTCACCGGCGATTTTCTCTCCGCGGCTCGCGCCCGGGAGATCGGTCTTGTAAACCGCGTGGTCCCTGCCGAGAGGCTCGATCAGGAGGTGTCGGCGCTCGCGCGGAAGATCGCCGACAAATCGGCCCTGACGCTCGCGATCGGCAAGGACGCCTTTTACCGCCAGGCGGAGTTGCCGCTTGCGGAGGCCTACGCCTACGCGAGCGAGGTGATGACGCGCAACATGCTCGCGCGCGACGCCGAAGAAGGCATCGACGCCTTCCTCGAGAAGCGGCCGCCGCATTGGGAACACCGCTGACGACATTGTCACGAAGGAAGCAGCCCATGACCGCCGTCGAAACCAAGCAACGCCATCAAGCCTGCGAGATCCGTCACCGCGACGACATCGACTGGGAGACCATCCGCTGGCCCGGCGAGACCGGCAAGATGCTGTTCCATCCGCGCCCGGAGCGGCCGACCGAGCCCAACGCCGGTATTCTCCGACTCGAGCCCGGCGCGCACCACCCCCTCCACAACCACGACTTCGCTCAGGTCTGGTACGTGCTCTCCGGGACCTTCACGATCGGTGACAAGACCGCGACGGCGGGCGCGATGATCTTTCACCCCGATCCGCATTTCGAGGACGAGTTCTCGACCGAGACCGGCGGCGAGATCCTGATCGTGCAATATCCAGGGCCGACCACCGGCGGCCACCCGATTTACGACAAGCGCTTCAACATGGAAAAGCGCAAATCGATCGCGGAAGAGCGCACCGACGCCTGAGCGCCGACTGCTTGCGATGGACCACGATCACTATACCGACGCATATCTGCGGGGTGTGCTCGCGAGCGTTCGCGTGATCGCCATGGTGGGCGCGTCCCCGCACTGGAACCGACCCAGCTACTTCGCGATGAAGTATCTGCAGGACAAGGGCTTCCGCGTGATCCCCGTCAACCCACGAGCCCAGGGTGAAACCATCCTCGGCGAGAAGGTCCATGGCGCGCTCACGGAGATTCCGGACAAGGTCGACATGGTGGACGTGTTCCGGAACTCGGATGCCGCCGGGCCGATCGTCGACCAGGCCATCGCCGTCGGCGCCAAAGTCGTCTGGATGCAGCTCGGCGTGCGCAACGATGCCGCGGCCGCGCGGGCCGAAGCCGCCGGTCTCACGGTGGTGATGAACCGGTGCCCCAAGATCGAGTACTCGCGCCTCCACGGCGAACTCGCCTGGAGCGGCGTCAACACGGGCATCATCAGCAGCAAGCGGGTGCGTCATGGCTGATCGACCGAACCGTCCCGGCTTCGAGACCCTTGCGATCCACGCGGGCGCGGCGCCTGACCCGACGACGGGCGCCCGCATCACGCCGATCTATCAGACCACGGCCTACGTCTTCGACGACGTCGACCACGCGGCCTCGCTGTTCAATCTCCAGACCTACGGATACCTCTATTCACGGCTCACCAACCCCACGGTATCCGTGCTCGAGGAGCGGGTGGCGAGTCTCGAAGGCGGGCGCGGGGCGATCGCCTGCTCTTCCGGTCACGCGGCGCAGCTGCTGGCCTTCTTCCTCTTCATGGAGCCGGGCGCGGAGTTCCTGGCCTCGAACAAGCTCTACGGCGGGTCGATCACGCAATTCGGCCGCAGCTTCAAGAAATTCGATTGGCATGTGCGCTTCGTCGATCCGTCGGAGCCCGAGAATTTCCGCCGGGCGTTGACGCCGAAGTGCCGCGCGATCTTCATCGAGAATCTCGCCAATCCCGGCGGCGTCGTGGTGGACCTGGAGGCAGTCGCCAAGATCGCCCATGACGCCGGGGTGCTGCTGATGGTCGACAACACGCTGGCCTCGCCCTACCTCTGCCGGCCGATCGAGTGGGGCGCCGACATCGTGATCCACTCGACCACCAA
>DASZHJ010000484.1:0-12778 GCA_035938015.1 Allostellaceae bacterium
GGGAGCGATGGCGTGCCAGCCAGACGCTGGAAGCCGAGACCGGCGCCGGCGGCCCGCAGATCGCCCACGAAGCGGACGGGGCCAATGCGATCGAGCAGCGCCACTGCGGGCACGTTCAAGGACTGCTGCAGCGCCTCGCGCACGCTCACCGTGCCCTGGAATTGCCGATCGAAATTGCGCGGGACATAGTCGCCGAACCGCAGGGGCTCGTCGTCGATCAGGCTCGCGGGATGGATCACGCGATCCTCGAAGGCGAGGCCGTAAATGAAAGGTTTCAGCGCCGAGCCGGGCGAGCGCGGGGCGCGGGCGAGATCGATCTGTCCATGAGGGCCGAAGAAATCCGCGCTCCCGAGATAAGCGCGGACCGCGTGTGTGTGGTTATCCACCACGACGACCGCGAGATCGCCGCCGTCGTCGAAGCGCTGCGCCTCGCGCCGCGCCAACGCCTCGAGGCTCGATTGCAGACCGCGGTCGATCGGCGTCGCGATCGTGCTGCCGGGCGCGGCCCTGGCTGCGAGATGCTGGGTGAGATGCGGCGCCAGGAATGGAAAAGCGAGGCGCGTGGCGGGCAACGGCTCGCTGAGCGCGTCAGCGACGTCGGTTTGCGAGAGTAGGCCGTGCTCCTCGAGGCGGTGCAGCACCTTGGCGCGCGCGGCCAACGCCGCCGCGGGATACCGGTCGGGCCGGAGTCGCTCCGGCGATTGCGGCAACGCCACGAGCAACGCCGCTTCGCCGAGGCTGAGGCGGCGGGGCTCCTTGCCGAAATAGGCGAGCGAGGCCGCGCGCACGCCCTCGAGATTGCCGCCGAAGGGCGCCAAGGTCAGATAGATCGTGAGGATGCGATCCTTGGGGAGCCGCTCCTCCAACTGCAGCGCGCGCGCCATTTGGTGGAGCTTGCCGCCGAGGCTGCGCGGTCGCGGTTCCAGGAGGCGTGCCGCCTGCATGGTGAGCGTCGAGGCCCCCGAAACGACGTGCCCGCTCGAGATCCATTGCCAGGCGGCGCGCGCCACCGCCAGCGGGTCCACGCCGACATGCTCGTCAAAGCGCTGATCCTCGTAGGCGCGCAACAAAGCGATATAGCGGGGATCGACCTCTCCAACGCTGGTTGGAAGTCGCCAGGCACCCTCCGCCGTCTCGAAGGCGCGGAGGATGCCGCCGTCACGATCCGTCACGACCACGGACGTTCGCCCATGGCGCCCGAGATCCGGCGGCAAGAAGCGGTCCAAGACGAAGAGCGCACTGACGATCAGCGCAGTGCTGGCGACGAGTGCGGTGAGCCCCCTCGGGTTCATAGGCGGTGTCCTTGGAGTGCTTCCCACTTAGCTGGATCGTTGCTCGTTTTCCTCATCGCGGGATGTCTCGGCGATGCCGGTTTTTGCGGAATTTGTGGCGATTCCAGCCCGTTTGACGTGGTTTTCCGACTTTTCCTCGAAAGCCACCGGCGGCCGCGAGCTGAAGAAATACTAAAGAGGTCAATAGGTTGGGAATCAGTGCAGCGCACAAAATTGGGTTCAATCGCAGGAGCGACGGTTTCGAGCGGCCCTCCCCCGGGGGTTTGCCGCTTGCCCGGGCAAGCGCGCGGCGAAGGCCCGCCGCGGCGGTGGCAGCGATCTGAGCAGGCGTGGTCATGGTTCTCTCGATCCGATCCCGAGGGGCATGGCGCTAGAAGCACTGGCGGCTCACCGGCCGTCCGCATGACCCGTCCTACCTCCAAGGCGTACAGGCCGCCTGAACAATCGCGAGCGTCCGGCATCTCAAGACTACCGTGTCTCGATCGCGACGCTGCCCATCGCCGTGCGGGCGCGTACCGAGGGGCGGTACATGTCCTCGATCGTCGCGGCGGGCAGCACGTAATTCCCGGGCGTGATGGCGCGGACGATGTAGGCGAGAGAGAAGTTCACATCGCTTTCGCGGTCGTCATCGCCCCAGTAGTAGCCGCCATTGCCGGAGACGACGAAGGAAGCGACGTAGCGATCGTCGCGCGCCTCGGTGAGACGCGTGAAGCGCTGCTTGGCCAGCCAATCATAAGCTGTGGCGCCGTCTTCGCCCGCGCGCACGGGTCCCTCGATCTCGAGGCCGGCGGGAAGCAGATCCCGAACCACCATCTCGTGGTGGCGACCATCGTCCAACTTGCCCGAAAGCGTCACGATGATGCGGTCGTTCTGCTTGAGATGCGCGAGGTCAGCCGGCCGGCCGTCGAGCGTGAGGAACGCGCGGGAGAGGCTGGCACCCTTGGCCTCCGGCGGCAGCGGCTCGCTGGGCACGCCCTCCACGGTGACCGTCGCGAAGAGCTCGCGATCGCCCCGATTGGTGATGCGATAACCCGGACCGAGCGCGGCAAGCTCCGGCGTCAACGTCACGGGGTCTCCGGTCGCGGTCACGGCCTCGCCATTGACCGCGGCCAGCACCGGCGTCCGCCGCTCGGCAAGCGCGTGCTCCGCCAGCATGAGCCACGCCTTCTCCTGGGTCGTCAGATCCTCCGGCAAATCGGTCACGCTCTCGAAGCGCTGGAACAGGCGATTGACCAGCGTGGTCTGCTTCGCCTCCGCTGCGACGCGGACCAAGCCGGCCCAATCCCGGAGCGAGGAGCCGTAGTAGTCGTCATCGTAGAAGATCCGGAACGGTCCGCGCACCGGGCCGAGTGCCAGTGTCTCCACGCGGGCAAAGGCGGCGCGGCTTCGCGATACGTCGCCGGCGAGCTGCAAGGCGGCGGCGAGCTGGCCCTCCGGCAGCGCGCGGCGCGTCCCGCTCGATGTGGTGTCATAGAGATACCGGAGATCGGCGAGCGACGCGCCGCCGAGCCGCGCCAGCAGATAGGCCGCGTAATCGCGCGTCGAATTGAAGACACCGGCCGGCCGGTTCTCGTAGCGGGCCTGCTGTACGGGTTCCTCCTGGACGAGCCGGCGGAGCCAAATCTGGCCGCGCTGCAGCGTATCGTCGGAGACCGCATAGCCTTGCGCCCGCGCCGAGAACAGGAAATCCAGCGCGTAGACGCTGAGCCAGTCATAGGCGGGGAAGCTCGGTCCCCAGAAGCCGAAATTGCCGTCGGGGCGCTGCATGTCGATGACGCGCTCGACGCCTTTCTGAACGCGGGTGCGCACGCCCGGATCGGTGTTGTCGTGGGTGAGCAGCGCCACGTCGTTGAAATAGAGCAGTGGAAAGGCGCGGCTCGTGGTCTGCTCGATGCACCCATAGGGATAGCGGTCGAGCGAGCGCAACAGCCCGGAGATCGGCAGGCTCCTCCAAGTTGCGAGGCTCACGCTGACGGCGGCGGTGCCGGGAACGTAGCCCTGGACGAGGTCTGAGCTCAGTTCAGTGTCCTTGCCGGACGCGAGTGTCAGCACGCTCGTTCGGGTGATCGGTTCCTGCGCGCCGCGCACCGCGATCTGCCAAAGACGATCGACCGCGAAACCGTCGGGCCCGCTCAGGTGCAGGGTGAAGGTGCCGATGCCGACATCGCTGGCGGCGATCGGGAACGCGAGGAGCTGCCGCTCGCCGGCAGCCAGCGTGACGGTGCGCTCGCGCTCGCCCGGAAACGCCACCGCGCCCTCCGCGGTGAAGGCGGCGCGGTAGTCACCGGGCTTACCGTCGAGATTGTGCAGGCTGAGGCTCAATCGGCTCTGGTCCTGAGGCGCGAGGAAGCGCGGCAGCACCACGTCGGAGACCACGGGGTCGCGCACGGTCAAGTGCGCCTCGGCCTCGCCCACTTTGTGGCGATCGAACGCCACTGCCATCAGCCGGAGCTCGCCCTCGAAGTCCGGCACCTCGACGGGCAGGCTCGCGTGGCCCTGGGCGTCCACCTCGACGAAGCCCGAGAACAGCGCGACCGTCCGGGTCGGCACCACCGGCAGGGCCGCGCCGCCGATGCTGTCGCCGCCTTGGCGGATCGCGCCCACGGGCCCGTCGCCCGAGATCAACCGGCCGTAGTCGTCGCGGACATCGAGGGCAAGCCGCCGCTTGCCGAAATAGAACTTGGTGGGCGCCGGGCTCTCGAAGCGGGTCAGCTGCAGGATGCCTTCGTCGACCGCCGCGAGCGTGAGATAGGCCTTCTCGCCCGCGGTCAGGTTCTTGACCGTGATCGGCACGGTGACGACCTGGCGCGGCAGCACCTTGTCGGGCACGCCGATCTCGACGCCGAGCGTGCGCGGCGCCGCGTCGATCGGCAACCAGGCGACGCCGATGGCGCGCGTCGGCGCCCGCTCGCTGCCGCTCTTGAGCGGCTTGTAGCTCGCGAAGATCGCGTAGGCCCCGGTACCCCATTCCGCCGTGACCGGCACCTCGATCGTGGCGCCCTCGGCGGGGACGTGGACGAGGCGCGTCGCGAGGACGCGGTCGTTCGCGATCACCAGCAGACCCTCGCCCGCCGTGGGCGGCCGAATCGCGAGCTTTGCGGTATCGCCGGGCAGATAGCGTTCCTTGTCGGCGCTCACCTCGCCTTTGTCCGGTCGGTCCTCGGCGAGATCGCCGCGCCAGCCCGAGCTGAACCGCACGCTGCTGGCGGCTCCGCTGTCGGCGTCCGTCACGGTGAGGCGGTAGTAACCCCAAGGCAGGCGATACTTGAATTCTCCCGGCTGGTCCGATGTTACGGAGATCGTGCCGTCCGTGATGGGCACGTCGAAGGTCGTGCGCTCATAGCGATATTGCCGGTCGCTGCGGTACCAGTGGTATTCGCTCTCCTCGCGCACCAGGGCGTAGCGAAGTCCTTCGCGCGCCACCGGCTTACCCTCGGTATCCACCGCTGCGATATCGAAGGCGGCCTCGGTATCTTCCTCGATGCGCCCGTCGCGGAAGCGCTCGTGCAGGCCGATGAAGAGCGGATTCGTGCGGACGGGCAGGCTGATCTCACTGTCCGTGCTGCGGCCGCCCGGCTCGAAAACCGAGACCTTGATCGAGGCCTTCACGGGCCGCGTGCTGTCCGGGGCTTTCTCGATCTGACCGCCGATCTTGGAATGGCCGTCCGCGTCGGTCTGATCGACCGTGAGCTCGATCGGCTCTTCCTTGAATTTCTCCTCCTGCAGACCGAAGCGCCAGCCCCGGTAGCTCGGGAAAGGCGCGGGATCGACCATCAGCGTCGCCTCCGCCTCGCCCTGGAGATCGGCGCCCGGCGCGCCGTAAAGGAACCGCGCGGCGATATCGACCGGGATCGCCTCGCCTGGCGTGATCGCAGGCGCCGTGGGGGTGAGCTCGACCTTGAGCCGCTGGGGCACGAAGTCCTGCACCTCGAACTCCACGTGACCCACGGCGTCGCCCTTGGGGTCGAGATAGGCGTCCACCTGCCAGCGGCCATGCGCGGCGGTCTCGGTGAGCGCGAGGTCGTAGTGCTCGGCGCCCACGGCTTCGTCGGCGAGCGTGGCGCGCCGGTACTCGACGCCATCCGGCCGGCGCGCGATCAAGGTGAGGGCGGAGCCGGGCATCGCCTCGGCCAGGCGGTCGCGCAGAAGCGCCACGATGTGGACGGTCTCGCGCGGACGATAGATGCCGCGCTCGGTATAGAGGTAGGCATCCACCGGGCCCGGCAGCGCCCGGCCGTCCACGCCGCGATCGGAAAGGTCGAAGGCAGGTCGCGTCACGTCCTCGAAGGTGAAGTCGCCCTCCGCGCCATAGGCCATGACGGCGACCGGCGCCGATCCGCCGGACCCGCGTAGCAAGCCCGGATCGAAACGAGCTTGGCCGTCCGCGTCGGTCGTCGCTCTCGCGAGCTCGTCGTTGTCGCGCGCGATCAGCGCGACGGCGAGGCCGGGCAGCGGCAGCGCGGAGCCCAAGGCACGGGCGAAGATGTGGAGCCCGTCGGCGCCGCTCATCGTGGTGAGGCCGATGTCGGTGTCGATCAGCCACTGAACGACCTGGGGCTGATTGTCGCCGGTGTCGTCGTCATCGTCGCTCGCACGCCGCTTGCTGCGCCCGGCTGCGTTCTCGGCGGTCAGGACATAGACGCCTGGCTTGCGCTCCGGGATCGCCTGCCCGATCGGAAAAAGCGTGGTCACCGTGGCGTTTTTCGCGCCGGTCACGGCGAGCTCACCCTCCCAGGCCTTGGCACCCTGGGCATCCCGGATCTGGTTGAGCTCGTAGGAATAGGCTTGGCGCTCGAGCAACTGGTCGCGGCGAATCTGAGAGACCAACCGGTCCGGCACGCGATAGACCGTGACGTGGAGCTTCTCGACGTTGACCGTGGTGATCGGCACGCCCGCGAGGCTCTCGCGCGGCAGCACCAGGCCGTCGCGGAATGCGATGAGCGGCGGCCGGTCCGTGAGCGAGAGGTCAACCACCTTGTCCGTCGGGAGCTTGTGCCCGGACGCTGCCGGGAGCCCGGCTTTGAGGCCCGCTTGGTACTGCGTGCCGAAGGCAAGACCCGTGAGGCAGAGCCGCCGGCCGTCGATCTTGATCGAGGGCTTGGCCGCGGGCTTCAAGGTAAAGAAGGCGGCGTAGTCGGTCTGACCCGTCGCGTCCAAGGGCTCATTGAAGATCAGGCAGCTGACGGCCTGCGCCTTGGTCGTGTCGAGGTCGGCGTATTCGTATATGAGGCTCGCGGGCAACGACGCCGACGCGGGAGCTGCCGGGGTGGCGGCCGGAATTGCAGCCGGCGGCGCCGGTGCGACAGGCATCGCCGGTGCGCTGGTATTTGCGATCGCGGGCTCGGGTGGGGGCGCCTTGCCTTGCCGAAGCACGAGCACGCCAATAGCGCTGAGCCCGGCCACTGCGACCGCAGCCGCGACCAAAATCGTCCGACGCATGAGAGACCTCGACGCCTGGGTGTGTTGACGCCGGGCGGCACGATAGGCTCGCTGAGCGCGCCGGTAAAGTGACGGCGCCGCTTGACAACGCCAAGCCTTGTGTCGTGGCGCGCACCGCAAGACACAGAAGAATGGCGCCATGATGACGCGAGAGTGAGATGACTGTGGCGCGGGCCGCGAAGCTGCGCTAAGGACGGACCGAGCCAATCCGCCCGAGAGGCCAGCCGATGCAGCGTTTTCAAGGCACCAAGACTTACGTTGCGACCGAGGATCTCCGCGTCGCCGTCAATGCCGCCATCGCGCTGGAGCGGCCGCTGCTGGTCAAAGGCGAGCCCGGCACCGGCAAGACGATCCTGGCGCACGAGATCGCGGCCGCTTTGGGCAAGCACCTCATCACCTGGCACATCAAGTCGACCACCAAGGCTCAGCAGGGCCTTTACGAGTACGATGCCGTGGCGCGGCTGCGAGACAGCCAGCTCGGCGATGCCAAGGTCGCGGACATCCGCAATTACATCCAGCACGGCAAGCTCTGGGATGCGTTCGTAGCCGACGCAGCACCGGTTCTGCTCATCGACGAGATCGACAAGGCGGATATCGAGTTCCCGAACGACCTGCTGCTCGAGCTCGACCGCATGGAGTTCTTTGTCTACGAGACTCGCGAGACCGTAGTCGCCAAGCAGCGCCCGATCGTGGTGATCACGTCCAACAACGAGAAGGAGCTGCCGGATGCATTCCTGCGCCGCTGCTTTTTCCACTACATCCGCTTCCCCGAGCGCGACACCATGACCGAGATCGTCGAGGTGCATTATCCCGGCCTGCAGAAGAAGCTGCTCGCCGAAGCGCTCGCGGTTTTCTACGAGATTCGCGAGGTCCCGGGTCTCAAGAAGAAACCCTCGACCTCCGAGCTCCTCGACTGGATCAAGCTTCTGGTCGTCGAGGACATCTCGCCCGAGGTGCTGCGCACGCGCGATCCCGCGAAGCTCATCCCGCCGCTCCATGGCGCGCTCCTCAAGAACGAGCAGGACGTGCACCTGTTCGAGCGCCTGGCCTTCCTGCACCGCCGCGAGCGCGGCGGCTGAGCGAACCAGGAGCGCTCGGTCATGTTCGCCGGGTTCTTCCTCGAGCTGCGCCAAGCGAAGGTGCCGGTATCCTTGCGCGAGTACCTCACGCTGCTAGAGGCGATGAGGCGGAACCTGGCGGAGTACAGCGTCGACGATTTCTACTACCTCTCGCGTGCGGCGCTGGTGAAGGACGAGCGCAACCTCGATAAGTTCGATCGCGTGTTCGGGCATCACTTCAAGGGCATCGAGACGATCGGCGACGCCGGCGTTGAAATTCCCGAGGAGTGGCTGCGCAGGCTCACGGAGAAAGTCCTGAGCGAGGAGGAGAAGCGGCTCATCGAGTCGCTGGGCGGCTGGGACAAGCTGATGGAGACGCTGCAGAAGCGTCTTGCCGAGCAGAAAGGCCGGCATCAGGGCGGCAGCAAATGGATCGGCACCGCCGGCACCTCGCCCTTCGGCGCCTATGGCTACAATCCCGAGGGCGTGCGGATCGGCCAGGACGGCAGCCGCAACAAGCGCGCGGTCAAGGTCTGGGACAAGCGCGAGTTCAAGAACCTTGACGATCAGATCGAGCTTGGCACGCGCAACATCAAGCTGGCGCTGCGCCGCTTGCGGCAGTTCGCCCGCGAGGGCGCCCCCACGGAGCTCGATCTTGACGACACCATCCGGTCAACCGCGCGGAACGCCGGCTGGCTCGACCTCAAGCTCAGGCCCGAGCGGCACAACGCCGCCAAGGTGCTGCTGTGCCTGGATATCGGCGGCTCCATGGACGAGCACGTCAAGACCTGCGCGGAGCTCTTCTCGGCGGCGCGCACGGAGTTCAAGCACCTCGAATATTTCTACTTCCACAACTGCCCCTACGAAACCCTCTGGAAGGACGCCTGGCGCCGCCATGTCGAGCGCACGCCAACGTCTCAGGTGCTGCACACCTACGATCAGACTTACAAGCTGATCTTCGTCGGCGACGCCAGCATGAGCCCCTATGAGATCGTGCAGCCCGGGGGCAGCGTGGAGCACTGGAACGCCGAGGCGGGCGAGACTTGGCTGCGCAGGCTGGTGGCAACCTATCCGAGGGCGGTGTGGCTCAACCCCGTGCTTGAGCGATATTGGGCCGGCACCCAGTCGATTGGCATGATCCGGGAACTCATGGAAGGTCGGATGTTCCCGCTCACCCTCGACGGCCTCGACCGCGCCATGCGACGACTGGCGCGCTAGCGCTTCACGCTACTCGGGCGACGAGGGTTGGCGCGGCGGCTCGTCGCCCGAGGATAACTAAGCGGCGCTCGAACTCTTCGGCCGGATGTAAGCCATCCGCGCGTGCTCGGCGCAGTAGGGCTTGCCCGGAACGGGCGGCGCGTCGCAGAAGCGGAAGGTCTTGTCGCCGGGATGGCCGATCGGCCAAGAGCAGCTCGGGCCCGAGAGCGCCACCACCTTGGGCTTGACCACCTTCTGGATGCGCGGGCCGGGCTTTCGCTTCAGCGGCGACGGGCGCGGCGTCAGCAGCAGGCGATGGGCCTTGCCGACCACCGCATTCTTGGTCACGCCGATCCTGCGGCCGATCTCCGCCGTCGACAGGCCGTCCTTCCAGAGCTGCGTCAGTTGGGTGATGCGTTCGGGAGTCCAAATCGATTCCATGGGATCCCCACCGTATGCTGTGGCTCCACAGCCACCAGCCACTAGATACAGTATCACGGTGGGAATGGAGTCGCCAATACTCTTGCGGGTCTGTGGACAACTCTGGCGGCGCAAATCAGGTCAGATCCGGGGCTCCGGGTCGTCCTCGGTGAGCTCGAGCCACATGGCGTTCAGAATGGCGAAGGCGCAGGCGAGGCCCACGCCCAGGACCCAGCTGAAGTACCACATCGTCCACCGCCTCCCTCAGTAATGGCCGCCGCGCCGCTCGACATCGATGAGATGCACGCGGCCTCGCATGAGCCGCATCACCACGCTCGTGTAGATGAGCACCACGGGCAGGAACACGAGCACCACGATCAGCATGATGAAAAGCGTCAGCGGACTGCTGGACGCGTCCCACACCGTGAGGCTCGCCTCCGGATGCGTTGACGACGGCAACAAAAATGGGAACAGCGACACGCCCGCTGTCGCGATGATGCCGGCGACGCCGGCGCCGCTCCAGATCAGTGCTGGGAAGCTGCCACGCCGGCGCAAGAGCGATGCCGCAAGGACCGGCCCCGCGATTCCGAGCACGGGTGCCACGATCAGCCAGGTGTGGATGTGATAGTTCCGCAGCCACGCGCCGGCTTCGCGCGCGACGGACTTGGCGAGCGGATTGGAGGGACCGACGTGGGTCATCGATCCGCTAATCACATAACCCTCGATCCCGAACGCGATCCAGGTACCCGCGAGCGCGAAGAGCACGGCCGTGGTGAGTCCGGCAATGCGGGCAAAGCGGGCCGAGCGCTCGGCCACCTGTCCATCGGACTTGACGGCGAGCCAGGCGCCGCCATGCATCGCGAGCATGGCGACGCTCACGAGTCCCGCGAGCACGCCGAAAGGATTGAGCAGGCCGAAGAAAGACCCGCCGTAGCTGAACCGCATCTCCGGATCGAATCCGAAGGGCACACCGAGCAGCAGATTGCCGAACGCGACGCCGAAGACGAGTGAGGGCACGAAGCCTGCGACCGCCAATATCCAATCCCAGAATCCGCGCCAGCTCGAGTCCTCGAGCTTGTTCCGAAAGGTGAAGCCGACCGGGCGCAGAATGAGCGTCCCCAGGACCAGGAGCATCGCAATGTAAAAGCCCGAGAAGCTCGCGGCATAGAGCAGTGGCCAGGCCGCGAACGAGGCGCCGCCTCCTACGATGAGCCAAACCTGATGGCCCTCCCAATGGGGCTCGATGGTCTCGCGCACCTGCCGCCGCTCGGCGTCAGTGCGCGCCACGAAAGGCAGCAGCATGGCAGTGCCGAGGTCGTAGCCGTCGAGGACCGCAAAGCCGATCAGCAGTACGCCGAGCAGCGCCCACCAAATGAAGCGCAGAATGTCGTAGTCGATGAGCATATCAGGCGACCCGCGGCCTCGGCGGCGCGAAGGGATGCCGACCCGGCGGCTCCTCGGCCGGCGGCCCTTGCCGGATCGCGCGCACCATCAGCGCGACATCGACGACGGCGAGCGCGCTGTAGAACAGCACGAAGCCCACCAGCGAGCCGATCACGGCGCCGCGCGAGACGGAGGAAACGCCAAGGAAAGTCGGCAACACGCCCTCGACCGCCCAGGGCTGGCGGCCGTATTCCGCCACGATCCAGCCGAGCTCGATGGCGATCCAGGGGAGCGGCAGGCTCAAGAGCGCGAGCCACAGGAACCACCGCTTCTCCAACCGGCGCACCGAGGCGAGATAGAACGCGCCCGCGAACAGCGCGATTAAATAGAATCCGAGCCCGGCCATGAACCGGAATGCCCAGAACAGCACCGGCACGTTGGGAACGAGGTCGCTCGCGGCGCGCTCGATGGCGGATGCGTCGGCGTCGGTCACCGCCGGCGAGTAGCGCTTCAGCAAGAGCGCGTAGCCGAGGTCGCCAACATGCGCCTGGAGCTTGGTGCGCGCCGCGGAGTCTCCCGGATTCTGTCGGAGCGACTGCACCGCCCTGTAGGCGACGATGCCGCTTTCGATGCGCTCCTTGCCGGCGCGCACGAGGTCGTGGATCCCGGCCACAGGCTCATCGATGGACCGCGTCGCGATCAAGCCCAAAAGCCAGGGCACCTCGATTTTGTATCGAGTGACCCCCGCGCCGACGTCGGGGAACCCGAAGACCGTGAAGCTCGCGGGCGGAGGCTCGGTGTCCCACATGGCCTCGATGGCGGCGATCTTCATCTTCTGGTCGAGCGTCGCTGTGTAGCCGCTCTCGTCGCCCAGCACGACGACCGACAGCGCCGAGGCGAGTCCGAAGCTGGCTGCGACGGTGAAGGAGCGCTTGGCGAAAGCGATGTGCCGGCCTCGGAGAAGATAAAAGGCGCTGACCGCAAGCACGAAGATGGCTCCGGTCACATAGCCCGCGCTCACGGTATGAACGAATTTCGCCTGCGCCACCGGATTGAACAGGAGGTCGTAGAACGAGGTGAGCTCCATGCGCATGGTCTGCGGCTCGAAGCGGGCGCCCACGGGGTTCTGCATCCAGGCGTTCGCGATCAGGATCCAGAGCGCCGAGAAATTCGCGCCGATGCCCACGAGCCAGGTGACGATCAGATGGCCGATCCTAGAGAGCCGATCCCAGCCGAAGAAGAAGATCCCGACGAAGGTTGCCTCTAGAAAGAACGCCATCAAGCCCTCGATCGCGAGCGGCGCGCCGAAGATGTCGCCCACATAATGCGAGTAGTAGGCCCAGTTGGTGCCGAACTGGAATTCCATGGTGATGCCGGTGGCGACACCCATGGCGAAATTGATGCCGAAGAGCGTGCCCCAGAATCGCGTCATGGCGCGCCAGATCCGCCGTCCCGTCATGACATAGACGCTTTCCATCACCGCCAGCAGCAGCGAGAGGCCGAGCGTCAGCGGCACGAACAGGAAATGATAGAGCGCGGTGAGCGCGAACTGCAGGCGCGAGAGCTCGACGATCCCTAGGTCCGTCATCGCGGCGCCTCCGACGAGAGAAGGTGCCGCGCCGCGATCTGCGCATCGATCGCTGGCCGCTCATCCCCGCGAAAGAACATGAGATAGAGCGCGGCGAGCAGCGCCAGCTTCAACACGAGCACTACCGCGATGTCGCGCCGAAGGCGGGATGCCGTCATGACCATTGAACCTATAGTCGTGCGTCGCGATGGCAATAGCCTACATCCGGCCCGACCTTCCCGAGAGCGGCAAAGTTGACCCGGTGAAGCTCGACGGCCCAGACTTGTGGTCCCGCTCGATGCTGGCCCTCATCGCCACCCTCGCCATACAGGCGCTCGTCTCCATGACGGTGCTGACGCCGCCTGTACTGGCTGCGCTCGCCGCGCCCGATATCGGTGTCGCCAGCGAGCGGATCGGACTGT
>DASZHJ010000485.1:0-14422 GCA_035938015.1 Allostellaceae bacterium
ATATGGGGCTGTGGCTCGGTCTCGTAAGCCCAGTTGTATCTGGTGTCGCGGAGGTTGTAGGTGAGCGCCGCCGGCATCTGGATCTTCCAGGTGCGGTCCTTGGGACCAGCCTCGAGCAGCAGGATCCTCGCCCCGGACTCCGAGAGCCGATCGGCGAGCACGCAGCCGGCGGAGCCCGCGCCGACGATGACGTAGTCGTATGAAAGGTCTCCGCTCACGGAGCCGGACTTACCAGGATTTGGCCGTGCCGAGCAAGGCAATCGCCTCGGTGTAAACCCGCCGGTCGCCTGCCGCGATGACCCGCGGTCCGCCCTCGCTTCCGAGCGCGCGCCCCGCCCAATCCGTCATGATCCCACCGGCTCCCTCGATCACCGGCACAAGCGCGCAGAAATCGTGCAAGCGGTGACTGGACTCGATGACGAGATCGATAAATCCGCTCGCGAGCAAGCCAAAGGAATGACAGTCGCCGCCCCAGTGCTGCACCTTCGCGTCTCGGCGCACTCGGTCGAAAGCCGCGAGCTCGTCCTCGGCGAACCAATTGGGCCCGGTCGTGCTGAGCGCGGCGTCCACAACATGAGCACAAGGCTGGACCCGTGCCGGCGCGCCGTTGAAAAGGGTCGGGCTGCCCGCGGCGCCGACCCAGCGATCACCGAGCGCGGGGTGCTCGATGACGCCGAGAACCGGCCTTCCCCGATGCATGAGCCCAATCAAGCTCGCGAACGTCGGCTTGCCCAAGATGAAGGATTGCGTGCCGTCGATGGGATCGAGCACCCAAACCCACTCGGAATTCTCGCGCTGACCGCCACCTTCCTCGCCAATGATGCCGTGGTCCGGAAAGCGCGCGCGAATTCGGTCCCGGAGCCGTGCCTCGAGCGCAGTGTCGACCTCGGTCACCGGCGTACCGTCGGGCTTCTCTTCAATGGAGACGCGGGACCTAAACCGCGGACGCACGAACGCGCGCGCCTCCTCTGCCAGCTCGATCGCCAACCGATACATCTCCTGCGTCGGTCGGCCCTTCATTGCGGCGGCAGCCGGGTGGTCGGCAGCCGTCACCGAGCCACGCCGAGCTCGCGCTCCGCCGCGGCGACGCTCTCGCCGAAAATGCCGGTCATCTCGTCGATTTCCTCGGCCGTCACGATGAGCGGCGGGGCAAAGGCGGCGAAATCATTGCCGCAGCGAAACAGGAGCCCGCGCGCCCGCGCCTCGCGCTCGACGACTTTGCCGGGCCGAACTTTGGCAGCGAAACGCTCCTTCGTGTCGCGGTTCTTGGTGAACTCGACACCCTGGAGCAGGCCGGCACCACGGACATCGCCGATGATCTTGTGCCGCTCCGCAAGCTCGAGCAACCGCTGGCGCAGCCGCTCACCCTGCTTGCGCGCATTGTCGACGAGCTTGCTCTCGATCAGCTGAGTCATGGCGGCGACCCCGGCGGCGCAGGCGACGGGATTGCCGGCATAGGTATGGCCGTGGTGGAACTGGACGTTGTCCTCGTCCTCGCCATAGAAGGTCGCGGCGATGCGGTCGCGGATCAGGATCGCCGCGAGCGGCGCGTAGCCGCCGCTCATGCCCTTGCCGCAGCAGGTGATGTCGGGCGGCGCCTTGAAATACTCGGATCCAAACATCGTGCCGAGCCGGCCGAAGCCGGTGATGATCTCGTCATAGATCAGCACGATGTTGTGCCGATCGCAGATCTCGCGCAGCCGAGGCAGATAATCCGGCGGCGGCACCATGAATCCCGCGGACGAGATGGAGATCGGCTCGACGATCACCGCCGCGACGGTCGCGGGATCCTCGGCCTCGATGGTCTTGTCGATCAACCCGACGCAGGTACGCCCACAGGAGGGATAGGTTTGGTCGAACGGGCAGCGATAGCAGTAAGGCGGATGCACGTGAATGAAGCCGACGCCGAGCGGCTCGTAAACCGATTTGCGCTCGCGACCGCCGCCTGCGGAGAGCGCGCCCATGGTGCCGCCATGATAGGCGCCGTAGCGGCTGATGATCTTGTATTTGCGGGGGTTTCCGCTCTGCTGATGGTACTGCCGGGTGAGCTTCATGGCCGCCTCGGTCGCCTCCGAGCCGCCGCTCAGGAATTTGAGCGCAGTGACGCCCGGCGGCGCCACCTTCAGCAGCAGCTGCGTGAGCTCGAGTGCCGGCGCCGTCGTGCTGTGGAGCGGCGGCGCGAAGGCAAGCCGCTTCAGCTGCTCGGACATGGCGTCGATCACGGGCTTGTTGCCGTGACCGAGGCTGGTGACGAAGACGCCGGAGAGGCCATCGATGTATCGCCTGCCCTCGCTATCCGTGAGGCGGATGCCCTGTCCTTCCGCGAAGACCAGCGGATTCTTCGCGAATTGCTGCATCTGCATGAAATCGAGAAACAGCGAGGGGATGACGTTCTGTGACTTCATGACGTTCTGCTTCTCCAAGTCCGACGGCTATTTGCCTGATCTTGGAGATGCTACGTCCTGCCTAGCGCTGAAGCAACGAATCCCGGGGATGTAACCTTTGGGCTATTCAGGAGTGCCGCAGAGCCTGACCGATGCCCGGAAATTGTCGGTAATTTCCGTCGACTCGCGGGCAATTCTGCCGCGCGGTTAACCCCTGCTGAGCCCTACCGCATCTAAGATATCAGCCGTCTGGCGCCTGTCTTGTCGACGGGCAAAATTGGATTGATTGCAAGCGATGTCGAGCCGCCTGAGACGAGCAAGTTTGACGCCAAACACCCGCAGTGCCGCTCATGCGAGGCCGGTCGGCGAGCTCGACGCGATTCCCGTGCTCGCTTCCAGCTTGGTCGCGCGGCCCGCCAGGGACACAGGCTCGACAGACGCAGCCGCAGACCTCTTGTGCAGCAAAGGAGCGGCCGTCGCCACTCGGTCGCGCTCTTACGATCACAAGGACGTTTTCGAGCCGGCCCAAGGCGCGACCGCACCGCCCTCGGATGCCGACGAGCTGGGCTCTTGGCTCAAGTACGAAGGGTCGCTCGCCGTGCCTGCGGGCCAGGCCAAGGCGGTCAGCGACGAGGAACTACCGACATCCTGGTACAAGTACGAGACCAAACCCGTAGCATCGCTGCTGGGATCGACCGAGAAGTCCCGGTCAAAGGCACCGATCTACCTGTCGAAAGCGCCTCCGCCCCTGGAGCAGCCCGAACAGCCGGGGACCCCGGCCGTTCCGGCACCTCTCGGCGCCCCCGAGGCTGAGATGACGGCTCAGCCAGCGGTGCCGGTAGCCGTCACCGAGGCTCCCTCGATCCCTGCCGAACCGCCGACGTTGGAGGTGGCCGGCGCCCTGAACGATCAGCTTGCGCCAGAGATTCCCGCAGGCATCATCGATGAGGGCACAGCGGAGGCGGACGAGCCGGAAGCGCAGGCGTTCGAGCCCCCAATGCCGCCGGCAGAACCAGGGGAAGGCAGCCTCCAAATTGCGGATTCTTGGGACCAGGCTCGTCCCATTGCCGCTGCAGAGGAGCTCGAACCGACGGGCGACGCGCTGATCGAGTCTCCGCCGCCCGACGTCGACACTGTCGCCGCTACGCCAGCAGAAGAACCGCCCGCTGCCGCGACAAGCGTACAGGCGACGGCAACACCGAGCCCGGTGGATGAGTTGCCGCGCAAGGACGGACTCATCGAGCCGGAGACTCTCGCTCCTGTGACCGTAACGGCGCTCGAGCTGACGGAGCCGGTCCTCGATGTCGAAACTCGGCTCGAAACCCGGAGAGACCCAACTCCGGTCGAGCCGAACGAGCAGCGCGAGCGGCCGGCAACCGCGGTTCCTGCCGTCAAGACGTCAAATCCCGCTAAGAAAGCGATGTTGGCGCGCCTCGCCGACATGTTGGAGCGCGCGCTATCCGCGAAGCGATCCGCACGCACTCCCGAGACGCCGGTGGCGGCCGCTGCGCCCGAGATCCCCGAGCCGCTAAAGGTGTCGGTCGAGGCGCCGCGGGAGACGATGCGAAGCGAGGCACTCGCGCCGCCAGATCCGGTCTCATCGCCGCCGGAAATCGAACCATCGGCGGAGGCGGCTGAACCAGGTGCGTGGGAAGCTGCGAGCGACGTAGTCGTAATGCCCGCGGCGCACGACGATGCCGTCCCCGAGCCCGAAATAGCCGCCGCGGTGCCAGTGCCATTCGAGATCGCGCCGACGCCGCCAGATCCGGTCTCATCGCCGCTGGAAATGGAGCCATCGGCGGAGGCGGCTGAACCAGGTGCGTGGGAAGCTGCGAGCGAGGCAGTCGTAATGCCCGCGACGCACGATCGCCCCGCCCTCGAGCCCGAAATAGTCGCTTCGGTGCCAGCGCCATTGGAGACGGCGCCGACGCCGCCAGATCCGGTCTCTTCGCCGCCGGAAATGGAGCCATCGGCGGTGGCGGCTGAACCAGGTGCGTGGGAAGCTGCGAGCGACGCAGTCGTAATGCCCGCGACGCACGATCGCCCCGTCCTCGAGCCCGAAATAGTTGCTTCGGTGCCAGCGCCACTCGAGATGGCGCCGACGCCGCCCGAGCCAGAGGCCCCGCCGCTGGAAATCGAGGCGCCCGCCGAGATGACGGGTTCAGCGACATTCGAGAGCGCAACCGAGGCGCTCATGTCGCTCGCGCGGCACGACGATCCCACCCTCGAGCCAGAAACAGCTGCACCGGAGCCGGCGCCATTCGACATGGCGCCAACCAACGCCAACGATGCACCCTCCCCGGCTCCGGCGGTGTCTATTGAGACGGTCGGTGTCGGAACGCCAATTTCCACGGCGCGGGATGCAGTCGCCACCAATCCGACAGAGCCCACGCCAGAGCCGGAGGCCGGCTTCGTCTCGCGGCCAAGCGATCCGGCCCCTTCGAAGACCGCATCGGGTTTGCTGGTTGATGCGTCAGAAGCAGATGTCTCCAGCGAGTGGCCCGCCGAGGCAGCCAACCCATTCAGCGCGATGCCCGTTGCGCTGGATACGCCGGCCGACGTCTCGTCCGAAAACGGACCCGCTCCCACGCTTCCGGCCTCTTGGGAGATGCCGGCCACGGCGACGGAAAGCTCATATCTCGGGACAAATGAAGCGCTGCTAGACGCGACAGTGATCGCGACCGTCGTCGCCGATGCGAAGGCCGACGAAGCCGCCTCGGCGGAGCCAGTCGCCGAACCTCAGGCAGGGTTGGCGACCACGATCGCGGAGCCGCCAGCCGAGACCGTCCAGGCCGTTGCAGGCGCGGACGCGGCTTCGCCGGTATTGGATGGCGCCTCGGAGCGATGGGTCAAGGCGCCGGACACTTTGAGCGCGACGGCCATACCACCGGAAGCGTCATCGGCCGGTGTTGCGCCGGAAAACGTGGACGCTTCCATACCCCAGGCGCCTGCCGAGCTGGCTACAGTCGTGCCGGCGAACCCGTCACACGAGATCACAGAACCGGCGCCGGAGGATTTGCCGCCTGTCGAACCCGCGGTAGAACCCGCACCGGAGCTGACGGGAGCAACCGCGGCCTCAGAGGCCGAGACGGAACTCGCTCTGCGGCAAACCGAACCTCTGTCGCAGGACCACACGCTATCGCCGCTATCCGATGAACGCTCGACGTCGACCGAGGAGCCACCGGCGGACGCGCTCCTGGAAATCGCGAACGCCGATGCACTCGTCCAATTGCGGATCGAGCCCGCGGTCGAGAAGGAGGCATCGGCGGCCGAAAGCGACGTGCCAACGCCGGTCACGATCGAGATGCCGCACGTCGCTGGGCCGCAGGTCGAGCCGCCGATTGAGGCAGCTCCGATCGAAGCCACCCTGGATACCGAGGCGCCGCAGGAAAACGCGGTATTGCAACCGGATTCACGTGAAGTCGCCGCACCCGAAGATCGCATCGACCGCGAGAAGTCCGCCCGCGACGCGCTCGCCAGCGATCTCGCCGATATGATTCACAGCGTGCTCAGCACCACGCAATTCGCGACCAAGGCGATGAAGCCGGATCGATATTCCTCGGTTCGATCGATCGACGAGCCCGAGCCGACGGACACCGGCGAGGGCGGCGAGATCGCGGCGGACGCGCTGCCGCATCCCGTCGCGATACGCGCGCGGCTCGGCCGAATGGAGCGCGCCCTGGCGTTTGCCAGCGTGGGCATGATCATCGTCGTCGGATATTTTGTCTTCTCGCTGTGGAGAGACGAAGGCGTCATCCCCGCGCAAGGGCCCGGGATCGCCGCGGCGCCCTCGTCTCGCGATTGGGGAGAGCGGGCGCGCGACGTCAGCCGCGGGCTCGGCGCCGCCGCCGTCGACGCATCCACGAGTCCGAGCGCAACACCCCAGACCGGCTCGCCCAAGTCCGCCGATGCTCAGCGCCTGAAATCGCACGGGCCTCAAATCTTGCAATAGACCCGGCGCTAGGGCGGGCATCGGGCCCTTCCGATCGACGTTAACGCGGGGTTAATGCCGGCCGCCTTAAAACAAATCAGAGAGGACGCCGCCAAGCGCCTCGCAGCGCTATGGATGTCCGACCAACCTCAAGACCCCCGAGAGATGAGGAGCGATGATGGACGATACGTCGCCGAGAAATGACTTGCTGCAGGGCCCAGCGGGACTGTCCGCCGGGACACAGGCGCCGGGGCCGATCGGCATGGTGACGGTGGTGTCGGGCTTCAAGCTGTCGTGCGTCCTATTCGGGGCCGAGGCGCAGAGCGGCAGCCAGGCGGCCTACGAGCGCGTGCAGATCGGCGATCTCATCAAGGTGCCGACCTCCACCACGACGTCGTTCGGCTTCGTCGACAGCCTGGCGCTGAAAGACCCATCCGGCGCTGGGGGTCGAGGGCTCGCGGTCGCGGAGGTCGAGTTGCTGGGCGAGATCATCGCCCGCACCGGAAAGCCCGCGTCGTTCTCCCGCGGCATCTCGGTCTATCCTGTGCTCGGCGCGCCGGTGTTTCAGGCGTCGCCCGCTGACCTCGACAGCATCTATAGCAAGCCCACCTCGCCAAGCCTGCCGATCGGCGTCCTGCATCAGGACCCATCCAAGACCGCTTACCTGATCTCCCAGGAGTTCCTTTGCAAGCATTCGGCGATCCTGGGCACGACCGGCTCGGGCAAATCCTGCTCGCTCACGGTCGTCCTGCGCTCGCTGTTGCAGGCCCACCCGAACGGCCACGTTGTGATGCTCGACCCCCACGGCGAGTACGGACACGCCTTCGGGAGCATGGCCGAGTGCGTCAACACGCACAATATCGAGCTGCCCTATTGGCTGATGAGCGCTGAGGAGATCACCGAGGTCTTGTGCAGCCGGGAGCCGATCGCGCGCAGCCGCGAAGCGAACATCCTCAAAGAGGCCATCATTGCGGCCAAGCACAGCTTCCTTGGCGAGGATAGCGCCGAGACATTCGTGACGGTGGATACTCCGACGCCCTATCGCATGCCGGCCGTCATGAAACACATCTCCGATGCCATGGGCAGGCTCGACAAGCCCGACAGCACGCTCCCCTATCTTCGCCTCATGGGCACCATCGAGGATCTCCGCCAGGACCTGCGCTACGCCTTCATGTTCCCGGGCCTTACCGTCCGCGACAACCTCTCCGAGATTCTCTCGCGCATCCTGCGCATTCCCGTGAACGGCAAGCCCATCACCATCCTCGACATTTCCAGCGTGCCGTCGGAGGTCGTGAACGTGGTGGTGTCGCTGCTCTGCCGCCTCATCTTCGATTTTGCGCTCTGGAGCGACCGCGAGAAATCGGTACCCATCCTGCTCGTGTGCGACGAAGCTCATCGTTACGTCCCGAACGACAACAGCCTCGGATTCGAGCCGACCCGGCGCGCGATCGCGAGGATCGCCAAGGAAGGCCGCAAGTACGGCGTTTCACTGTGTCTGGTGACGCAACGCCCGTCTGAAATCTCCGAGGCCATCCTGTCTCAGTGCAGCACCGTTTTTGCCATGCGCATGACCAACGACAAGGATCAGAACCTGGTGCGGCGCACGCTGCCGGAGACCGCGGCGGGATTGCTGAGCACACTGCCGACGCTGCGCCAGCAGGAAGCGATCGCCGTGGGTGAAGGCGTGCCGCATCCCATGCGGATCCGCTTCAACGACCTCGATCGCTCGCTGCGGCCACAAGGCGGCAGTACCAACTTCCCGAAGGCCTGGGAGAAAGACCACGAAGGTCTCGGGTTCCTGACCGAGACCGTCGACCGCTGGCGCTGGCATTCGCACTGAGCCGCTGCCACTCCAAGTTGGTGCGCGGTCCCGCGGCACCTCCCGCTGGATCAAGCGCCCGATCCGCTGTTAGATAAAGCCCCGCTCTCGCGCGCGTCGAAGGCGTCGCGAGGCACTTAACGCCAGCTCAAAGGGGCTCAGCATGTTCTCATTGGCCGGAAAGACCTGTGTCGTCACGGGTGCCAGTCGCGGATTGGGGCGCGGCATCGCGCTCGCCTTCGCGGAGCAAGGGGCCGACATCGTGTTGGCGGCGCGGACCCGGGCCGACCTGGAATCCGTGGGCCGTGAAGTCGAGGCCAAGGGCCGCCGCGCGCTCCTGCAAACCGCCGATGTCACCGATCTCGCACAGCTCCAGAAGATCGCGGATGCCGGCGTTGCCGCCTTCGGCAAGATCAATGTCTGGGTCAACAACGCCGGCGGTTTCGTCAGCGACCCCGGCGGCAGCAGCGAATGGCTCGACGTCACCGAGAGCGGCTGGGACGCCATGCTGCGGCTCAATTTGACGGCGCAGGTGTTCGGCGCCCAGGCAGCCGCGCGCGCCATGCGGAAATCCGGCAAGGGCGGCTCGATCATCTTCTTGAGCTCGATCGACAGCTTTTACGCCGCACCGGGCGGCGAAGGCATTTATGGCGCCTGCAAGGCCGCCCTCAACAACATCACGCAGACCATGGCGGTCGAGCTCGGCCAGTACGGCATCCGCGTCAACGCGATCGCCCCAGCCGTGGTGGAGACGCCGCTGACGGCGCCCTGGCTCGCGACCCCCGAGGACAGACGCGCCCGCGCCATGTTCTATCCGTTGCGCCGGGTCGGCCAGCCCAGCGACGTCGCTGCCGCCGCGGTCTATTTCGCCTCGGAGGCCGCGGCCTGGGTTTCCGGATCGGTCCTGCTGGTCTCCGGCGGCGCCGTGATGACCAGCGATCCCTATCGCTATCTCATGCGCGTGAACCAGAACATCTGACGCGCCGGCTCTTGCTCAGGTCGCGGCGGCGGCAACCCCGCGGCGCGCGAGCAGGCCGTCGAGCCAATCCGGGTCCATCTCCGGGACCGAGGAGAGCAGCAGCTCGGTGTAGGCATGATGCGGCGGCGTCAGCACCTGGGACTTGGACCCGCTCTGCACCACGCGCCCTTGGTGCATCACGACGATCTCGTCGGCGATCGCTTTCACGGTGGCGAGGTCATGGGTGATGTAGAGATATGACACGCCGAGCTCCTTCTGGAGCCGCAGCAGGAGCTTCAGGATTTCCTCCGCCACCAGCTGGTCGAGCGCCGACGTCACCTCGTCGCAGATGATGAGCTCGGGATTGATGGCGAGCGCGCGAGCGATGCAGATGCGCTGCTTCTGCCCACCCGAGAGCTCGCTCGGAAAGCGCTCAAGGAAGCGGTCGTCGAGCTCGATCATCGCCAGAAGCTCGAGAATGCGGCTGTGTTTCGCAGCGCCGGACAAGCCCAGGTGGTGCTCGAGCGGCCGGCCCAGGATGTCGCGCACGCGCCGGCGCGGATTGAGCGCGGTGTCCGGCATCTGATAGATCATCTGGATGCGCTGGAGCAGTTTCTTATCCCGCTCCTTGATCCGCCGCGATAGCGGCTTGCCATCGAACAGGATCGAGCCCGCTACGGGCGGCAGCAATCCCGTGATCACCCGCGCCAGCGTCGATTTGCCCGAACCGGATTCGCCCACCACCGCAACGGTCCTCCCGCGAGGTACCTGGATACTGACGCTGTGCAACACCTTGAGCGCGCCGTAGGCCGCATCGACCGTATCGACGCGCAGGATCTTGTCGTGCCCCGACTCCTCCTCCTTGCGCAGCGATCGCACGGCCCACAGCGACTTCGTATAGGCCTGCTGCGGATTGGTGAGCATCTCGCGAGTGGTCGCCTCCTCCACCAGCTCGCCATAGCGCAGCACCATGACGCGGTCTGCCATCTGCGCCACGACGGCGAGATCGTGGGAAATGTAGATCGCGGCGGTCTGAAACTGCCGTACTACATTCTTGATCGCGGCAAGCACCTCGATCTGGGTGGTAACGTCGAGCGCCGTCGTCGGCTCGTCGAAGATGATGAGATCGGGGCGGCACGCCATGGCCATCGCGGTCATGGCACGCTGCAGCTGCCCGCCCGAGACTTGATGCGGATAGCGGTAACCGAAATGCTCGGCATCCGGCAGGTGCAAGCGGCGGAACAGATCCACGGCGGTTCGCTTGGCCTCGTCCTCGCCGGAAAAGCGATGTCCGACGGAAGCCTCGACGCATTGGTCGATGAGCTTGTGCGCGGGATTGAACGACGCCGCCGCCGACTGCGCCACGTAGGCGATCCGGGTGCCCCAGATGGCGCGCCGTTCCGGTTCGTCGATCTTGAGCAGGTCCACGCCGTCGAACAGGATGCTGCCGGCGGTGATGCGGCAACCCGGACGCGCATATCCCATGGCGGCCAGACCGATCGTGGATTTGCCGGCGCCGGACTCGCCGATCAATCCCAGTACCTCGCCGCGCCGAAGCGACAATCCCACGTTCTTGACGATCGGGTGCCAGCGCTCGTCGCTTTGGCCTTCGATACAGAGGCCCTTGACCTCCAAGAGCGGCGCGCCTGCGCCGGGCGAAGGCCCGATCTGGTCGATGTGCTCGCTACTGCTCATCGCGAAGCCCGCTCGCCTTATGCAGGAACCAATCCACCACGAAGTTGACTGCGATGGTCAACAGCGCGATCGCGCCGGCCGGCAGAAGCGGCGTCACGTCGCCGTAGTTGATGAGGGTCGCGTTCTCCCGGACCATCGAGCCCCAATCCGCGGTCGGCGGCTGAATGCCGAGGCCGAGGAAGGAAAGCGCGCTGATCGTCAGAAAGACGAAGCAGAATCGGAGGCCGAACTCCGCGACCAGCGGCGGCAGGATGTTCGGCAGGACCTCGCGCAACATGATCCAGCCGAGCCCCTCGCCTTGGAGCCGCGCCGCCTCGACGAAGTCCAGCACGACGACGTTCATCGCTACGGCGCGAGTGAGGCGGAACACGCGGGTCGAATCGAGTACCGCGATGATCAGAATCAGATTGGTCACCGACGAGCCGAAGATCGAGAGCAGCATCAGCGCGAAGATGAGTTGTGGGATCGCCATCAGGATGTCGACCGCGCGCGCCAGCAATTGATCGGTCCAGCCGCCGAGGATCGAGGCCAAAAGGCCAAGCGTGCCCCCGATCGTGAACGAAAGGCCCGTGGTCATCACGGCGATGCCGATCGTGTTGCGCGCGCCGTAAATGAGGCGCGAGAGCAAATCGCGGCCGAGTTGGTCCGTGCCCAGCAGGTAATCTCCGCCCCAGGGCTCGTACGAGCCCGCGACGATTTCCGATTCCGCGTAGGGCGCCAAGAGCGGCGCGAAGATGGCGAAGACCATATAAATCGCGATCACCACGAGCCCGAACCAGGCGCTTATCGGCGCGCGCTTGAGGGCACGCCACGCCGCCGACAGCGGGGTCCAACGCGGCGGAGCGGTTTCCGGTACCGCAGTGGAGATCTCGGCGGGCTCGGCGCTCATCGCGGGTGCAGCAGCCTGGGGTTGGTCACGATCGACACGATGTCGGCCAGCAGATTGAAGCCGATATAGGTGACGGCAAAGATCAAGGCGCAAGCCTGGACGACCGGAATGTCGCGGGCGGAAACCGAATCCACCATGAGCTGGCCGATGCCGGGATAGACGAAGACTACCTCGACCACTACCACTCCCACGATAAGATAGGCCAGGTTGATCGCCACCACGGTCGCGATCGGTGCCAGCGCGTTGGGCAGCGCGTGCTTATAGATGATGCGGCTGGGCGAGACGCCCTTGAGCCGCGCCGTCTCGATGTAGGGGCTCGCGAGGATGTTGATGATGGCGGCGCGCGTCATGCGCATCATGTGCGCGACGATGACAAGGATCAGCGTCAGGGACGGCAACGTGCAGCGCGCGATGCGCTCCAGGAGCGGCGTATCGGGGCTCACGTTGGCGAGCGAGTAAAAGATCGGAAGCTTGATCGCGAGAAACAACATCAGGATATAGGCGACGAAGAACTCGGGCACGGATATCGAGGTCAGGGTCACCAGATTGACCATCCGGTCGAACACGCTGTTGCGGTAAAGCGCGGCCAGCATTCCGAGGATGAGCGAGAGCGGTACCGCGATCGCGGCGGTGAGGCCCGCGAGGAAAAGCGTATTCATCAGCCGCGGCGTCACCAGCGAGACGACGGCGCGGTCATGGCCGCCCGCCAAAGCGCCCGCGCTCGAGAACGAATTGCCGAAATCTCCGTGCAGGACGCCGCCGATCCACTGGAAATACCGCACCACCGGCGGCTTATCGAGACCGACCGAGCGCTCGAAGGCCGCCACCGTCTCGGGGGTCGCGGATTGGCCGAGGATCGCATTGGCAAAGTTGCCTGGCAGCATGGTGACCGCCGAGAAGATCACCACCGACACGACGAAAAGCGTCACCAGCCCGAGCCCGAGCCTTTGCAGGACGGTTCTCAGGATGGCGTTCAAGGCCCCTCTCTCCCCGTGGACAGCATCTGCCCCCCGCGTGCAGGAAGGGCCGGGCCGGCGGCACTCCGACGGCCCGCGCCCGTCCTCTCAGCCTAGGCTAAGCGAACCACCACCGCTTGGCAATTTTCAGGCCATCGCATTCCCAGTTTGCGGCGATCGGGCCGTGCGTGACCTTCTTCGAGGCCGCCTCGACATAGTTGTTGAAGATGATCACGATCTGGCCGCAGTCGTCGTGCACGAGCTGCTGCATCTCCTGATACATGGTCGCCCGCTTCTTCTCGTCGGTCTCGCTGCGCGCCTGAGCCAGGAGGTCGTTGAATTTGGGATTGTCCCAGTGGGTCTCGTTCCAGGCGGCGCCCTTGGCGTAGACCACGCTCATCATCCAGTCCACGGTCGGCCGTCCGCTCCAGTAGTCCGCACACCACGGCTTCTTGAGCCAGACGTTGTCGAAGTAGCCGTCGTTGGGCTCGCGCACGACGTTGATGTCGATGCCGGCGGCCTTGGCGCTCTGCTGATAGAGCACCGCAGCGTCGATCGCGCCGTTGAAGGCCGCATCCGCCACCGACAGGTCGACCTTGAGGTTCGCCATGCCCGCCTTCTTGAGCAGCGCCTTGGCCTTCTCGGGATCGTAGGTGAACTTGGGCTTGGGATCGTAGGCGAACTTGACCGAGGGCGCGATCGGATTGTCGTTACCGACGACCCCGTGACCGAGGAACACCTTCTTGAGGATCTCATCGCGATTGATCGCCCATTTGAGCGCGTTGCGGACGTCGGCGTTGTTGAAGGGCGCCACGGTCGTATCCATGGGAAACGTGTAATGACCGTAACCGGTGACCTCGTTGATCGCGATGTTCGTGTTGCGCTTCAGCAGGTCCAGGGTCTTCAGATCCGGGCGCATGGCCCAGTGCACCTCACCCGTGGTGAGCGCATTCACGCGCGCCGCTACGTCGGTGATGCTGATGAACTCGACATCGTCGAAATAGGGCGCGCCCGATATGTAGTAGTTCGGGTTGCGCTTCAGCTTGGCGCGCACGCCGGGCTCCCAGGACACGAAGGTGTAGGCACCCGTGCGGTTGTTCGACTGCCAGTCCGCGGAGCCATCGGCATTCGCCGGCAAGATCGGAATGTGATAGTCGCTCGCGAGATAGGGGAAATCCGCGTTGCCGCCGTCGAGGGTGAAGATGACGGTGCTCTTGCCGTCCGCCTTGATGTCCTTGATCGGTGCCAGAACCGACTTCACGGCGGATTTCGAATCCTTTCCCATATGATGGCGGTAAGACGCGATCACGTCGTCGGCGGTCAGATCCTTGCCGTTGTGGAACGTGACGCCCTTGCGCAGTTTGAAGACCCAAGTCGCGGCCTTGTCGGCAGGCTCGAAGCTCTCGGCCGCGTCGCCCACTATGTTGCCCTTGGCATCGACCTCGGTGAGGTAGCTCGACATGCCGCCCCCGAACGGAACCTGGGTGGCGGTGTCGGGATAGGCGGCGGGATCGCCCGTGTCGGTCGTTGCGCCGTGTGCCAGGCCGCCCTTGAACGAGCCGCCTCTCTTGGGCTCGGCGGCGACGCCGGCATGACTGAGAATAGTGGTTGCGAGCGCGGTGGTGACGCCCAGTGCCGCGGCACGGCCCATGAATTCGCGTCGCGAGATCCGGCCCTTCTGGATTTGCAGAGTCCAATATTCCAATTCGGTCATTTTGTGCCTCCCAGCACATGGCAAAACGCGTGGAAATCAGCTATGCAACCGCCGGATTTGCCGAGGAAAACCCCCT
>DASZHJ010000486.1:0-4076 GCA_035938015.1 Allostellaceae bacterium
CCCGAGCCTCGAGCAGCGGCGCGCTGAGCCGCGCCGCCTGCCGCGATGGCACTGCACTTCGAGCGGACGGAGTTTCTCTCGCGCATCGAGCGGGCGCGGGCCAAGCTGCGCGACAGCGATCTGGCCGCGCTCCTGATCTTCGCGCAAGAGAGTCACTATTATCTGACCGGGTTCGACACCAGCGGTTTCGTCTTCTTTCAATGCGCGGTGCTCACGGCCGACGAGCAGCCGATCACGTTGCTCACGCGCCTGCCGGACCGCGAGCAGGCCAAGCGGACGTCCATCATCGAGGACATCCGGATCTGGTACGACGTCGAGGGCGCCGATCCCACGAACGAGCTCAAGAGCATACTGGCGGAGAAGGGGTTGCAGGGCGCCCGGATCGGGGTCGAGCTCAACACCTTCGGCCTTACGGGCCGCAATCACGACCGCCTGCGGCGGCAGCTCGCCGACTGGTGTCGCCTTGAGGACGCCTCCGATCTCATACGCGAGCTCAGGGTCACCAAGTCTCTGGCCGAGATCGCCTATGTCCGCCGCGCTGCGGCGCTGGCCGACGACGCGCTCATCGCGATGCTGGCGGCGATCCACCCAGGCGCCTTCGAGGGCAACATCTCCGCCGCTGGGCTCTCGGCGATCCTGCAAGGCGGCGGCGACATGCCGCCCTCGGGGCCGGTGCTGGGCTCGGGCGACCGCGCGCTCCTGGTGCGCTCGGCGACGGGCGCGCGTCGCCTCGATACCGTCGACCAGATCACCATGGAATTCGCCGGGAGCTATCGCCATTACTGCGCCTGTCTCATGCGAACGGCCGCGGTCGGCAAAGCCGATCCTCGGCAGCGCCAGATGTTCGAGGCGACCCGCGACGCGCTCGCGGCCATGACCGAGGCCGCGCGGCCGGGCCGGGCGCTCGGCGAGATCGACGATGCGCATCGGCGCGTGTTCGACGCGGCGGGCTTCGGCAGCGCCCGGCTCGCGGCCTGCGGCTACTCGCTGGGCGCGAGCTTCAAGCCGACTTGGATGGACGTGCCGCCGATGATCTATTCCGGCAACCCCATGCTCGCGCGCCCGGGGATGGTGCTGTTCCTGCACGCGATCCTCGTGGATGCGCCGCGCAATCTCGCGATGTCGCTCGGGCATACGATCCTGATCACGGACAAGGGCGCCGAGGCTTTGAGCCGGCTCGCGCCGGAGTACTCGGTCTGCACGTGAAGGGCTCGAACGGCGACGGAAACGGAGGCGATGCTCTCATGCCCGGACTCACTCAGCAGAAGCGTTTCGCTCTCGACTGGATCGACGAGCGGGCTCGTCGGTTCTCCGACTGGCACCTGAAGATCTGGGAGTACGCCGAGCCGGCGTGGCGCGAGTACAAGTCCGCCAAGGCCTATTGCGACCTGCTGCGCACGGAAGGCTTCGAGGTGGAGGCGGGGTCGGGCGGCATGCCCACCGCCTTCGCCGCCCGCTGGGGCAAGGGCGGCCCGGTGCTCGGCAGCTACGCGGAATACGACGCGGTGCCCGGAAACTCGCAGCAGGTGGTGCCCCACCAGGCGCCGCGGGCCGGCCTGCATCCGTGGGCGGCGGGGCACACCGACCCGCATTCGGCGCTCGGCACCACCGCGCTCGCGGGCGTGCTCGCGGCCAAGGCGGCGATGGAGAAATTCGGCCTCAAGGGCACGCTGAAATTCTTCGGCGAGCCCGCCGAGAAGGTCTGCGGCTCCAAACCCGTGCACGCCGCCAAAGGCTATTTCGACGGTGCCGACGCCTTCATCTCCTACCACCCGCATTCCGGCAACACCGCGATCTGGGACACGCAGTGCGGCTCCTATTGGAGCGCCGTCTTCACCTTCGAGACGCTGGCGCCGGAGACTTGGATCGACAAGAGCCTGATGCCGACGCGGCACAACTCGCACACGGCGGCGCGCTGCCCGGGCGCGATCGACGCGCTCTGCCTCATGTACACCATGACGAAGTACACGAAGGAGGCGATGTTCCCGCACACGGGGACCTGGACGCTCAACGAGTTCGTCATGGCGGCCGGCGACGCGACCTCCGACAACCTGCCCCCGCGGTTCAGCCAGATCCAGTATTCCTGGCGCTCGCCGATGCTGGGCATCCAGCAGCAGATCTACAACGTGCTCGCCAACAACGCGCGCCATGCGGCGGGCACGACCGGATGCCGCGCCTCCGTGCGGTGGGTGACCAAGACCCGCGTCGGGCTCACCAATCACGCGATGGCGGATATGACCTTCGAGAACATGACGCTGGTGGGCGCGCCGAAATTCTCCGAGGAGGCCCGCGAGTTCGCCCGCAAGATCCAGGCGAATCTCGGGCTCGAGCCGATGCCGAACCCGTTCCTGGAGGACGCCGAGCGCCTGATGCCGCCGCAGGAATACGAGGCCTCTCTGCGTCGCGCCTTGCCGGAGTGGCAGCAGCACTACACCTCGGACGACTATGTCGATTACACCTGGCACGCGCCGACGGTGCGTCTCTTGACCATGCGCCCGCGGCTCCGGCCGCCGAGCGCCGGCTACGAGTATCCGGCCTGGGTCCACAATGCGCTCGGCGGACTGCCGGCGGCGATCAACCCCGGCATCTTCCTGGGCGCCAAGACCATCGCCGCGAGCTTGATCGATCTGCTGACGGCGCCCGAGGTGTTGCAGCGCGCGCAGAGCGAATTCAAGGAGCGCACCGGTGGCGGGATCGGCGGGTCGAAGTGGGTGGCGCCATTGCTGCCGAAGGATTTCCAGGCGCCGGTGGACCTGCGCTGGCCCGAATATATCGAGACCGTCCGCGGGTCGGAGTGGTGGATCCCGACGCCCGCCAGCGGATCGGGCGCGGGCGAGGCGCTTTAAGGAGCGCATGAACGAGGCCGAGGCTCGGGGATTGGCGGCGCGCCTGGCGTGCTGGCTGGAGCCGGTGGCGCCCGAGCCGCTCACCGGCGGCATCACGAACCGTAACTATCTCGTCCGGCACCGCAGCGAGCGCTTGGTCGTGCGCGTGGGAGAGGACATTCCCGTTCACCAGATCACGCGTGGCAACGAGCTGGCGGCGAGCCGCGCCGCGGCGGCGGCGGGGCTCTCGCCCGAAGTGGTGCACCATGAGCCCGGCGCGCTGGTCCTGCGGTTCATCGAGGGCCGGACGCTGAAACCCGAGGACATTCGCAGCCGGTCCATGCTCGCTCGCATCCTGCCGCTCCTGCGCCGCTGTCACGGCGAGGTCGAGCGGCATCTGCGCGGGCCCGCGCAGATGTTCTGGGTGTTCCACGTCTTGCGCGACTACGCCCAGACCTTGCGCGAGGGCGGAAGTCGGCTCGTCCCGGAGCCGGCGACGCTGCTCGCGGCCGCCGCCGAGCTGCAGGCGGCGGTCGGTCCCATCGATATCGTCTTCGGCCACAACGATCTCCTGGCGGCGAACTTCATCGATGCCGGCGAGAAGCTCTGGCTGATCGATTGGGATTACGCGGGTTTCAACAGTCCGCTCTTCGATCTCGCCAATCTCTGCTCCAACAACGAGGTCGATCCCGCAGACGAGACGTGGCTGCTCGAAGCCTATTTCGAGCGGCCGCTCACGGCGGAGCTGGCGCGGCGGTATCACGCGATGAAGTGCGCCTCGCTGCTGCGCGAGGCCATGTGGGGCATGGTCTCGGAGCTCCATTCGAGCCTCGAGGTGGACTACGTTTCCTATGCGCGGGACTACTTCGCGCGCTTCAAACGCGGCCTTGCGGAGTTCCGGCAGACTTGAGGCGGATCAGGCGGCAGCGGCACCGTCGGCCGGCTTGAGCCGTGCCAGAGTCGATTGGGCGCCGGCGTGGCCTTGGGCCGCGGCTTTGGCGAGCCAGAGCTCGGCGCGGCCTTGATCCCGCGCCCGCAGGAAGAGCAACCCCAGCCCGTATTGCGCGTGGGCGTGGCCGCGCGCGGCGGGACCGCCGAGCCAACGCTGGGCTTGCTCGGGGTCGGCCGCGGCGCCTTCGCCGCTCATCAACAACAGGCCCAGAGCGCTCGCGGCGACATCGTTGCCGCCCTCGGCCGCGGCGCGATACCAGCGCATCGCCTCGGGGATATCTTTGGGCATGCCGAAGCCGC
>DASZHJ010000487.1:0-2291 GCA_035938015.1 Allostellaceae bacterium
TTCGTCAGCGTGCCGCCGAGCCAGCGATGGTTGATGAAATACTGCGCGCTGCGCTTGGCCGAGTCCGCGATCGAGCCCGACGCCTGCCGCTTCGTCGCGACGAACAGCACGCGGCCGCCGCCGGCGACCGTGTCGGAGACCTTCATCAGCGCCTGATGCAGCATCGGCGTTGTCTGCGTGAGGTCGATGATATGAATGTTGTTGCGGGCGCCGTAGATGAAGGGCGCCATCTTGGGATTCCAGCGATGCGACTGGTGGCCGAAGTGCACGCCAGCTTCCAAAAGCTGACGCATATTGAACGCGGGAAGCGTCATGGGCAGTCCTTTTCCGGTTGGTCCACCGCGGACCCAGATAAGATGGAAACCTGGGTTTCAGGTCCATCCACCGGAGCGCTGAGCGGGGCTTTTAATCCGCTCGGCGCGAGGTCCGCGTGCGAGATGGCCGTGCTTATAGAGTGTTGACCTCGAAATGACAAGCTTGGCCCGGCCGGCCCCTGGACGGCTCGGCAGCACGGCAGATGGTGGCATGGGCAACAAGGAAATTCGGGTCCGGGCGCTCCAGCTCGGGGAGCATATCGACGTCAAGGGCCTGGAGCGCGAGGACGCCTTCTCGAGCACCCCCCTTGCCTTCCGGACGGGCGGCGGCGGCATGGCTGTGCTGTTCAAGTCGGGCGCAGCCGTCTTCTTCGACATGAACCCGGTCGATGAGGAGGGGCTGATCCGCAGCCTCGACCCGCGCATCGTCTCGCCGCTCCAAGAGCGCGAGACGGAGGCCGTGCGTCTGCTGGTCAAGCCCGACGAGGAGGAGGGCGTCTCGACGGTGAACGGTCTGCAGATCAAAACCGCGGACCCCGACCGGCTCCTGCTCGTCGCGGAAGCGCTCGCCATGAGCGTGACGCTCGCCTACGACGAGCGGCGCATCGCGCTCGCCTTCGATCGCATCGATGGGGTGGCGCAGACGCTGCAACAGCGGCGGCTGCCGCGTAGCCCGCAGGGCTCGCTGCTCGAGCAGATCGGGCAGGCGCTCACGCTGCAGCAGCGGCTCGCTGACCGCGTCGACCTCGACGAGAAGCCCGACGTGTTGTGGGACCATCCCGAGCTCGAACGCTTCTGGGCCCGCCTCGTCGACGAGTACGACCTGCCCCAGCGCGGCCGGGCAATCGCGCGCAAGCTCGAAGTGATCCGCGACACCGCGGAGACCATCACCGACCTCATGGCCACGCGCACGAGCCACCGGCTCGAGGTCTACATCATTGCGCTCATCGCGTTCGAGATCGGCCTCAGCCTCTACGACCACTTCTGGAAGTGAAGTCTCAGGGCAGCGAGGCGCGCCTCTCGCTCTTCGCCGCGGGCTTGCGCACGGGGAGCGGTACGGATGTGGCTCCGTCGCCAACGGCTGCCATGTCGGCCGACGGCAGGCAGCCTTTGTAGCGATCGACCGTATCCTCCGACACGATCGCGATCGCCGTGAAGCGCTTTTCCGCCCACTCCTGCAGGTAAGCGACCCGCTCTTCGGGCAGTGCAATGCGGGCGTCGGTGCCGACGGCCGGTCCACCCCAGATGTGGAGGAAGATGCAGGAGCCGGCCTGCGTCCGCGGCCGCGGCGGGTAATCGATGACGATGCCGCGCCGGTAGAGCGGTTCCTTGGCCATATCCTCGCCGCTCGTCTTCTCTCCGACCACGCTTTGCGGCACGATCTTGCCGTAGTAGCGCGATTTCGCGTCTTCGACGCAGAACTGCTGTTCCGGCACCAGCAACAGGTGGCCCGGCCGCTTGCTCGCATCTGAGCCGAACGTCGGACCCACGCGATAGACACCGGCGGGCGTGCGCTGGTCACCTTCGCGCTTCAGCGGTTCGTCCTTGTCGGCCAGGTACACATAGGGGTTGCCCCAGGCAATGCCCTTCATACCGACCACAGCCGGCTCCGGATCGCCGCGCCGCTCCCAACGCGAGGCCGGCGACGCGCGCTCGAAGGTGCGCACGGAGGCGGCGGTCGACTGCATGGTCGGCACGGTGACGACGACGATGCGAGTTGCCCGGTAGAGAACGCGCGGGCAATATTTCGCCTGCGCCGAGCCGGCGCAAAGAGCCGCGGCAAGGACGAGCGTAATGCAAGCGATCCGTACCATTTTACGCAATCTCGATGGCGATGAGGCTTGCGCTGTATCCTACGTCAAATCTCTAAAACTTCTCTAACTCCCGGGGTCGTCGAGAGAATGCCGGCCTGCGCCGGCGACACGTCGTAGCGGCCGGGGAGCGAGAACTCGAGCTCGCGGTTGCGGTCATCGAGCG
>DASZHJ010000488.1:0-25272 GCA_035938015.1 Allostellaceae bacterium
AGAACACGGGGCCGCGGCTTGAACGTCGCGGCTTTCCTGTCCCTAAGACCCAGCAAGACAACACCGAGCGGAGAACACGAGCATGACGAGCAAGACCACCGACGCGGCCTTCGAGGCGGACGTGCTGCGGGCGCCTGGACCCGTGCTGGTCGACTTCTGGGCGGAATGGTGCGCGCCCTGCAAAATGATCGCGCCCTTTCTGGAGGACATCTCGAACGAGATGAAGGGCCGGGTCACCATCGCCAAGCTCAACATCGACGAGAATCCTGCAACGCCCACGAAATACGGCGTCAACGGTATTCCGACGCTGATGCTGTTCAAGAACGGCCAAGTCGCCGCCACCAAGATCGGCGCGCTCCCCAAGAGCAAGCTGGTGGAGTGGGTGGAGTCGGTGATCTAGCCGCGCCCTCGGAAGGGCTTCGCGCGCGGGCGCCGCTGTTCGAGCGGCGCCCGTTTTCGTTTAAAAGAGCGGTAACCGTTCAATGGCGATTGATCCTCTGCTTCCGCGCTGCATGGGGCCTGGTATGACGCGGGCCCATGGAAGGCCCGAGAGTCGCGCGTCGCGGTCTCAGCCGTTCTCCGCCAGCACGGTCCCCGCAAGATAGAGCGAGCCGCAGATGAGGATCCGGCTCGGACCGGGTTTGGCGGCCGCGGTGCCGACCGCGACCCCGACATTCGGGTAGCTTTCGGCTGCAAGGCCCGCGGCACGCGCCGCGGCGGCGGCGTCCTCGGCGCTCAAGCTGTTCGCCTCGCCGGGGATGGCGACGGTGCCGACGTCCGCGACGTACCTCGCAAGCGCCTTCAGAAACCCGCGGGCATCGTGCGTATGGAGCATGCCGAAGACGAGGCGAAGCGGCCGGTCGCGCCAGGTCGCGGCCTGCTGTGCCAGGACTTCGCCGCCGGCTTGATTGTGGCCGCCGTCGAGCCACAGCTCGCCGCCTGGCGGCAGCATCGCCGGCAGCGGGCCGCGGGTTAGACGCTGCAGCCGCGCCGGCCACTCGATGCCTCGCAGGCCGCGCGCGATGGCCGCAGAATCGACGCGCAGAGACGTCTCAAGACCCTCGAGGCACGCAATCGCCGCGCCGGCGTTATCGATCTGGTGGCGGCCAATGAGCGACGGCGCGGGCAGATCGAGGCGCCAGCGCGGGCCCTCGTATCGCATGCCCGTCGCTGTGGGCTCAGCCCGCCAATCCTTGCCATGCCAGTAAAGCGGCGAGCCCGTCTCCGTGGCGCGTACCTCGATCACCTCCGCCGCCTCCGAGGATTGCGGTCCCACCACGCCCGGCACGCCTGGTTTCAGTATGCCTGCCTTCTCGAAGGCGATCGCGGCCAGAGTGTCGCCCAGGAACCGCTGATGATCGAGCGAGATCGGCGTCAATACCGTGGCGACGGGTTGCTGGATCACATTGGTTGCGTCGAACCGGCCGCCGAGGCCCACTTCCAGCAGTGTGGCGTCGGCGGGCGTGCGGCTGAAAGCGAGAAAGGCCGCCGCCGTGGTGATCTCGAACAGCGTGATCGGCGCTCCCGCGTTTGCCTGCTCACATTCCTCGAGGCAAGCGCTCAGCTGATCATCTTCGATGAGTGTGCCCGCGACGCGGATGCGCTCGGCAAAGCGCACGAGGTGTGGCGACGTGTAGACGTGCACGCGATAGCCGGCGGCCTCCAGGCAGGCACGCAGTGTTGCGACCGATGAGCCCTTGCCGTTGGTACCGGCGACGTGGACCACCGGCGGCAATCGCCGCTCGGGATGCCCGAGCGCCGCGAGCAGCCGCTCGATGCGGTCGAGCGCGAGGTCGATGAGCCTTGGATGGAGCCGAGAGAGCCGCTCCAGAATACGGTCGCTGCTCAGGAAGCGACCTCCGGACGCGGCAGCAGGGAAACCACGGGCGCCGGCGGCGCCGTGCGGCAGAGTAGATCGAGGAGCCGTGCCAACGTGTCGTGGAGCTCCTGACGCGGCACGACCATGTCCACCATGCCGTGCTCGAGCAGGTACTCCGAGCGCTGGAAGCCCTCGGGCAACTTCTCCCGGATGGTTTCCTCGATCACCCGTGCGCCCGCGAAACCCACCACGGCGCCGGGCTCCGCGAGCGTCACGTCGCCGAGCATGGCGAAAGAGGCGGAAACGCCGCCGGTCGTAGGGTCGGTGAGCAACACGATATAGGGCAGCCCCGCCGCCTTCACCTCATGCACCGCCAGCGTCGTGCGCGGCAGCTGCATCAGCGAGAGGATACCCTCCTGCATGCGCGCACCGCCGGAGGCGGGCACCACCACGAGTGGCGCCTCCTGCAGTACTGCGAGCCGAGCCGCGGCGATCAAGCCCTCGCCGACCGCGGTGCCCATGGATCCCCCCATGAACTCGAAGTCGAACACCGCGACCACCGCCGGCGTGCCGCCGATTTTCCCGTGAGCCACCATTAGGGCATCGCCGCCGCCGTTCCGCGCCTGCGCCTCCTTGAGGCGGTCGGTATAGCGCTTCTGATCGCGGAAGCGCAGAGGATCGAGCGGTGTCTTGGGCAGCTCGACTTGCGTGTACTCCCCATCATCGAACAAAAGACCGAGGCGCCGCTTCGCATCGAGCCGAAGATGGTGGCCGCAATTGCGGCAGACGAACAGGTTCGCCTCGAGCTCGCGATGAAACAGCATCTGATCGCAGCTCGGACATTTGTGCCAGAGATTGTCCGGCACGTCTTTCTTGGCGACGACCGCGCGGATCTTCGGCAAGACGAAGTTGGTGAGCCAGTTCATGAGCCGCTCGTGACAGGCAGGGGCATGCGCGCGCCGCGCACGCCGCGCGCAAGCGCAGTGACATCGGCGAGCACGGCCTCCACAAGGCCGGGTTTGGGGCGGTTATGCTCGTCGAGCAAGGCGGCGACGCGCCGCACCAGCGCCGTCCCCACCACGGCGGCGTCGGCGACGCGGGCGATCTCGGCCGCTTGCTCCGGCGTCTTGATGCCGAAGCCGACGGCGACCGGCAGCGCCGTGTGCCGGCGGATCCGCACCACGGCCTTCTCGACGTCGGCGATGCTCGCGGATTTGGTGCCGGTGATGCCGGCGATCGAGACATGATAGACGAAGCCAGTGGCGCGCCGGAGCACAACCGGCAGGCGCTTGTCGTCGCTGGTGGGGGCGGTCAGGCTGACGAGGTCGATGCCGGCGGCGCGCGCGGGTGCGTGCAGCTCCTCGTCCTCCTCGGGCGGCAGGTCGACCGTTATGAGCCCGTCCACTCCCGCAGATTTGCCGTCCGCGCAGAACCGTTCAGCGCCGTAGCGGTAAATCGGGTTATAGTAACCCATCAGCACGATCGGGGTATCTGCGTCTCGGCGGCGAAATCCGCGCACGATCTCCAGCGTCTGTGCGAGCGTCATGCCGGCGCAGAGCGCGCGGAGCCCCGCCGCCTGGATTGCGGGCCCGTCGGCCATCGGGTCGGAAAACGGCACCCCGACCTCGATCAGGTCGGCACCGGCTTTCGGCAGCCCCGACAAGATGCGCTGGAAGGTCTCGGCGTCGGGATCGCCGCAGCTCAAATATGTGATAAGGCCGGCGCGGCCCTCGGCTTTGAGCGCGGCGAAGCGGCGCGCGATGCGCGTCTCCTTCACAACTTCACTCCGAGCGCGTCCGCCACTGCGAAAATGTCCTTGTCGCCGCGGCCGCAGAGGTTGACCACGAGCAGGTGATCCTTCGGCAGGCCCGGCGCCACCTTACCGACTTGGGCCAGCGCGTGGGCGGGTTCGAGCGCAGGAATGATGCCCTCGAGACGCGAGCAGAGCTGGAAAGCCTCGAGCGCCTCGCGGTCGGTGATCGCGACGTACTCCACGCGGCCCATATCATGGAGCCACGCATGCTCGGGGCCGATGCCGGGATAGTCGAGCCCGGCCGAGATCGAATGCGCGTCGATGATCTGGCCATCGTCTGTCTGCAGGAGATAGGTGCGGTTGCCGTGGAGCACGCCGGGCTTGCCGCCGTTGAGCGAGGCCGCGTGCTTGCCGGTCTCGATGCCGAGCCCGGCGGCCTCGACACCGATCATGCGCACGCCGGCGTCGTCGAGGAACGGGTGGAACAGGCCCATGGCGTTGGAGCCGCCGCCGATGCAGGCGACCAGCGTGTCCGGGAGCCGGCCTTCCGCCTTCTGCATCTGGCGGCGGGTCTCCTCGCCGATCACCGACTGGAAATCGCGCACCATCGCAGGGTAGGGGTGCGGACCCGCGACAGTGCCGATGATGTAGAAGGTGTCGTCGACATTGGCGACCCAATCCCTGAGCGCCTCGTTCATGGCGTCCTTGAGCGTGCCGGTGCCAGACTTGACCGGCCGCACCTCGGCCCCCAAGAGCTTCATTCGGAACACGTTGGGCTTCTGCCGCTCGATGTCGGTCTCGCCCATGTAGACGACGCAGGGCAGGTCAAAGAGCGCGCACACGGTCGCGGTGGCGACGCCGTGCTGGCCGGCGCCGGTCTCGGCGATGATGCGGCGCTTGCCCATGCGGCGTGCCAGCAGGATCTGGCCTAGCGTGTTGTTGACCTTGTGCGCGCCGGTGTGGTTGAGCTCCTCGCGCTTCATATAGATCTTGGCACCGCCGAAATGCCGGGTCATGCGCTCCGCGAAATAGAGCGGGCTCGGGCGGCCGACATAGTGCTCGCTGTAGTAGGCGATATCCGCGGCGAAGCTCGGGTCGCGTCTGGCTGCGGCGTAGGCGCGCTCGACCTCGAGGACCAGCGGCATGAGAGTTTCCGCGACGAACCGCCCGCCGAATAGGCCGAAATGCCCGCGCTCGTCGGGACCGGCGCGGTAGGTGTTGGGGGAGGCCATCGATTTCCAGGACTTCATGAGTGGGGCGCCAACGGCGGGACCGTGTTTTAGCGCCATTCGCTGGGGCGCTCAAATGGCACCGTCAGCGGAGCGCGTGCACCGTCGTCAAGAACTCGGAAATCTTCCCCAAATCCTTGATACCAGGGCGTATTTCCACACCCGATGACACGTCGACCGCCGGAGCATGCGTGGTTGCCACGGCCTCGGCCACGTTCTTGGCCGTCAGGCCGCCCGAGAGCATCCAGGGCTTGGTCCAGCTTCGGCCTCCCAGGAGCTGCCAGTCGAAGGCGAGCCCGTTCCCGCCTGGGAGCGCCTTGGGATCGCCGCGCGGCGGCTTGGCGTCGAACAGCAACCAATCCGCCACGTCGAGATAGGGAAGGGCAGCGTCCGGATCCTCGGGCGCTGCGATGGGAATTGCCTTCATGACGGGCTTGCCGAAGCGCGCCCTGATCTCGGCGACGCGCCTCGGGTTTTCGCCCCCGTGAAGCTGCAGAAGATCAAGCGGAGCGCGCGCGAGCACGCCCGCAAGCAACGCGTCTGTGGGGTCGACGAACAAGCCGACGCGCGTGATGCGCTCCGGTACCAGCGCTGCGAGGGCCTCCGCGAGCTCGGGTGTCACGTTGCGCCGGCTCGCCGGATAGAACACGAAGCCCACGAAGCGCGCACCGCCGCCGATCGCGGCGTGAAGCGCCTCGGAACTGGAAAGGCCGCAGATTTTCGCCTGCACGCTCATCGGAGCTCGTTCAGGATCGCTTGCGCGGCTGCGGCGGGATGCGACGCCTCGGTGATCGGGCGGCCCACGACGAGATAGTCGGCACCGGCCTGGATCGCTGCGCGGGGACCCATGACCCGCTTCTGATCGGCGGTCGGGGCGCCCACCGGCCGAATGCCCGGAACCACCAGCAGGAAGTCGGGGCCGCAGACCTCTCGCAGCATCGCCACCTCGAGCGGTGCGCAGACCACGCCGTCGAGGTCGCTGTCGCGCGCGAGCAGGGCGAGGCGTCGCACCTGCTCGCCGACCGGGCCTTGCTGGCCGACCGCCGAGAGGTCGCTGTCGTCGAGGCTGGTCAGCACCGTGACACCCAGGAGCTTCACGCGACGCTTGCCTTCGGAGGCGACGAGGTCCGCGGCGCGCACCGCTGCCTCCATCATCGCGGGCCCCCCCGCGCAGTGCAGCGTCATAAGCAGCGGCTCCAACGCCGCGGCGGAGCGCACGGCGCTTGCCGCCGTATTCGGGATGTCGTGGAGCTTGAGATCTAGGAAGAGCGGCGTATTTCGGTCAACGACCTGTCGCACGCCTACGGGGCCTTGGGCGGTGAAAAACTCCAGCCCGAGCTTGATTCCGCCCACGGCATCGCGCACGCCCGCGACGAGGGTCTGTGCTCTCGCGAGGTCCGCGGTATCGATGGCGCAGATGATCGGGTTCGTCACGCTCATGGAGTCTTATATAGCTGAAGGTCGGGCGGCCGTCCTGCCGCCTCATGCGAAAGACGTGCCAGCGGCTCGGAGATCATCCAAGGGGGCAGGCGCCGACCAGCGGCGCGTGATCTGGGATGTCGGGCATCGCCGTAGAGTTTCGGTCCAGCACGGAAATGTGATTGCGAGGATACCGGAAACCGTCCCATCGTTGCGGCAGAAGAGCCCGCCGATTGGGCTCCAGGTCAACTGGGGAGGGGACTCATGTTTGCATCTCTGGAAAAATGGCAGCCGCAGATGCTGAGCGTTCTGCGGATTTTCCTGGGGTTGCTCTATCTGCAGTTCGGCCTGTCGAAATATTTCGGCTTTCCGGGGCCGTCTCCGCAGAATTTCACCATGTTCTCGCTGCTCGGGTTGGCGGGGATCATTGAGATCGTGGGCAGCGTGCTGTTGCTGGTCGGGCTGTGGACGCGCGAAGCAGCCTTCATCATGTCTGGCGAGATGGCGGTCGCCTATTTCCTGCGCCGCGTGCCCGGGAGCTTTTATCCGCTGGTCAATGGCGGCAACATGGAATCGCTTCTGAGCTTTTTATTCCTCTATTTTGTGTTCGCGGGACCCGGTCCCTGGAGCATCGACGCGATGCGGGCGAGGCGCTGAGCCACGCACTCACGTCGTGACGCGCTCGAGTGCGAGCTGCGCCGCAGCCAGGTCCTCGAGCGCGGTGCCCACCGACTTGAAGAGCGTGATCTGGTCATAGTAGCGCCGCCCAGCGCGGTCGCCGCGCGTGAGGTCGAATAGGTCGCCGGCAACGTCGTCCTCGCGCAGCACGCCGGAGCGGATCGGCTGCACGATGTCGCCGGCCTCCTTGAGCGCGCCATTGCGGGTATCGACGAAGACGCGAGCGCGCTTCACCACGTCGTCATCCGCCTCCCGCATCTCCGGCGTGAAGCCGCCGACGAGATCGACGTGGGTTCCGAGCTTCAGCCAGTGCCCGCGAATGAGCGGGTCTCGCGCGAGCGTTGCGCAGGAGACGATATCGGCGCCGCGCACGGCGTTGGCGAGGTCGTCGGTCGCGGTCAGCGCGAGATGACGCCGGCTCAGCCGATGCGCGAGCTTCTTCGCCTTCTCGAGATTTCGTCCCCAAACCACCACATGCTTGATCGGGCGGACGCTCGCGTGCGCCTCGATCAGATGCGAGGCGAGCGTGCCGGTGCCCACCATCAGCAGGCGCTCGGCATCGGGTCTCGCCAGATATTTCGCCGCAAGCGCCGAGGCGGCCGCGGTACGGCGCGCGGTGAGCGCCGGCGCGTCCATTAGTGCCAAGGGGCGGCCGGTCTTGCCGTCCAGGAGGAGATAGGTGCCTTGGACCGACGGCAGCGCCTGCTCGCCATTATCCGGAAATACCGTCACGAGCTTGACGCCGATGTGCCGGCCCGTTTGCCAGGCCGGCATCAGGAGCAGACTCGCGTCACGCCCGCCCGGTACGGGTATGCTGTGATGGTGCCGCACGGGCATGCCGCAGCCGCCGCGGAACATTTGGCGGAGCGCTTCGATGGTTGATTCGAAATCGAGCGCCGCCACCACCTCGGAGGCACCGAGCACGTGGAGCGTGTAGGTTGGCTGATTGCGCATCAGGAATGCGGCACGACGATCGCGGTGCTCTTGGTTCGTTGCTCCGCCGCGGCGAGGTCGCGCTCCAAGGCCTCGATGCGGCGCGCGCGCTGTCGCGCCGCCCGGCGCGCGCCCCAGCTCCAGATCCAAGCCACGAACAAGCCGACCAGAAATCCCATGAGCAACGCCAGCAGCACCACCAAGTAAAGCGGCGCCGCAAGCTCAAAGGAGAGCGGCCAAAACGTCAGCGTAACGCCCGCGCGGTTCGACACCGCGAAGACCACGCAAACGAGCGCCACCAGGGAGGTGACCAGCCAGAAGAGCACTCTCACGCGCGCACCTTACCGCCGCCGGCCAAAGCCGGCCAGCCGCGTCAGGTCGGCTCGTTGAGGCGCTCGCGCAGCTGCTTGCCGGTCTTGAAGAACGGAATGTGCTTCTCGGCGACCTGCACGCTGGCGCCCGTGCGCGGATTGCGCCCGACCCGCGCCTCGCGCCGCTTCACCGAGAACGCACCAAACCCGCGCAACTCCACCCGGTCTCCCCGTGACAATGCCGCCGCGATCTCATCGAAGATCGCAGTGACAATCCGCTCGACGTCGCGCTGGTAGAGATGCGGATTGAGCTCTGCCAGACGCTGGATCAGTTCTGATTTCGTCATGGCCCGCTCCCCCTCATCGGGCTTATGCCGCGTCCATGAGAGGGTGCCAAACTGCTGGTAGACCGTCAAGAAAAAGCGTGGGAGATGAGGTGGTTAAGCCAAGCCCCCGGATCGACGTGCGGCGGTAAAGGTTGTCCACCCCGAAAACTGGCGCAAAACGGCGCTAATCTGCCGCCCATTCCTCACACCAGCGGTTGTAGTTACACGATAGGCCCGGGCTCGCCCAGCTGGGCCGCGATAGCGAGGCCTGCGCGCCTGAGGGGCCTCAGAAAGCGGCTCGCAGCCCGCTTGAAGCGCTCCGTCGGCATGGTAAGGCTTAGAGAGGCCACCACGGCCCCGCCCGCGCCCTGGAGAGGTACCGCGATCGCGCAGACGCCCCGACGCCACTCCTCCAGGTTCACGGCATATCCGCGCTGACGGACAAGTGCCAGCTCGCGCGCAAGCGCCGCCGGCTGGTCGATCGTGGTGCTGGTATAGCGGGTGAGCGGCGGGGCTGCGGAGGCCGGCGGGGCAGGCCGGAAGGCGAGGATCGCCTTGCCCGTGGCGGAACAGTGCGCGGGCGCCCGCTGACCCACATAGGTGTCGACGCGGACCGGGTGTGGCGCCTCCAGCCGATCGATCACCACGACGCCGTCGCCCTCGAGCACGGCTAAGTGCGGCGCCTCGCGGGTCTCCGCCAGCAGGGCTTCCAGGTGCGGCCGCGCGACGTCCCGCAGCGTGAGCCGCCGGAGCACTTGCGCGCCCAACGCCCAGGACTTCAGGGTCGCGCGGTAGCGGCCGGTGCCGGCGTGCTTCTCGGCATAGCCGCGCGCGATTAGGGTTGCGAGGATACGAAACAGGGTCGGGCCGGAGACCCCGAGGCGCCGGCTGAGAGCGGTGAGGCTCGCGTCCTCGATGCTCGCGAGCGCCTCCAGGACGTCGAGGCCTTTCGCCAGCGTCGCCGTGAAGTAGGCGGGGCGGGCCGCCGTCGCAATCGCGGTCGCGCGTCTTGACATGAGGCCAGAACCCAACGTCGAATAATGAAAAGAACTTTCAATATTTGAAAACCTGCGTCAAGCCCTTCCGGAGGAGCCGCCAGATGACCAGCAATCGTGTTACCAAGGAGATATCTGTCTTCGACTGCGACAGCCACATCGTGGAACCGCCGGCGGTTTGGGACGAATACGTGCCGCAGAAACAGCGCGCGTGGATCAAGACGCAGTTCTGCTTTCACACGGACACGGACCTCCTGCACATCAATGGTCGCGCGGTTCCGGCAGCGCGCGAGCGCTCGAATGCTGCCGAGGTCGGCTGGCCCCGCTGGAATAAGAAAGAGGTCGGCGCGCTGACGCCGGGCACCCCGGAGTGGCAGAAGAAATTCGGCCGCCTCCTGGGCTGTCGCGATCCCCATGCACGGCTCAAAGACATGGATGCAATCGGCACCGACCAGGTGATGCTGTTCCCGACCTGGTTCGTGCGCCTGGCGCTGCTGCGCGATCCCGGCGCGGCGGCGGTCTTGGCACGCGCCTACAATGACTGGGTCCACGACTATTGCGCTGCCGACCGGCAGCGGCTCTTCCCCTGCGCCGTACTGCCGATCCAGAGCGTCGAGCATTCGATCGAGGAGCTCCACCGCGTCGCGAAGCTGGGCTTCAAGGCGGCGGCGGTGCGCCCTTGTTTCTGGAACGGCCGATACCCGACGCTCGCCGAATTCGATCCGCTCTGGCGCGAGTTCGACCAGCTCGGCGTCGTGCTGGCGATGCACACCTTCCCCTCGCGCGAGGCCCTGACGCCCGACTGGGCCGAGCGTATGGCGAAAGCGCGGGGCTCCGGGCAGGGCCTGTTGTTCACCGACGAACCGGTGGTCTATTCGCCCGGCCAGTTCGTCAGCAACATCGCCTTTGCGATGGACCCGACCATCGACACCTCAGAGGCGCTGGGCTTCATGATGGAGGCGATGACCTGGCTCACTACGGTGCTGATGACGGGCTGGCTCGACAAGTTTCCGACCCTCAAAGTCGCGGTGCTTGAATCGAATGCAAGCTGGCTGCCGCTGGTGCTGTCGAAATGCCGGAATTTCTCCGACCTGTTCGCGTTCCAGCGCTCGCGCGCGATCAAGGATCCCTATGAGGCCTTCTACGAGCGCTGCTTCATCGGCTTCGAGTCCGACGAGGATCTGGTCTATCGCCTCTGGGATACCTTCGAGCCGATCGCGATCTGGTCCTCCGACTATCCGCACCACGACGCCGAGGACGCTTGGGACGCGCTCCATCACATGGCGGAGCACAAGGTTCCGGCGGCGGCGCAGAAGAAGCTCATGGGCGAGAACGCCCGTCGCCTCTACGGCATCGAGCCGGTGATGCGCATCAAGGAGCGCATCGAGGATTACAAGCCCGCGATCCTCGCGTGGTGACGGGCCCTTTGAGCTTGGCCAGGGGCGGTACGCGCGGCGCCGCTCTCGGGCAGGATCACGCTGATGAGGCGCGGGAGTTTGAGCATGCCAAAGGCCCAGTCGGGCACTGCGATCGCTGCCTCGCTGGCATAACCCGACCCCCAATGCTCGCGGGCGAGCGCCCAAGCGAGCTCGGTGCCGGGCTAAGGATCCGGCTGATAGAGTCCCACCCGGCCCAGAAACACGCGGCTCGCTTTGCTCTCGACCGCGAGCTGGCCGTAGCCGCGCAGGGCCCAGTGGCCGAGCATGCCCGAGAAGGCCTGCCAAACGCGTCGCCGGCCCAAGGGCAACCCCTCTCCGATGAAGCGCATGACCTCGGGATCGGCGCACCGGGCCGCGTAGATGTCGAAATCGCCGAGCTCCAGCCAGCGCAGGCGCAGCCGCGGCGTTTCCAGGACCGGGACCTTCGATAGATCCAGCATGGGCTTCTCTGGGATGACACATGAAAAAAGGGGCCGGCAACGGCGCCAGCCCCTTTCGTGTTCGGTGCAAGCTGGCGCTACTCGTCTTCCTTCTCGTCCTTTTCCTTCTCGTCTTTGGCGTCTTTCTCACCTTTCTCGGTGCGGCGGATGATCGCGCCGAGTATGTCGCCGAGGCTCGCGCCCGAGTCCTGCGAGCCGTACTCGGCCATCGCCTGCTTCTCCTCCTCGACCTCGCGAGACTTGATAGAGAGGGTCACCTTGCGCGAGGCGCGATCGACGGCGGTGACCTTCGCGTCCACCTTCTCGCCGATGGCGAAGCGGTCGGGGCGCTGCTCTGCGCGATCGCGCGAGAGCTCGGCCTTGCGGATGAAGCCCGGGAGCCCGTCCGCGAGCGTCACCTCGATGCCGCCGTCGGTGACGGCCGATACCGTGCAGGTGACCACGTCGCCTTTCTTCACCGACGCCAAGCTTTGCTCGAAGGGATCGTGCGCGAGCTGCTTGATGCCGAGGCTGATGCGCTCCTTTTCGATGTCGACGTCGAGCACGCGCACCTTCACCATGTCGCCTTTCTTGTAGTCCTTGATGGCTTCCTCGCCGGTCTTCTGCCAGTCGAGGTCGGACAGGTGCACCATGCCGTCGATATCGCCGGGCAGGCCCACGAACAGGCCGAATTCCGTAATGTTCTTGACCTCGCCTTCGAGCTCGGTGCTCACGGGATACTTCTCGACGAAGGCCTCCCACGGATTGGCCATGCACTGCTTGAGGCCGAGGCTGATCCGGCGCTTCACGGGGTCGACGTCGAGCACCATCACTTCGACCTCCTGGCTGGTCGAGACGATCTTGCCGGGATGGACGTTCTTCTTGGTCCAGCTCATCTCCGAGACGTGTACCAATCCCTCGACGCCGGGCTCGAGCTCCACGAAGGCGCCGTAGTCCGTGATGTTGGTGACGCGACCCTTGAAGCGCGCCGCCGCTGGGTATTTGAGTTCCACGCCCTCCCAGGGATCGGCCTCGAGCTGCTTCATGCCGAGCGAGATGCGCTGTGTCTCCTTGTTGAAGCGGATCACCTGTACCTTGACCGTCTGGCCGATGTGCAGCGCTTCGGAGGGATGATTGATCCGCCGCCAGGCGATGTCGGTCACGTGCAAGAGGCCGTCGACGCCGCCCAGGTCCACGAAAGCACCGTAGTCGGTAATGTTCTTCACGACACCCTGGAGGATCTGGCCCTCCTGCAGATTCGCGACTAGCTCGGAGCGCGCCTCGGCCCGGCTCTCCTCGAGCACGGCGCGGCGGGACACCACGATGTTACCGCGCGAGCGGTCCATTTTCAGGATCTGGAACGGCTGCGGCGAGCCCAGCAGCGGAGTGATGTCGCGCACCGGGCGGATATCGACCTGGCTTCCCGGCAGGAACGCGACCGCCCCGTTGAGATCGACGGTGAAGCCGCCTTTGACACGGCCGAAGATCGTGCCGGTGACGCGCTCGTTCTTCTGGAAATGCTTCTCGAGCTGGGTCCAAGCTTCCTCGCGCCGGGCCTTCTCACGCGAGAGCTGCGCGTCGCCGTTCTTGTCCTCCATCCGCTCGAGGTAGACCTCGACGGTATCGCCGGGCTTGATCTCGGGACCCTTGCCCGCCGGCGTAAATTCCTTCAGCGGCACGCGACCTTCGGATTTGAGGCCCACGTCGATCAGCACCATGTCATTCTCGATGGCGATCACGCGGCCTTTGACCACGGTGCCTTCGAGGCCGGAGCCGCTGCCGAGCGTCTCCTCCAACAACGCTGCGAAACTCTCCTTGGTGCCTTGCGCCTCGGTTCCGGATAGAGCGGCCATTCAAACTCCCGTTGATCCCCGGGATCGTCGACGTCTCCCGTGCCGGGGATCGCGGCTGCAGGAGACGGGCCACCGACAGGGTCGGGCGCGGTGGCATGAGCCCGGTCCTGCGGGCTGGCAACGGCCGAGCCCGCCGGATTCTCTCAGTGTTCAGAGAGACTTGCCGGCTAGCTTGCCGTCGATGTAGGCGATGGCAGCGGCAAACGCCGCCTCGGCACCGAGTGCCGTCGTGTCGAGGACAAAAGCGTCGTCGGCGGGCTTCAAGGGCGCCGCCTGACGGCCGCTGTCGCGCGCGTCACGATCCTTCATGTCCTGCAGGACGCGCTCGTATATAGCCTCGGCCCCGCCTGCCCGCAACTCTTTGAATCGGCGGTCCGCCCGAGCGTCCACGCTGGCCGTCACGAAAATCTTCGCGTCGGCGTCAGGGCAGACCACGGTGCCGATATCGCGGCCGTCCAGCACGGCGCCACGGCCCCCCGCTGGCCGATGCGCGAAGTCCCGCTGAAAGGCGAGCAAAGCCGCGCGCACGCTGGGGAATGCCGCGACCACCGAGGACGCCTGTGCCACGCGCTCCTCGTTGAGCCGTGGATTGCTCAGGCTCTCTGCCCGCACTCGCCGCGCCGCGACCTCCGCAACAGAGGGATCGGCGGGGTCGCCGCCGGCAATCAGGGCCTCCAGCGCCGTGGCGCGGTAGAGCCGTCCGGTATCGAGATGATCGAGGCGGTAGTGCTGCGCGATGCGGCGTGCGAGCGTGCCCTTGCCAGCGGCGGCGGGCCCGTCCACGGCAATGATCACGCCCTCGGTCCCGCAATGCTGGCACCAAGCCCGTTCATCAAGCGGACGAAGCCGGGGAAGCTCGTATTGATGGTCTCGCCGTCGTCGATCGAGACCGGGCGCTCGGCGGCGAGGCCCATGACCAGGAACGCCATCGCGATGCGGTGGTCGAGGCGTGCAGCGATCTCGGCGGTCCCGCGGGGGCGGCCGCCCAGGCCCTCGACCGAGAGCGCGTCGCCCTCGGTCTCGACGCTGACGCCGCAGGCGGCGAGGCCTTCGGCCATCGCGGCAAGCCGATCGCTCTCCTTGACGCGCAACTCGCCAAGTCCGCGCATCACGGTCCGCCCTTGCGCGAAGGCGGCGGCGACCGCGAGCACAGGATATTCGTCGATCATGCTCGGTGCACGCTCGGCCGGCACCTCGACACCTCTCAGCGCGCTCGCCCGCACCACCAAGTCCGCGACTTCCTCGCCGCCCGCGGTGCGCACGTTCGCCCGCTCGATCCGCGCGCCCATTTCGCCGAGCGTGAGAAGGAGCCCGGTGCGAAGCTCGTTCATGCTGACGCCGGCGATCTCGATCTCCGAGCCGGGCAGGATCAGCGCTGCCACTATCGGGAACGCGGCCGACGAGGGATCACCGGGCACCACGAGATCGCCGCCCTTGAGCTCGACCTCGCCCTTGAGGCGGATCTGCCGCCCGCCCCCGGCGGTGGCCGTCGTTACCACGGACGCTCCGAAGTGGCGCAGCATGCGCTCGGTGTGGTCGCGGGTCGCCAGCGGCTCGATCACCGTGGTCTCGCCGGGAGCGTTCAAGCCGGCGAGCAGCACGGCCGACTTCACCTGTGCTGAGGGCACGGGCAGCGTGTAGGAGATCGGCAAGGGATCGGTGGCACCCACCAGCGTCAGCGGCAGGCGATCGCCATCGCGGGCAAGGATGCGCGCGCCCATCCGCTCGAGGGGCCGCGCGACTCGGCCCATCGGCCGCCGGCGGAGCGAGGCGTCGCCGGTGAAAACCGCTGTGAGCGGCGTGCTCGCGAGCGCGCCCAGCATCAATCGGATGCCCGTGCCGGAGTTGCCGAAATCGAGCACGTCGCCAGGCTCGGCGAAACCGCCGACGCCGACACCAGTCACGGTCCAAGCGCCGTCTGGGCCGCGCTCGACCTTCGCGCCGAGTGCTCCGACAGCCGCCGCGGTGCGCAGCACATCCTCGCCCTCGAGCAAGCCCTCGATGCGCGTGCGGCCGACCGCCAGCGCGCCCAAGATAAGGGCCCGATGGGAGATCGACTTGTCTCCGGGCACGGAGATCCTACCTCTCAGGGGTCCTGCGGTACCGGAAATGAGGGCCGTCACGGAGCGGATAGTCCAAGTGGTTGCGCGGGCTTCGTTCCTAGCACATCGGGCGCAGGGCCCGACAGTCTCGTCAGGAACCCGGGGCAGCCGGCGATTTTTGCTTTTGACAGACCCCCGGGTTCGTGGCAATTGGCCGCCTTCCCCTGAGGGCCGCAGGCATCAGCGGCAATAGGAGAGTGAGCGTGGCGAAACCGGAATGGGGCGCGAAGCGGATCTGCCCAAGCTGTGGGGCTCGCTATTACGATCTGCACCGCGACCCGATCATTTGTCCCAAATGCGGCACGCAATACGACCCCGAGGCGCTGCTGAAGACGCGCCGAAAGGCGCCGGTTCAGCCGGTCGAGCCCGAGGTCGTGAAGAAGCCGCCCGTGCCGGAAGTCGAGCCTGAGGCCGAGCCCGAGGAAGCCGAGGCCCCCGAAGGCGAGACGCCTGCCGAGGGCACCGAGGAGGAAGAGGAGGAGGAAGTCCTTGAGGACGCCTCGGAGTTGGGCGAGGACGAGGACGACATGGCTGAGGTGATCGAGAACGTCGACGAGGAGGAGCGTTGAGATTCCGCTCCCGAAGCGGGCGCCACATGCGCTAAAATGGACGAGGTTGCGGGGTCATAGCTCAGCTGGGAGAGCGCCGCAATGGCATTGCGGAGGTCCGGGGTTCGAACCCCCGTGGCTCCACCAATTCAGATCAAGGGCCCTGACCGGAAACGGCAGGGCCCTTGTGCTGCCGGCTGGAAGGTCACTCGCCCGTGAACTCGAACAGGGTCTGTGGATCCTGCTCGGTTACCCCAATGGTCGTCTTCTCTTTTGTTTCGCTCCATTGGGACCTTCCGCCCCTTGCTGCCAAGCGTCGAGGTCCGTGTAAGCTCCGCCGTCCTTTTTTGACTCCTTAGCGTCCCGAGTACCGAACGCCGCGCCTTTCGCGCAAGACGCAAACGCGACCGAAGCATAGATGGTTGCGGCGAGCAGCGAGTGCTTTTGCAGACCCACTCGGCGCGCAACCAACGAGCAACGGCGCGCGCCGGCGCGTCCCTCCACTGTGCCATCGGTGGGACCTAAGTTGTGGGCTATCTGAGGAGAGTCCCTGACGCAGTAGTTTCCCCCGCGGCCTGTAAATGGGCCCCAGCGACACGGCCCTGAGGCACCGCTCGGGTGGTACAGCGCGGAAAACATTCGGCTATCCACTATCGGGAACCGGCAAAACCAACGCGACATCTGGAACGCGCTCAGGCCGTCTATGCGACAGGGTCCGCGGGTGCGATCTCAGCGGAACGACCCATATTAGGCACCGTTGTCGTTTGGGAGTGCACGACATGATTGGCCAGGCGATCGCGCGAAAAGCGCGAAGGAGCTCGGTATTTTCAGAGGGAAGGGGGCAGATCCGCCAACGTCCATGGAGCAAGATGTCATGCGAGACGAACAGCGAAACGACCTGCACCAGAGCATCATCGAGCAGCTGCCGCAGCTGCGCGCGTTTGCGGTGCTGCTGACTCATGACCGGAGCTTCGCCGACGACCTCGTGCAAGAGGCGGCAGTGCGCGCACTCGCACATGCCGACCAGTTCCAGCCCGGCACCAACTTCAAGGCGTGGATCACCACGATCTTGCGGAACTCGTATTTCAACGTGGTCCGGCTCAGGAGCCGCGTGGCACCGATGAGCGCGGTGGCGCCGGAGGACGAGCCGACCACGAGCGGCGGGCAGGAGGAGCACTTGGACCTACGCGACTTCGAGCGCGCGTTCAAATGCCTGCCCACGGCGCAGCGCGAGGCGCTGCTGCTGGTGGGCGCGAGCGGGTTCTCCTACGAGGCCGCCGCGGAGGTGGCGGGCTGCGCCGTCGGCACTATGAAGAGCCGCGTCGCGCGTGGCCGCACCCAGCTCGAACGCATCCTCGATGGCGAGACCACGGGCGAGGAAGCGAACGCCTTCCGTTGGGGACTCCTGCAAGGCCGCGAGGAGCGAGACGGTCGGCGGCCGGATGCGCACGCTCATTGAGCTGAGGCACAGAATCCTCGCAAGTGCTCGAGGCGGTCGTGGACGTTTACCCGACGCTCGTGGCCAACTGGGACTTCGCTGCGTCCAATCTCCGGTAAGGCGGAACTTTCTCGCTCGCCCCGGGGCTGTCAGCGCCGCCCCTGGGCTGTCAGCGAGGACGCGATCTCGAGGTTTCATCCGCGGTCAGCACGCCCGCGATGAAGGCGGCTGCCAGCGTGAGAGCCTTGTTGTCCCGCACGAACCCCTCCGCATCGGCGACCAGGGACCCGAGATCGGGCAGCGGCGCCACCTCGTGCCTGCGCGACGGCCGGCTGAGATACTGGCTGACCCCTGCCGCGATGGCGGCAAGGGCACTGAGCGTGCCTGCAACCACAAGCGCAGCACTGGCGACCCCGACGATCGGGATCAGGCAGATCAACAACGCCGCGACGGCAAAACCGCCGGCGGCGCTTGCGCATGCCACGCTCACAACTATCAGCACGACCCAGGTCGCCGTCCGTCGCGTCTCGCTCAGCCCATGGCGGGCCAGTCCGAACTCGATGACGGCCGCGGCGAGTTTCAGTGGATCGGCCATACTAAGGGGCGCCTTAGCGCCCCAGCAGGCGACCGCTGATCAGTCCGACCCCGAATGCGACCAGCAGGCTGGTCAGCGGCTGTTCTTCCACTTGCCGGCCGATCGCCTTGATCGACCGGTCCCCCTGCTTGGAGAGCGCTCGATAAAGTCGATCAGCGTCATCGCTGAGGCGCTCAACGGCCTCGTGCGTCGATCCCTTGGCGATGTCGTACGTGCCGTTCTTGACGTGCTCCATCAGCCGAGAGAGATCGCGCTTGAGCAGCGCGACGTCATCGCCAACCGAGTCGAGATCCGATGTATTTTTCGCGCTCATGCACAGGCCTCCTCCTTGAGACGTGGCCGGCCCAGGCCGCCTCGCCCAGTGATCAGATTTGGCACCATGGCTGAAACGCGTGGCCGGTCTTTGAGTTCCCCGAACTCCGCGAAACACGCACGTCGCGCCATCGATCCTGGCGCGGTGTCTAGGTATTTTCCGTATGGGTTCTAGGTAGTTTCGGGTCTGGCGGAATATGCGGGTCGCCGACTAACGTTGGGTGGACCGCTGCGTCATGGGTACAAGTTGCTCACAGTAGAGCGCGAGGGCGCAAAAGGTGCAACGTGCTGCCGGATTGTGCGACCGGTGAAGCGATGGTCCTTTCAGCTGCGGAAGCGGGCTATGCCCCTGGTCCGCTCCGCCGAGCCTACCTCGTCCCCGCGAGGCAGGCCCCGCGCCCCGCCTCGTCCCCCCGAGGCGGGGCGCATCTATCACTGGGGCGTCTGATTCGCCAGGCTCGATTCGTTCCGGGAGGGACAAAACGATGACCAACCTTCAAGAGCCCATCGCGCAGCCGCCGCGTCCCGCGGCGAAATCACCGTCCGAAGCCCTGACTTCGGGAGCTAGCCGGCCGGTGCGCGTCGCCGTGGTCGACGACGACGACGACTTTCGGCGCGCGCTCTGCTTCCACTTAAGCGATCAGGGGCTCGAGGCCGTCGCCTGCTCGGGTGGCCGGGCGGCGCTCGAGTTCTTGGGTGCCGAGACCGCGGACGTGATCCTATTGGATTGGCGCATGCCGGAGATGAATGGCCTGGAGGTGTTGCGTGAACTGCGCCAGCGCGGGACGATGACGCCCGTTATCTTCTTGACCGGGCTCGCCGACGAGGTGTTCGAGGAGGCGGCCTTGGCGGGCGGCGCGGTCGACTTCGTCGACAAATCGCGCCGGCTGTCCATTTTAATGCGGCGCATCGAGCTCATCGTGGACGGCCAGCGGCCGCTGCCGGATGCGAGCCAGCAACCACCGCCCTCACAGGTGAGGCTGGGTCAGCTCGAGCTGCGCTTCGACATCAATCGGGCGTTCTGGCGCGGCGCCGCGGTCGACTTGACGCTGACCGAGTTCCGCATGATCTCGCAGCTCGCTATGAGACCAGGCGAGGATGTTTCCTACCGCGAGCTCTATGATCTCGTGCACGGCAAGGATTTCATCGCGGGCTGTGGCTCCGACGGCTACCGCACGAACGTCCGCACCTTCATCAAGCGCATTCGCCGGAAGTTCCGCGAGATCGACCATATGTTCGATTGCATCGAGAATTACGCCCGGTTCGGTTATCGTTGGACGATCCGGTAGGGGCGGTGCGCTTCCGTAGCGGCGCTAGGCATAGGCTTCAATCGCTCTCGCGGAGGGCGTCGGCATCGGCCGTGCCGAGCGCGCGCTGGAGCACGCGGCGCAGATCGTCGTCCCGATAGGGCTTTTGCAGAAATTCGCCCGGCAGTTCGCCGATCGTATTGAACGACGCCGCATAGCCGGACGTGAATATCACGCGGAGCCCCGGTCTGAGCTCAAGAGCCCGGCGCGCGAGATCGAGGCCGCCCATGCCGCCGGGTATCACCACGTCGGTGAACAACAAGTCAATCGAGGCGGCGCTCGCCAGAAGCTCGAGCGCCGCTGCCGCGCTATCGGCCTCCAGCACGCTGTGCCCGAGCTCCTCGAGGCGAGCGACCGCCACGCTCCGCACGATGGCGTTGTCCTCGACCACCAGCACCGCATGCGGCCGCGAGGGTGCCTCTACTTTAGTGTCTGCCGACGTCTCTTCGTCGATCGGATGTGCGACGGTAGTCCGCGGCAAGTAAAGCCGAATGCGGGTGCCCGCGCCGACCACGCTGTCGATCGCCACATGTCCACTGGCTTGCTTGATGAAGCCGTGCACCATGCTGAGACCCAAACCGCTGCCCTTGCCAGGTGCCTTTGTGGTGAAGAAGGGCTCGAAGGCACGGTCGACCACGTCCTGGGGCATGCCGACCCCGGTATCGCTCACCGTCACCACGACGTAATCCCCAGCCGGCGGCTCGAGCGCGGCCCCACTTTGATGCATGTTGGCGCATTCGATGGTGAGGGTGCCACCGTCCGGCATGGAGTCGCGCGCGTTGATCGCCAGATTGACCAGAGCGGACTCGACCTGGGCGGGATCAGCGAAAATCGGCCAGATGCCTTCGCCCGGGCGGATCTCGATTCTGACATGCTCGCCGAGCACCGGGCCAAGCAACCTCGCCATGCGCGAGACCATCTCGCAGAGGTCGATAACCTTGGGCTGATGCGGCTGGTGACGGGCAAAGGTCAACAGCTGCCGAACTAAATCGGCGCAGTTCAGCGCGGCGCCGAGTGCGTTCGTCACGCGCTCCTGGTCCTTCGTGCCCGCTTTCAGCGAGCGCGTGAGCGCATCGAGATTCCAGATGATCACGCTCAGCATGTTGTTGAAATCATGCGCAATGCCGCCGGTGAGCCGGCCGATAGCATCCAGCTTCTGGGATTGCAGAAGCTGCTGCTCGAGTTGGCGCCGATAGGTGATGTCGAGGCATGTGCCGAGGATTTCCTTGGGCGCGCCGGCGTCATCCCTCACCAGCACGGCCTGGTCCAGGAACACCTTCTCGGAGTTATCGGCACAGCGCCAGCGGTACTCGGTGGAAAGCGTGCCCGTTTCGACGATGGCCGCCACTTGCGAGAGGACGCGCGGCAAGTCGGTCGGATGGATGCGGGCAGTCCACAAATCCTCGTCGTCGATGAAGGCCGCGCGATTGAAGCCGACCGAGCTCGAAATGCCCTCGCTCAGGAATCTGGCCCCGGAAAACCGCCCCTTCAGGTCCGCCGTATAGAGAGCGATCGGGAGCGATCGAATGATAACCGACTGAATGCCCTCGATCTGGCGGAGCGCTCTCTCGGTCTGTAGCTTGTCGGCGCGCGCGCGCAGGTTCTCCCAGTAGAGCCGACGCTCGAGCTCGGCCTGCTGGCGCACCGCCTCCGTCTTCTTGAAGAGGTCGACGAACACCGCGACCTTCGCTCGCAGCACCGTCGAGTTGACCGGCTTGAACACGTAGTCGACCGCGCCCAGTGCGTAGCCGCGGGCAACCTCCTCCTCGTCTCGGTCGTAGGCAGTGATGAAGATGATCGGGGTATGGCGCGACCGCTCGCGCTGCCGGATCAGCGCCGCCAGCTCATATCCGTCCATGTCGGGCATCTGCACGTCGAGCAACACGAGCGCCACGTCATGGTGCAGCAGGTATCTCAGAGCCTCGGCCGCTGACGTCGTCTGGACGATCCGCTCGCTCAGCCCCTCCAGCATGCTGGCGACGACCAGCAGGTTCCTCGGCTTGTCGTCCACGATGAGCAGGGCTGCCTCGACCGGCGCCACGTGCGCTTCCGCCCCGTTGCCGTCATCGGGACGGGCAATCGGCTCGGGCGGCCAGCCGTTTTGCTCTACCTCATCAACGTCCCTCAAACTCGCCTCTCCGAAATTGCCTGCCTCTAGTGCTTGCGCAGCCAGACCCGCATCACCGAGAGGATTTGATCGATGTCAACGGGTTTCGCCGCGTAGTCCGACGCGCCGGCATGGATGCATTTCTCCCGATCGCCCTTCATCGCCTTGGCCGTGATCGCCACGATCGGCAGACTCTTGAAGCGATCACGCGCGCGGATGCTTCGCATGGTTTCGTAGCCGTCCATGTCTGGCATCATCACATCCATCAGGACCAGATCGATCTCGGGCGTGCGCTCCAGGATGCTCATTCCGTCACGGCCGTTCTCCGCATGAAGAACCTCGATCTGGTGCTGCTCCAGTACGCTCGCCAGCGAGAAGATGTTTCGGATGTCGTCATCGACGATGAGCACCTTGCGGCCAGCCAAGATCGGCTCGCGCTGACGCAGGCTCGCCAGCAGCTTTTGCTTGTCCTCCGACAGAGCCGTGATGGGTCTGTGCAGGATCAGAGCGCTGTCATCGAGCAGCCGCGCCACCGAATGCGGTCCTTTCGTAATCACGGATACCGCCACCTTCTTGAGTTTGGCCTCTTCGGCGGAACTCAAGTCTTTCGCAGTATAGACTATGACGGGCAGTCGCTGCTGGCGATCTTTGCGGATCTCATCCAGTACCGCAAGACCATCCATGTCGGGCAGGCCGAGATCAAGGATGAGGCAGTCGAAATCCCGCTCCGCTGCTGCCTTCAGTGCGGCGCGGCCGCTCGCGACGCAGGTTGTCTCGACGTCGCCGTTCCCGATCGTCCGCAGAATGTGCCCACGCTGAACCTCGTCATCCTCCACCACCAGCAATCGCTTAATTTTTCGGCTGATGAAACTCTCAGTCCGCTCGAGCGTACCGAATAGCGCCCATCGGTCGGCCGGCTTGCTGAGCACCTGGAACGCGCCGAGCTGGATGCCGGTTTCACCGACGTCGTCCACAGAGACGATATTGATGGGAATATGCCGAGTCTCGTGATTGCGCTTGAGAATGTCCAGCAGGCGCCAACCGTCCATGTCGGGCAGCTTGATGTCGAGCGTGATCGCGTCCGGCTTGAACCGGCGCGCGAGGACGAGCGCGTCGCTTCCGGTGGGCGAAACCAGTCCTCGGAAGCCGCGCTCGCGTGCGACATCGAGCAGGATCGCCGCGAACTTTGGATCGTCTTCCACGATCAGCAGCGAGGGGTCGCCGGGCTCGAGCTGATGGCGGTCATCGGGCACCTCGATCATCGACTGCGGCAGGCTCGCTCGCTCGACCGCGGGCGCGCGCTCCACCACGAGCCCGGGCCGTGGTGCGCTCGCCGGCACCTCGTAAGTAACCGGCAGGAACAGCGTAAACGTGCTGCCCTCGCTGGGCGCGCTCACCACAGCAATCTCGCCGCCGAGTAGCCGCGCGATTTCGCGGCTGATCGAGAGCCCGAGGCCGGTACCACCGTATTTCCGGCTGGTCGTGCCGTCCGCCTGTTGGAACGCCTCGAAGATCACCTTCTGTTTATCGGCAGGGATACCGATGCCGGTATCCCGCACGGCGAAGGCCACGACGATCGAGGCCGCGTTCAGCGCGTTGTTCTTGGAACTCCAGCCGTGCGTAGCCCGCGCGATCCTCAGTTCGACTTTGCCCCTCTCCGTGAACTTGAAGGAGTTCGACAGCAGATTCTTGAGCACCTGCTGCAGGCGCTTCGTGTCGGTTTGCATGAGCTTGGGCAGGGCCGGATCCAGCGTAACCGCAAAGTCGAGCTTCCGGTCGTCGGCGATTTGATTGAAGTTCCGCGTCACGTACTGCTTCAGATCGTTGAAGTTGAGCTCGCTGACGTCGAGGGTGACAGTACCTGATTCGATCTTTGAGAGATCGAGGATGTCGTTGATCAGGGCCAGGAGTTCGGTTCCCGCGGTGTGAATGGTGTCGGCGAACTGCACCTGCTTCTCGGTAAGATTGCGGTCGGCGTTGTCCGACAGCAGCTTCGAGAGCACCAGGAGACTGTTGAGCGGCGTGCGCAGCTCGTGCGACATGTTGGCAAGGAACTCGGACTTGTATTTCGAGGTGAGCGCCAGCTGCTCGGCTTTCTCCTCGAGCGCCGCTTTCGCGCGTTCGATCTCCTGGTTCTTGACCTCGACCTGCTTCTTCTGGCTGGAGAGCAGCTGTGCCTTGTCTTCCAGCTCCTCGTTCGTCTTGCGCAGCTCCTCCTGCTGATTCTTGAGTAGCTCCTCAGACTGCTGCAGCGATGCCGCTTGCTGCTCAAGCCGGTCGTTGGTCTTTTTGAGCTCACCCTGCTGGCTCTGCAGCTCCGCGGTCAAACGCTGCGATTGCGCGAGCAGGTTCTCGGTCCGCATGTTGGCGGCGATCGTGTTCAAGACGATGCCGATGCTCTCCATGAGCTGATCGAGGAAGGATTGGTGCGTGTCGCTGAACCGCTCGAAGGAAGCGAGCTCGAGCACGCCCTTGACCTCGCCTTCGAACAGGATCGGCAAGACCACGATGTTGAGCGGTGGCGCCTCGCCAAGGCCCGAGCTGATCCGGATATAGTCCTGCGGCACGTTGGTCAGCAGGATATGTCGCTTCTCGAAGGCGCATTGGCCGATCATGCCTTCGCGCAGACGGAACCGGTTCGCCAAGTGCTTGCGCTGCGTGTGCGCGTAGGAAGCGACGAGATCGAGCACTTCCTCCTGCTCTTCGGTCTTGTTCAAGAGATAGAACAGGCCTTGACTTGCGTTCACCAGCGGCGCGATCTCCGAGAGGATCAGGTTCGTAACCGTGACCAGATCGCGCTCACCCTGCAGCATGCGAGTGAATTTCGCGAGATTGGTCTTGAGCCAATCCTGCTCGGTATTCTTGCGCGTGGTATCCGCGAGGTTGCGGATCATCTCGTTGATGTTGTCCTTGAGCACGGCCACTTCGCCCAAGGCCTCGACGGTGATCGACCGCGTCAGGTCGCCCTTGGTCACGGCGGTCGCGACTTCCGCGATCGCGCGCACCTGGTTGGTGAGATTGGCCGCCAACTGGTTCACGTTGTCCGTGAGGTCGCGCCACAATCCCGCGGCGCCGGGCACGCGCGCCTGGCCGCCGAGCTTGCCTTCGATGCCGACTTCGCGAGCGACGTTGGTGACCTGGTCGGCAAAGGTCGCGAGGGTCTCGATCATGCCGTTGATGGTGTCGGCGAGCGCCGCGATCTCGCCGCTCGCCTCCACTGCGAGCTTGCGTGTCAAGTTGCCGTTCGCGACCGCGGTCACCACTTGCGCGATGCCGCGGACCTGGCCGGTCAGGTTGCTGGCCATCAGGTTGACGTTGTCGGTCAGGTCCTTCCATGTGCCGGCGACGCCCTTCACCTGAGCTTGGCCGCCGAGCTTGCCCTCGGTGCCGACCTCGCGCGCCACGCGCGTCACTTCCGAGGCGAAGGAGTTGAGCTGATCCACCATCGTGTTGATGGTGTTCTTGAGTTCCAGGATCTCGCCCTTGACATCGACGGTGATCTTTTTAGAGAGATCGCCGCTCGCCACGGCCGTCGTGACATCCGCGATATTGCGGACTTGGCCGGTCAGGTTTTCGGCCATCAGGTTGACGTTGTCGGTCAGGTCCTTCCATGTGCCGGCGACGCCCTTCACCTGAGCTTGGCCGCCGAGCTTGCCCTCGGTGCCGACCTCGCGCGCCACGCGCGTCAC
>DASZHJ010000489.1:0-4033 GCA_035938015.1 Allostellaceae bacterium
CCCGCGGCGAGGCCGCCGATCACCTGGCCCTCGACCAGCAGCGGGTTCACCATCCGGCCGCAATCCTCGACGATGACGTAGTCCAGGATCTCCACCGCGCCGGTCTCGGTATCGACCGCCACCACCACGCCGTGGACCGAATAAGAGAACACGCCGCCGTCGACGGCCTTGTAGCCCGCGATCGCCGTCAGCCCCTGCGGATCGACCGTGGGCGGCAGCTCCTCGGGATGGTGGTACCAGGCGCGGCCGATCTCGGCGAAGGTGACGCTGCCCTTGGGACCGAGGACGCGGCCGTCACGGACCTCGACCTCGGTTTCCTTCGCCTGCAGCAGATGCGCGCCGATCCGGGCGATCGGCTGCTTCAGCAGCTTGCAGGCCGTGGCGACCGCGCCGCCGCCCGAGACCGTGGCGCGGGACGTATAGGTTCCGGTGCCCGTGGGCGAGATCGCAGTGTCGCCATAGCGGAGCGTGACCTTGGCGGGATCGATGCCGAGCACCTCGGCGGCGATCTGGGCGAAGATGGTCTCGTGGCCCTGGCCGTGGGAATGGACGCCGACGTCGATGACGAGCTCGCCGTCGCCGGTCAAGCGCGCGGTCGCGGGCTCGAGCCCGGGCACCAGCTCGATGCCCCAGGCGGAATAGCCGAAGGGCCCCGTGCCATAGGCGGTCTGCTCGTAGAAGACCGCAAAGCCCAGACCGATGCGCCGCCGGTCGGGCTCGCCGTGGCGTTGCCGCTGGCGTACGGCCTCGACGCCGAGCATCTCGGCGGCGCGCCGCATCGCCTGGGGATAATCGCCGCTGTCGAGCAGCTTCTTGGAGACCGTGCGATAGGGCATCTGCTCCGGGCGCACCAGGTTGCGCAAACGCACCTCGTGCGGCTCGCAGCCGACCGCGAGTGCGAGCGCGTCCATCAGGGTCTCGTGCGCCAGGCAGACGCCGGGCCGCGCCACGCCGCGGTAGGGCTGCACCGGCGGCTTGTTGCTGGCGACCGTGACCGCGCGCGCCCGCACCGCCTGCACGTCATAGGGACCCTGCATGTTGCCGGGCGCGGTGCCGGCCTCGATGCCGGCGGGCCAAGGCCAGGGCGAGTAGGCGCCGGTGTCGCACCAGGCCTCGCAGTCGATGCCCAGGAGCTTGCCGTTGGCATCGGCGTAGCCGGTGATGCGGTACCAGTGATCCCGGCAATTGGCGTCGCAGACCAGGTGCTCGTAGCGATCCTGGATCCAGCGCACGGGACGGCCCAGGCGAAGCGCCGCCCAGGTGACGGCCACGGTCTCGCCGTCGAGAAAGGTCTTGAGGCCGAAGGCGCCGCCAACATCGGGCGAGATCACCCTGAGGCGCCGCTGGCTGATGCCCAGGAAGCTCGAGAGCCCGATCTGCACGGGGACGGGTATCTGGTGCGAGACATAGACCACGACCTCGTCGGTGCGCCGGTCGTGCGAGGCAAGGCAGGCGCGGCCTTCCAAGGGCATGGGCGTCTGGCGGTTCATCCGGCATTCGCGGGTGACCACGTGCTTCGCCGCCTTGATCGCGGCCTCCATGTCGCCGACGTCGAAGCGGGTCTCGCAGACGATATTGTCCGACCACTCGTCGTGGACGCGCGGCGAGCCGGGCTCGACCGCGCGCTTCATATGGACCACCGCCGGGAGCGGCTCGTAGTCGACCTCGATCTCGCGCAGGAGATCCTCGGCGGCGGCGGGGCTGTCGGCGAGCGCCATCGCCACGGCCTCGCCGGCGTAGCGCACCTTGCCCGTTGCCAGCACCGGGAAATCCGCGCCCTTGAAACCCGGAAAGTTGGGGCTGGAGCGGATCGGCTTCACGCCCTCGAGGTCGCCTGCTGTGAACACGCGGGCCTCGTGGCCCCGCGGCTTGCGCACGGCCTTGAGGCGCGCGTGGGCATGGGGGCTGCGCAGGAAGGCCGCGTGCAGCATGCCTGGCAGCGCGATGTCCGAGACGTACTGGCCTCGGCCGTGGAGGAAGCGCTCGTCCTCCTTGCGCAGCAACCGTTCCCCGACGCCGCCCTTCGCCATGCTCGCCTCGTCCCGCTCGCCCGCCGGCACCGAGGCTAAGGCCCGATGCCGACCCTGTCCATGACACCGGATTGGGGCAAATCGGCTTGCGATCGGCTTCCGATTGGCTTGCGATCGGCTTTGCGCGCGCGGCCCTCTCTTGATTGCATTCACACTATCGGCTCTGCCTTGCCAATTCTCGACCATCGAAAGCCTCCCGCAGGCGCCGATCGTGCAGTTGACCATGCGATCGTTCATTGGCAATCAACAAAACACGCGCGATGCCGAAGGGACGCCGGCGCTCGCCTAGGCCAGCGACGTCATCGAGGAGGTCAAAGCCTCGGGGCTGGTCCGCCGCGTGCTCGGCGAGATGAGCCTGCAGGGTCGTGATAGCGGAGCCCGAGACGATCGCTATTTTCGGCGCTCCCAAGAAACACGTCAGACCAGTGCGCTGCGGAGTATCCGTGCGGCCGGCCGGCGCTCATATGTAAGGATTACCGAGGGAGCTTGGCACAGGGAGGGGGACCTTGAGGGGAGGTTTGTGGAGCAGCCCCGACGCTGGCTTTATGTCCCGCCAAGCCTTCCATGACGTATGAGCTCTGCTCTAGTGGTGCCAAGACGCGGACCAACTGGCCATCCCGTAAGCGTTCGGATTTCCCGCACCGATGGGTATCGTGGCCGGCTAGGTAGAAGCGGTTAGCGCAGGCCCAATCCATGCGAGAACGTCCCGACCGTCTGCCAAGGGCTTTAGAGACCGTGTCATGTCTGCTGGGCCTCAGTGGCATTGCCACACTGTTTCTGCCCTTTACCTTCAACAACTCACCTTGGGACGTGACCGGCGGTCAGGTGTTTCAATCCGAATTTGATTTTTACTTTTCGTATTTTCTTCTTGGTGCCCCGTTCTTGCTCGCGGTTCCCATCTCGGCGGCGTCGCTGCTCCTACTCATCACAAGACGACTTGTCCAACCCTGTTGGATCGCCGGCTATGCCTTGGCGTTTGCAGCGGCGGCAGGCACGTCGTCCCTCGTCGGCGCGGCAATGATCTATTGGGCTCACGATTCGGCTTGCGCCATTCCGAGCCTAGCGATCTTAATTGGCGGCGGCGCCCTCGTCGTCACAAACGTACGCCTCGGCTTGCCGCACGCTCAAAATGGCATCATTGCGATGCAGGTGGCGTTTGCAGCGGGCGCCCTACTCCCGGTGTTTGTATACTTCGGTGAATGGAACATCGGTGCCTACATCACGCTCATCACGATTGTCGTCTACGCGAGCCATGTGGTCGCAGTCGAATTAGTCGTGCGTGGCACGTGTGAGGCGTCTCGGGGCTAGGCGTGGCTCCGACTCCGAGTCACTGCGCTTCCATTGGACTGTTCATCAATTCACTCGCTCGCCCACCCTCGGCTTCGCCCTGCAACTCCTCGACTGCGGGCAGGATGCGCCTCCACGCCGCAGCACCGCCGAGGATGTGCCGAGCGCCTCAGGAATGCGCCGGTCCACGCGGCTTGAACTCGGCGGCATGGAGCTTCACGAAGTCGCGCATGGTTGTCGGTGCTTCGCCGGTGAGCTTGTAGAGGGTGTCCGTCATGCGGTCGTAACGCCCCTGCTTGGTCAACTCGGCCATGGCCGAGAGATGCCTCACGACGTGTTCAGGAAACCGCTGCTGACGAATGCTTTCGCTCCACGCCGGGAGCGGGACGTCGCGATATCGGATGGGCCTGCCGAGCGCCTCGGAGAAGACGCGCGCATAGTGGTCCAGATCGGCCGATTCCGGCCCCGTCAAATCGTAGATTTGTCCGATATGCGGTGCGGGGTCGTCGAGGATCGCCGCTACCGCACGCGCCACGTCGACCGCCGAGACCGGCGAGGTCTTGCCGCCGCCCATGGGCAGCGCCAACTCGTCGGAGGCCCGCACGCCGGGGGCGGCGAGTTGAAGAAAGAAGCCCTCGAGGAAGACTGTCGGCCGCACCGTGACGACCGGCAGTCCCGACCAGGACAGAGCCTGCTCCGCCAGCCAGTGCAGCTTG
>DASZHJ010000490.1:0-7422 GCA_035938015.1 Allostellaceae bacterium
CGTGACGCCGCCCAGCCGCTGCACCTCTGCCACGCACCAGGCGTCGACGCGCGGTCCCACCACCGCGGGATCGCTCGAGCCGTAGCGCGTTGGAAACGCCGCGGTCGAGATGATGTCCTTGACGCCGATCAGCGCGCCGCCTAGCGGACCCAGCGGATGGATCGAGACCCGATGACGCGCCGCGTCGGCGTCGTGGCAGGCGAAGGCGTGCACGACACCCTCGCGCGCCGCGAGCGCTCCGAGCTGTTGCTCGGCGACAGCCTCACGCGCTTCCGGCGTTGCCAAAGCGCAGAAGTCCCGGGGCTCCTCGCGCCCTTCGCGAGCCGCCACCGCCCCAGGGATCACGGGATCGGCACCTCCACGGTCAAGAGCGGCCCATATTGCTGGCTACCGAAGATGTCGGGGTCGCCGACGCTACCGCTGGGCATCTTGCGATAGAGGGTGAACTTGATCGCCAGGCCCGGCTCGAACTCGACGTGATCGCTGATGCGCGAGTCCGGAACGCCATAGATCCTACAGATAGCCTCGCGGGAGAGCGCGCGGCTCAGCCGCACGAGATCGTAGGATTTCTTATCCTGGAAGATCACGTCGAAGGTCACCTTGTCGACGCCGGCATTCTTGCTGCGGATGGTCTTGGCGAGCGAGGCCAGCGACGCGGTCCGCGGGACGGCGCTCATGGTCAAATTCCCGCTTCGGTCAAATGGACGGGGAAGAGCTCCAGCGGGTCGTCGATCCGCATGGTGTGGTTGAGGGTCCAGCGATAGGCGGGGCTCGCGGGCATCACCTCGTCGAGCATGAAGGCGACGCCGCCCGCGGTGCCCTTTACGTTAGGGAGCCGCGCGTAGAACATTTGCCGCGTGCCGATCATGCAGACTTCCTCCGCCATCTCCTTGGTCGGTGCCACGCCCTGCACGACGATGCAAAGCTCATGCGCGGGCCGGTTCCGGAGCGGTTCGAGCTCGCCTAAAATGCCGTCGCGGCCGTAGACCGTATACGTCAGCTGATATCCGCTCTCGCCGAAGCGCTCGCGCACCGCGGCCTTGGCCCAGGCGATCACCTCGTCGATGCGCGAGATCGTATAGGGATCGCGCACCCCGGCGATGCCGACGTAGCGCTCGCCGACCTTGCCGGCGCCTTCGAGCTTGACGCGCAGCTCCTTGGCGGGAATGAAGCGCGGTCCGGTGACGCGCGTCGTGCGCTCGTTGAACTGCTCGTAGACGCATTGGCTCATGTCGATGTGGCCGCCCAGAAAATACTCGTAGTAGGGATTGCTGCGCTCATACATGGAGTGTGCCGCGACCGAGGCGACGGTGCAGCGCTGCTCCGGCAGCATCGCCGTCACCTTGACGTCCTCCATGGTGATCTCGCCGATGATCGATTCCTTGCCCGCATAGGGTTCGGCGCAGAACGAGGCGCACTCCATCACCTTGCCGTAGAAATAGGCGAGCGCCTCGGGGTATCCCTTGCGGATCGCCGGCGCCGCGAAAATCGCGCAATCGCTGCTGCGCCCGCCGATCACCACGTCGGCACCCATATCCAGGAGCTTGATGAAGGGGTGCACGCCCGCGACAGCGACGATGCGATCGGTGGCGTCGAGTTCGGCGAGCGTAAGGTCCGGCCGTGCGTCGAGCCCGCGGATCGCATCGCCGGCCTCGATCTTGCGGCGCACCGTGTCCTTCGAAATCTCGGAGTAGAAATATCCGAGCTTGAAGCGCGGTATTTTGTGTTCCGCCGCGAGCTCCTTGACGATGCCGACGTAGCGGTCGACGCGGCTGTCCGTGCCGGTATCGCCGGCCGAGCCGATCATCATGGGAACGTTGAGCCGCCGCGCGCCCACCAGCATCGCCTCGATGTCGTGCCGCTGCCAGGCGAGCGGGCTCGCGGTGCCGTCGGAACCGAGCGGAACCGGTCCGCAATCGCAGCTGCCGGAGTCGCACGCGACCATGTCGGGCTCGGCCGCAAGGCCGAGATTGAAGCTGCCGAGCTTGGTCGGCGCGAATCCCAGATGGCCGTTCGGACAGAGGATGCGCAGACCTCGATTGGCCTGCTGGGTCGTGCGAGATGAAGAGCGCCCTTCGGCGGGGGTCATCGACTTTGCTCCCTACTAGTCGCGTAACACGAGGCAATTCTCGGCATCCACGCGCCAAGAGACCGGCGTACCCTCGGCCAGATCGGCGCGGGGGCGGTCGTGCGCGCAGATCTCGATCGGCCCCGAGCGGATATAATACTGCGCGACGTCACCGAGGAAGAGCGAGCGCGTCACGACACCGGCGCTGCCCTGTCCGGGCTCGGCGGTGCCGGCCTCGAGGCGCACGTCGATCGGCCTGAAGCCGATCGCGCCGGCGCCGGCGGCGGCGCCGTTCGCATGGGGATCCCGAGCCCGGAGCACGAGGCCTGCCGACAGTCTCGCCTCGGCCATGTCATTGGCGCCGCCGAGCGGACGGATCTCCGCATCGAGGATGTTGGTCATGCCGAGGAAGCTCGCGACGAATCGCGTGCGCGGGGCGCGATGAAGGTCCACGGGCGTGCCCCGCTGCTCGATGCGGCCGGCCCGCATGACGATGATCCGATCCGACAGGGCGAAGGCCTCCTCCTGGTCATGGGTGACATAGATCGCGGTGAAGCCCAGCCGGCGCCGGAGCTCGCCCAACTCGCCGCGCATCGCGATCCGCAGTTGCGCATCGAGGTTGGAGAGCGGCTCGTCCAGCAGCACGACCTTGGTGTCGTAGGCGATCGCGCGCGCGAGCGCCACCCGCTGCTGCTGGCCGCCCGAGAGCTGGCTCGCGGAACGGTCGGCGTAGGCCGATAGGTCCACCAGCGAGAGCGCGCGCTCCACGGCGGGACGTGCCGTCTCGCGCGCAATCCCGCGCACGCGAAAGCCGAAGCCCACATTCTCTGCGACGGTCATGTGCGGCCAGATAGCGTAGGACTGGAACACCATAGAGAAGCCGCGCTTCTCGGGCGGCGTGCTCAGTCCCTTGGCCGCGTCGAATACCGCCGCGCCCTCGACCACGATCCGGCCGGCGCTCGGCGTCTCGAGCCCGGCGATGGCGCGGAGCGTCGTGGTCTTGCCGCAGCCGGAGGGTCCGAGCAACGTCACATGCTCGCCCTGGCGCACGGCGAGATCGACACCGTCAACGGCGGCGATCGGTCCATAGTTGACGGCCAGCCGTTCGACGGTGAGAAAGTCGCCGCTCACGCCAGGACCTCGCGGTGCCGCGCCCGGACGAACACGGCGAGCGCCACGAACGTAATCGCGAGCTGGATGACGCTGAGCGCCGCCAGCGCATTCACGTTCCCGGCCTCCCAGAGATCGAAAACAGCGACCGAGAGCACGGTGGTGCGGCTGGTATAAAGCAGGATCGAGGAACTGATCTCCTGCATCGACAAGATGAAGAGCAGGGTCCAAGCCGCGACCAGGGTGGGCCGCGTCAGCGGGACGGTGATCCAGCGAATGGTTTTCGTCCAGCTGGCGCCGGTCATGCGGGCGGCATCCTCGAGCTCGCGGTGGAGCTGCCGCAGCGCGCCTGAGCCCGCGCGCACGCCGAACGGTAAATAATGCGTCACGTAGGCGAGCAGCAGGATCCAGATCGTGCCGTAGATCGGCAGCATCGGTGCGCGCACGTAGACCCAAAGCAGGCCCAGCGCCAAGACCATCGAGGGCATGGCCAGAGGGAACATGCTGACCTGGTCGAGGTACGTGCGAGCGCGGCTGCGCGTGCGCACGATCACCCAGCTCACGCCCAACCCGATCGCGCACGCGCAGGTCGCGGCGGCGGCGCCGAGGATCAGGCTGTTCTCCATGGCGAGATAGGTCTTGGGATACTCGAACAGGACGTAGCGGAAATGCCGCAGGTCGAAGGCCATCAGTTTGACGTCGATGGTGATGAAGTTGACCAGCGCCGCCCAGATGAGCGTCGCGACCGGCAGCACCACTGCAGCCGCTACATAAAGCCACGCGATCAGGGCCAGGACATGGCGGAACCCGCCGATCTCCAGGGTTCGCGGCCGGAAGGCCTTCCCGGTCACGGTGACGTAGGAGCGTCGGCCGAGGAACGTGCTCTGTGCCCAGATCAGCGCCGCCGTCGCCGCGAGCAGCAGCAAGCCCCAGGCCGCGGCCTGGCTCACGCGCGGCGGGAAGTTGTTGAGCAGCCGGTAGATCTCGGTGCCCGCGACGTAGAAGCCGCTGGGCATGCCCAAGACCGCGGGCACGCTGAACAAGCCCATGGCCTGCACGAAAACCAGGAGGGCGCTGCCGAGAATAGCCGGTAGCACCAGCGGAAGCGTCACCAGCCGAAGCGCTGCGGCTGTGGAGGCGCCGTGGATCCGCGCGCTTTCCTCGAGCGCGGGGTCCATGCCCCTGAGGGCGGCGCCGATCAGCAGGAAGGGCAGGGGCACATAAGCGAGCGCCGCCACGAAGACGATGCCGCCCGCCGACTGCAGGTTGACCAGGCTGTCGATGCCGAGCGCTTGCCGGCAAAGCAGATTGATCAGCCCGCCGCGCGGAGATCCGAGCCACGACCAGGCGATCGCCGTCAGCAGCGGCGTGATGTAGAGCGGTATGGTCACGAGTTGCGACAGCAGCGCGCGGCCCGGCGTGTTGATGCGGGCGAGCGCCAGCGCCAGCAAGCCGCCGACCGCGACCGCGACCATCGTCGTACCGGTGCCGACCAAGACCGTATTGCCGATGATGCGGGTGGCGCTCAGAACCGCCAGGAACGAGCGCGCGCTCAATCCCCCGGCCTCCGTCGCGGCGCCGATCGCCACGGCGATCAGCGGCAAGATGACCAGCACCGTCACCAATACGCTCAACCCGAGGATGACCGCGGTCTCGGCCGAGATCGGGGCAGGGCGCCAGCCGTGCCCGCGGCCACTCGAGGCGATCTCGTCGATATGTGCGCTCGGCAGCGCCACGTCAGGTCTTGAACAGAGAATCGAAATGCTCGGGGAAATTCGCCGAGGCTTTCTCATAGTCGGCGGGATCCGGCGGCAGCAGCGGTCTGGTCTCGGCGAGCGGCAGCTGGCCCTCCGGCGGCGGCACGTCCTTGCGGTAGGAATAGACGCCGAAGATGTCGTGCGCCAGCAGCGTGTTGCCCTCGTGGGAGAGCGTGAAGTCGATGAAGAGCTTGGCGGCGTTCGGGTGCGGCGCCCCCTTGAGGATCGCGATCGGCGCCAGCGCCAGCGGCATGCCTTCGCTCGGATAGACACCGACGATGCCGGCCCTGACGGCATCGGGCTCGAAGGCCCGGAAGTGGTCGACGGTGGCGCCAACCACCGCCTCGCCGCGCACCAGCAGGTCGATCAGCTGCGCGGAGGTCGCGACTACAACCGGCTCCTGCGCACCCCATTTGCGCATGAAGTCGGCGCCGAGCAGCTTCTCGAGCACGTACATCTGATTGAAGGCGGTGCCGGCGGCGGCATCCTGGATGATCAGCTTGCGGCCCTTGAATTCGGGCTTGAGCATGTCGACCCAGGCTCTCGGTGCCTGCTCAGGAGGCAGCAGATTCTTGTTGTAGGCCATGATCACGCCGATCACGCGGGCGGTGGCCCAGAAGTCGCCGCCATGAGCGTACTCGGGATAGGCCGCGAGCTCCGGCGAATGATACGGCAGCAATTGCCCGCCGCGCGCCATCGCGAGGTAGGGCACCAGATTGGCGATGTGGAGCACGTCGAAGCTCAGATTGCCCGCGCTCATCTCGGCGCTAACGCGCGCGAGCACTCGACCGGTGGGTGCCGAGTAATAGCCGCTGCTCACGTCGAGGAACGGATACTTGGCCTTGAAGGCGTCCATGAACCTGGGAAAGCCCGCGGCCGAGACCGAGGTCGCAAAGGCGAGCATGCCCTCTTTCTTCGCGCCCTCCACGAGTGCCGTCTGCTCCTGCCCGCTGGCCCGCCGGGCGGGCGCCGCCAAACCGCTCGCCAACAGGCCCATCAGGACGGTGCGGCGGTGGAAGGGTGTCATAACGTCCTCGCAATCTCCGAAGCATGCGCTCCCATGGAGCGATCGCCGAGATTCAATCGCAAGTCCAGGCCGGAACGCAAATCGTCCTATGCCGGAGCATGACGGTCGAAGGGCTGCGCGGTGCCGGGTGCCGAAAATTGGCGTTCGGGGCGCAAAATGGCCTTCAATAATGCCTCGGCCGGAGCCCATCCCCGCGGAATGACGGGAACGGCGCGGCCGCAGCGAGCCGCTCAAGATCTCGCGGCGGTTCGCAAGCGAGGCCTGCCCTGTTACGCCTGAGGGGTTCGGGGCGTCTCAACAACTTTGGCCGCAATTCGGGGTCTTTCACCGATTTCGCGCGCGCTGTGGTAACTTGAGCACGACCCTTGGAGTAGGAGACGTAAATGCTAGACCCGGTTCGCGTGCGCCAGGGCGTGACGCTGTCCATTCGCAAAGAGAAGGTGAAGGGAACCTTCGCAGTGAGCGTGACGCTGTCCCACGATCCCGCGACAGGGAGCACTCTCCGAGAGCTGTTCGCCGGCGTGGTGCCATTTGCGGTCGCGTTGAGAACCGCCGAGCAGCTGTCCCGGGAGAATGGGCACGAGGGCTACTACGAAATCGCCGATGACACCGGCACCCTAGGCACCCAGACGTTCGCGACTCTGAACCAATGGAAAGCCACAATGCGTGAAGTTCAAAAGCAGATGGACCCGCTCAAGGCAAAGAGCGGGCTGAGCTGGGGCGGTCGTGATCCCGTTGCTCGTCAGAGGCTGGAGAGGGTGCCCGTTGGCCCGCATCTCATGCGCCTGATGGATTTGCACGCCGATCTACTGACGCGGCAGCCGGTCACGCTGTAGTACACGCAGTGTCGTTAGGCTGGCGTCCCCACGGGGAGGGTCTGTCCCAGGGATGAGAAGTGCAAAAGCCGCTTGTATCAGGCACTTCTTGAAGGTAGACGTGTGGGGAAATCGTGTGTGGACAGAGCAATTTCCCCATGTATCTCGAACGTCGCCGTCGCCGGTGGTACGCCCTTCACGACATCCCAAAGAGCGCTCAAGCCGCCCTCGGCAGTAGGCGCTTTGTCCAGAGCCTGGAGACCGAGGATCGCAAGATCGCTGAGCGTCGCGCGGCCGTCTTCGCGGTGAAGTGGCGTGGTGCCATCGAACAAGCCCGCACGAACAACGGCGACCACATCGAGCGCGATGCCCGGTCCTGGCATAAGGCCCTGCAGGACGCGCCCGAGCAGGAGCGCGAGGTCATCCGGTCGCTGATCGCAGACGAGGCACAGGGCATGGTCGATGGCGCGGCAAGCAGAGCCGGGTACGTCGAAGTGACCGAGCCGGGCTACGATGAGCTGCCGGTGCATCAAGATGCCGAGCGCTTCTTCGACATCGCCACCGGCAAGCTCGTTCGCTTCGACGCTCACCTTGAAGAGTACCTCGCGACCCTCGGCAACGAGCGCAAGACCGTCGACATGAAGC
>DASZHJ010000491.1:0-14511 GCA_035938015.1 Allostellaceae bacterium
ATGGTGGGCGCTGTAGGGATTGAACCTACGACCCCACCCGTGTGAAGGGTGTGCTCTCCCGCTGAGCTAAGCGCCCGAAGCCCGAGGGTTTAGGGTGCCGGGGCCGCAGGTGTCAAGGCGGGCGTGGTTGCCTTGGGTCGCGCCGGCAGCCGAGCTTCACGCGCTCCCGACGGGCACCACCGGCGTAAAGTCGTTGAGCACGACCCAGTCTGGGCGGCGCGAGCCGGTGTGGCGGTTCTCTACCGAGTTGAGCGTCAGTGACAGCATCGCTCGGCCCCAGGGCGACATGTTCGGCCCCGAGCCGTGCAGGATATTGGTGTGCGCGAACACGACCGAGCCCGGCGGTCCCTTGGGCGCGGCGATGCCGTGGCTCCTCGCCTGGGTGTCGACGAGATCGCTGGTGGTCCAGCGCGCGGGATAGCTGGTCTTTTCCGTGTCGAGTGATGTAACGCGCGGCGCCACCTCGTGGCTCCCAGGAATGAACATCAGGGGGCCGTTGAACTCGCTGACCTCCTCGAGAAACACGAGGACGTTCACTGCCCGTGGCGTTGGCATGCCGTCATCCTCCATGTAGGTCGGGTAGTCCTGGTGCCAGGGCCAGATGTCGCCGGTGAACGCCCATTTGAGATTGATGATGCTCTGGAAGATGTAGACCTCGCTCGCCACGAGCTGCCGCGCCGCGCCGATCAGTGTCGGATGGCGCACGAAGCGGTCGAACAGGTCGTCGAAACGATGTGCGTTCATAAGGGAGCGCACCGTCTTGCCGTCCTTTTCCAGGATGACCTCGCGCCGCCGCTCGCCGCACAGGCGCACGACGCGCTCCATCACCAGCGCGATCTCGCTGGCGGACAGGAGGCTCGGAACGAACGTGAAGCCGGCGGTCTGGTACTCGCGGAGCTGCTGCTCGCCCAAGATTGCCGCTAGACCCATGTCTCTCTCCACCGCCCATGCCGACGCGCGTCACTGCGCCCGATTGAAGGCGCTCCAAACATCCTTGACCGGATCGACGTAGCGCCGCCGCCAACGCCCGGAGAGCGCCACCATGGTCGCAAGCGGGCTCCGGCCCTGCGCTTTCGCGAACTCCGAAAGCCGCGTGCCCCCATGGGCGTTCTCGTCGACGAGGTCCACGGCGTCCCCGACCTTGGGTTCCGCGATCCCGTCGAGATCGATCGTCGTATGCTCGAGCGAGACGCCGATGAGCGGCGCGCGTTGGCCCCGGATGAGCGCCTGCGCGGCACGCGCCGGATCGAGCGCACCGAGCCCGCTCGACAAGCCGACCGGTAGCACGCCCGTGGTCCGGCCGCGACGCAGCCCATAATTGCCGGCGATCGCGACGTCCGAGCCTTGGGGATGCCGGCCGACATGAATGAGACGCGAGCGGATCGAGCGGAGCACCGGCCGGATGCCCGCGATGTCGGCGGGATTGCCCTCCGCGAAGGGGCTGAGGCCGTAGAGGAGATGACCGACGCAGACCGCATTCGCGTGATCCGTGAGGCCCGCGGCGATGCAGGAGCTGGCGCGCGCCTGCGAGGTCGGGATCGAGAGTCCGCCGGCAGCAAGCGCGCCCAAGAGTTCGTCGAAATCTGCGAGGTGGTTCCTCGCCCAGGCGAGGCCATTGGCGTCGGCGAAGGGGAGATGCGTGTAGACGCCACCGATCGAGAGGTTCGGCAGGCCGCTCACCCATCGGACGAACTCCGCAGCTTCGGTGATCGGTACACCCAATCGCCCGAGCCCGGCGTCGACTTTGATATAGACCTCAGTGGGGGTGAAGGCTGCGGCGCTCGCCGCAGCGGCAAATTCGCGGTCGTAGATCGTGGGGATCAGGCTCTGCGCCAGCAGGAAGCGCACATCCTGCGGCAGATAGGCCCCGAACATGATGACGGGGATGCGCACGCCCGCGGCGCGCACCGCGATCGCCTCTGCGATATTCCCTGTGAAGAGTGCGAAGGCGCCCAGGTGCTCGAAGATCTTTGCCGTCTCAACAGCGCCGAACCCGTAACCATCGGCCTTGATCGCCGGAATGATCTTGATGCCCGGGCCGACGCGGCGCGCGAGCTCGTGGTAATTCGCCCGCAGGCGTTCCGTGTCGAGCTCGATCTCGGCGTGGTGCTCGAACCCCTTACTCATGACGTGGCGAGACGCCTCAGAATGCCAGCGATCACGCTGCCGCGCCCAAGACAATGTGCGGTGGCATTGGGCGAGTCAATGTGTCAACCCAAGTCGAGCCGCGCCAGCTTCTCCGGCAGTTCCGTGAAGGCGCCAATGACGGCGGTGGGCCGCGGTAGGTCCGGCGTCAGCGTGCCGTAGCCGTAGCGCGCGAAGATCGCGCGCAGGCCGGCGCCCGCGGCGGCTCGAAGGTCGTTTGCGTGATCGCCGACGGCGACGGCGCAATAGGGCGGCACCTCCAGCGCGGCGAGCGCCGCGCGCATGGGAGCGGGGTCGGGCTTCTTCTGCGGCAGGCTGTCGCCGGTGATGATCGCGCGGAAGAAGCGGTCGAGATCGAGTTCGCTGAGCATCACGCGGGTGGCGCGCTCGGGCTTATTGGTGCAGAGCGCGCAGAGCCAACCTTCTGCCGAGAGCTGCGCCAGGATCTCGGGGACGCCCGCATAAGGCCGCGACAGCCGCGCGGGACGGGCCTCGTAGAGCGCGAGGAAGCGGGACTGCGCTGGCGTGATCTGGTCGGGCGTCACGCCGCGAGCGGCGAGCGCCCGCTCGACCAGCCTTAACGTTCCGTCGCCCACCATCGGCCTCGCCTCGGCGGCGGTAAGGGCGGGCACGCCGAAATCGCCGAGCACCTGGTTCAAGACCGCAACCAGGTCGGGCAAACTGTCCACCAGCGTGCCGTCGAGATCCAGGACCAAGCCCTTGAGAGTCGGCAAAATTTACCCTTCGTTAGTCATGATTATTCACATTATTTGACTTGGGGATGGGCGCGGCCTTATGCCAGTTTCCCGCGCGTTGCGCCACACCCTCATAACGCCTCGGATGCGCAGAACCTCGCCTCACCCGTTCTCTCGGATCTCGCCATGAGCTCGCTCGCGGTCATCGTGCTCGCGGCGGGCGACGGCACGCGCATGAAATCGACGCGGGCCAAAGTGCTGCACCAGATCGCGCATCAACCCATGCTGGGCCACGTGCTCGATGCCGTGGCGCCGCTTCAACCGCAACGCACCCTGGTCGTGGTCGGCAGTGAAATGGCGGCGGTTGCAGCGGCCGCGGTCCCGGCGGAGACCGTGGTGCAAGCCACGCCGCTCGGCACGGGCCATGCCGTCAAGACAGCGCTGGCGGCGCTCGGCGAGTTCGCGGGCGATGTGCTCGTGCTCGTGGGCGATGCCGCGCTGATCACGACCGAGACGCTGGCCTCGCTGATCGCCGAGCGGCGCCGGGCGCCGCAGGCGGCTGTTGCCGTGCTGGGCATGCGTCCGCCGGATCCCGGCGCCTATGGGCGCCTGGTGCTGGCGGCCGACGGCAGCCTCGAGGCGATCGTAGAAGCGCGCGACGCCTCACCCGAGCAGCGGGCGATCACGCTCTGCAATTCCGGTGTGATCGTGCTCGAGGGCCGATATGCGCCGGACCTCGTCGATGCCATCGGCAACAAGAATGCCAAGCGCGAGTACTATCTGACCGACGTAGTCGCGATCGCGCGAAAACGCGGCCTCCTCTGCCGCACCATCGAGGCGTCTGCGGAGGAATTGCTCGGCGTCAATTCGCGGGCGGAGCTCGCGGTCGCGGAGGCCACCATGCAACAGCGCCTGCGTGCCAAGCACATGGCGGCGGGCGTCACGCTGATCGACCCCACGACCGTCTATTTCAGCGCTGACACGGCGATCGGGCGTGACACCGTGATCGAGCCCTCCGTGGTATTCGGCCCAGGCGTGCGCGTCGGCGAGGGCGTCGAGATCCGCGCCATGAGCCACATCGCGGGAGCCGTTATCGGGGACGGCGCGATCGTGGGTCCGTTCGCGCGCCTGCGGCCCGGCACCGAGCTTGGCGCCGGCGTCCATGTCGGTAATTTCGTCGAGCTCAAGGCGGCGCGGCTCGGTGAGGGGAGCAAGGCCAATCACCTCACCTATATCGGCGACGCCGTGGTCGGCCGCGAGGTCAACATCGGCGCCGGCACCATCACGTGTAATTACGACGGCTTCCTCAAGCACGAGACGCGGATCGAGGACGGCGCCTTCATCGGCTCCAACGCAGCGCTGGTGGCGCCGGTGACTATCGGCGCCAACGCCATCGTGGGCGCAGGCTCGGTGATCACGCGCGATGTGCCGGCCGACGCGCTGGCATTGGGCCGCGGTGAGCAGGCTGAGAAGCCGGGCGCGGCCCGCGCGCTGCGCGAGCGCGGCGCCGAGGCGAAGCGCCAGCGCGCCAAGGACAAGGAACGGAGCAAAGTCTGATGTGCGGCATCATCGGCATTATCGGTCGTGCGGAGGTCGCGGATTTCCTGGTCGACGGCCTGAAACGTCTCGAATATCGCGGCTACGATTCCGCGGGCGTGGCGACGCTGGTCGACGGCCGCATCGAGCGCCGCCGCGCCGAGGGCAAGCTCGATCGCTTGATCGAGCGTCTCAAGCGCGAGCCCGTCACCGGCCGCATCGGCATCGCGCACACGCGCTGGGCGACCCATGGTGTGCCCAATGAGACCAACGCGCACCCGATCGCGACCGACCGCGTCGCCGTGGTCCACAATGGCATCATCGAGAATTTCCAGGAGCTCAAGGACGAGCTCGTGGCGCTCGGCTACCGCTTCGAGACCCAGACCGACACCGAGGCGGTGGCGATCCTACTCACGCATCATCTGAAGCAGGGTCTAAGTCCGCGCGAGGCCGCGGCCAAGGTGTTTCCGCGCCTCGAAGGCGCCTTCGCGCTCACGATACTCTTCGCGGGCGAGCCCGACCTGTTGATCTGCGCACGGCGCTCGAGCCCGCTCGCCATCGGCTTCGGCGACGGCGAGATGTTCTTGGGCTCCGACGCGCTGGCATTGGCGCCGCTCACGCGCCGCATTCTCTACCTCGAAGAAGGCGACTGGGCCGTGGTGACGGCGGCGGGCGCCGCGGTCTATGACCAGAAGAACCGAGAGGTCCAGCGCGAGATCCGCGAGACCGCGCTCTCCGGCGCGCTCATCGGCAAGGGCAATCACCGCCACTTCATGGAGAAGGAGATCTTCGAGCAGCCGGTGGTGATCGGTGACGCCTTGATGGCGCATTTCCATCCGACGACGCGCACGGTGCACCTCCCGAGCCTGCCGTTCGATCTTGCGATGGTACCGAAGATCAGCTTCATCGCCTGCGGCACCGCCTACCATGCGGGGCTGATCGCGAAATACTGGATCGAGCGACTGGCGCGCGTGCCCGTCGACGCCGAAATCGCCTCCGAGTTCCGCTACCGGATGCCCGCGATGCCCAAGGGCGGGCTTGCGGTGTTCGTGTCCCAGTCCGGCGAGACCCTCGATACGCTGGCGGCGTTGCGCTACGCCAAGGAACAGGGCCAGCACATCCTGGCGGTGGTGAACCAGCCGGAGAGCACGGTCGCGCGGGAAGCGGGCGCCGTACTCGCGACGCATGCCGGGCCCGAGATCGGCGTTGCCTCCACCAAGGCTTTCACAACTCAGCTCGCCGTGCTTGCTTGCTTCACGCTGGCCGTCGCCCGCGTGCGCGGAACCCTGAGCGAGACCGAGGAAGCAGCGCTCTCGACCGCCCTCACGGAGGTGCCGGCGCGCGCCAACGACGTGCTCCAGCACCACCAGGAGATCCAGAAGGTCGCCGCGGAGATCGCCGAGGCGCGTGACGTGCTCTATTTGGGCCGCGGCACCAGCTATCCTTTGGCACTCGAGGGCGCGCTCAAGCTCAAGGAAATTTCTTACATTCATGCCGAGGGTTATCCGGCAGGCGAGATGAAGCACGGGCCGATCGCGCTCATCGACGAGAAGACGCCGGTGGTGGTGCTAGCGCCCCGCGACGAGCTCTTCGACAAGACCGCCTCGAATATCCAGGAGGTGCTGGCGCGCGGCGGTAAGGTGGTGATGATCTCCGACAAGGAAGGCCTTGCGCGCTTCGGCGGCAAGCTCTTCCACGGTATCGAGGTTCCCGCCTGCCACCCCTTCGTGGCGCCGCTCCTCTATTCGGTGCCAGTGCAACTCCTCGCCTACGACGTCGCCGTCCTCAAGGGCACCGATGTCGACCAACCCCGCAACCTCGCCAAGAGCGTGACGGTCGAATAACGCTGCGTCAAAGAAGCGCGTAACTGCCGCGCCATTAACAAGCGGCGGCCTCGGGTCTATAGTCGGGTTCAGACCTCTCATCCCCGGAGGAGACCGCCATGCAGCTCAAAGACAAGACGCTGTTCCGCCAGCACTGCTACATCGACGGCAAGTGGGTCGACGCGGATAGCCGCGCGACCATTTCGGTCAACAACCCCGCGGACAACTCGACCCTCGGCACGGTGCCCAAGATGGGTGCTGCGGAAACGCGGCGAGCGATCGAGGCGGCGGACCGGGCGCTGCCGGCCTGGCGCGCCAAGACCGCGAAAGAGCGCGCGGTGATCTTGCGCAGATGGTTCAACTTGATGATGGAGAACCAGGAGGACCTCGCGCAGCTCATGACGGCCGAGCAGGGCAAGCCACTCACCGAATCGCGCGGCGAGATCGCCTATTCCGGCTCCTTCATCGAGTGGTTCGCCGAGGAGGGCAAGCGCATCTACGGCGACACCATCCCGTCGCAGGGGCCCGACAAGCGCATCGTGGTCCTGAAGCAGCCGATCGGCGTCTGTGTAGCGATCACGCCCTGGAATTTCCCCTCGGCGATGCTGACCCGCAAGGCGGGGCCCGCGCTCGCGGCGGGTTGCACCATGGTGCTGAAGCCCGCGAGTCAGACGCCTTACTCGGCGCTGGCACTCTGCGAGCTCGCGGAGCGGGCGGGCGTGCCCAAGGGCGTGCTTTCCTGTGTCACCGGCAGCGCGCAGGAGATCGGTGGCGAGATGACCTCCAACCCGACCGTTCGCAAGCTCTCCTTCACGGGCTCGACCGAGATCGGCAAGGTGCTGATGGCGCAATGCGCGGGCACCGTGAAGAAGCTCTCGCTCGAGCTCGGCGGCAACGCTCCCTTCATCGTGTTCGACGACGCGGACCTCGACATGGCGGTCAAGGGCGCGGTCGCCTCCAAGTACCGCAACGCCGGCCAGACCTGCGTCTGCGCCAACCGCATCCTCGTCCAGGACGGCGTCTACGACGCGTTTGCCCGCAAGCTCGCCGACAGCGTGAGCAGCATGAAGGTCGGCCCCGGCACCGAGGCCGGCACGATGATCGGCCCGCTCATCGACATGAAGGCGGTGGAGAAGGTCGAGGACCACATCGGCGACGCCGTCAAGAAGGGCGCCAAGGTCGTGGTCGGCGGCAAGCGCCACGCGCTCGGCGGCAGCTTCTTCCAGCCGACCGTGCTGACCGAGGTCAACACCCAGATGAAGGTGACGCGCGAGGAGACCTTCGGTCCGGTGGCGCCGCTCTTCCGCTTCACCACTGATCAACAGGCGATCGAGATGGCGAACGACACCGTCTACGGTCTCGCCGCCTATTTCTACAGCCGCGACATCGGCCGTTGCTGGCGCGTGTCCGAGGCGCTGGAATACGGCATCGTCGGCGTCAACGAGGGCATCATCTCCACGGAGATCGCGCCCTTCGGCGGGGTCAAGGAAAGCGGCATCGGCCGCGAGGGCTCCAAGTACGGCATCGAGGAGTATCTCGAGGTGAAATATCTCTGCATGGGCGGGATCTGAGCGGCGAGGGGCCGTTTCAGTCCGCGCCCACGATCCTGCGCTCCGCGGCCGGCGCGCCCTCGGGCGCCGGCGCGGAGGCGAGTGCTTTGGTGAAAATCTCGACCAGGCGCCGCTGATCCTCGTCGGATAGTGCCCGCATCCAAGGTGCGGGCTGGCGAATGCGCGCCAGCAGCCGCTTGCGGAAGGCTTGGCCCGCGCGCGTCAGCGAGACTTCCTTGACGCGTCGGTCGCCTCGCCCCGGGCGGCGCTTTACCAAGCCGCGCGCCTCCAGCTTGTCTATGATACCCGTGAGATTGGAGGGTCCGCAGCCCACGGTTGTCGCGACCTCGCTCATCGGCTGGGCCCGCGCCGGATCGATGAATACCAGTGTCATCGCCTGAAATGCGGACAGCCCCAGCCCGAGCACCCCGCTCTTGACCCAAGCGCGGTGATTCATCAGCACGCGAAAGAACACCTGAGGCAACTCTCGGGCGATCTGCTTGGCGCCTGCCTCGGCGGCGGATGGTGGCGAGCGACGGGTCATGCTCGATCTCGTAACTCGGTCAGATACTTCAAAGCGTGAACTATTATGATTGACAGGTAAAAGTATGTGCCTACATCCTGGAAACGCAAGGGTGTCGTTGCTCGGCTTGATCAGGCCTTTGATTTTTCGGGCGTTCTGGCGAGGCGGCCGGTGTTGCAGATCTTCGCTTCCCTATGGTCGGCTCTGGTGTCGGTGCTTGTCTGGCTCGGTCTGATGACGGCGCCGGGCTTGCCGAGCTTCCAGGGCTATGTCGAGGGCGAATTCGTGCTGGTGTCGCCGACCGTAGGCGGGCAGCTCGTCACGCTCTCGATCGAGCGCGGACAGCATGTTGCGGCCGCCGATCCCTTGTTCGCGCTCGACCAAGCCGATGAGAAGGCCTCGCGCGATCAAGCGGCCGCCATGCTGCAGCAGGCTCAGGATCGGCTGTCCAACCTCGCCAAGGGCAAGCGCCAGCCGGAGATCGCGGTGATCGCGGCGCAGAAGGCGCAAGCGGAGGCCCAGGTGCACATGGCTCAGCTCGATCTCGACCGGCAAAAGCGGCTCATCGGCTCGCCCGCTTTCGCGAAACAGCAGTTCGATCAGGCGCAAGCGACGTTCGACCAGCAGACGAACCGCGTCAGCGAGCTCGCGGCGCAGCTTCAGGTGGCGGAGATGTCGCTGGGCCGGGATGACGAGGTTCGCGCGGCCGTTGGCGACGTCGCCGCCAATCAGGCGTCGCTGGCGCAAGCCCAGTGGAAGCTCGACCAGAAGACCCTGGCGTCTCCCGCGGCGGCGCTGGTCGCCGACACCTATTTCAATCCCGGCGAGATGATCAATGCGGGCCAGGCCGTGGTCTCGCTGCTGCCGCCGGAAAACATCAAGGTGCGGTTCTTCGTGCCCCAGGATGCACTTGCCAAATTTCCGATCGGCACGCCCGTGAGGATACATTGCGACGGCTGCGGCAGCGAGATTCCCGCCGCCGTGCGATTCGTCTCGCCGCAGGCGGAGTATACGCCGCCGGTGCTGTACAACCGGGAGAACCGCAACAAGCTCGTCTTCATGCTGGAGGCCCGACCGACCGAGCGGCCGGAATCGCTGAGGCCTGGCCAGCCGGTTGATGTGGTGCTGCCGGGTGCCTCATGACCGACGAACTCGCGATCCACGTCAGCGGTCTCGCGAAATCCTTCGGCGATCGGCCGGCCGTGCGCGACCTCTCGATCGACGTGCCTGCCGGGACCATCTACGGCTTTCTCGGCCCGAACGGCAGCGGCAAGACCACCACTATCCGCATGCTCTGCGGCTTGCTGACGCCGGATGCGGGCGAGGGGCAGTGCCTCGGTTTCGACATCCGGCGCGACACCGCGAAGATCAAGGCCGAGGTCGGCTATATGCCGCAGCGGTTCGGGCTCTATGAAGATCTGACGATCCGTGAGAACCTGGAATTCATCGCGCGCCTCTACGGCATGACGAAGCCGCGCGAGAGCGCCGCCGAAGCGATCAAACGCCTCGGTCTGGAGGCCCGGCGCAACCAGCTCGCGGGCGAGCTCTCCGGCGGCTGGAAGCAGCGTTTGGCGCTCGCCTCCTGCATCCTGCATCGACCGCGTCTGCTGCTGCTCGACGAGCCCACCGCTGGCGTGGATCCGAAGGCGCGGCGGGAGTTCTGGGACGAGATCCACGGCCTCGCCTCGGGCGGCATCACCGTGTTGGTCAGCACGCACTACATGGACGAGGCCGAGCGTTGCCACCAGATCGGCTACATCTCGCAGGGACGACTCCTGGTGCACGGCAGCGTCGAGGCGGTCGTACGCTCAGCAGGCATCTCGGCTTGGCGCATCACCGGCCGCGACATCGGCGAGCACCTCGCGCGGATCAAAGCGCTGCCGGGCGTCGAGATGGCGGCGCTCTTTGGCTCGGAGCTACACGTGAGCGGCGAGGACCCCACGCTGATCGAGAAGAGCCTTGCGTCCGTCAAAGGCCAGGACGGTATCCACGTCGAGCGGGTATCGCCCACGCTCGAGGACGTGTTCATCCACACCATGACGGTCGCGGTCCCCGAGCACGAGAAGGATGCATGATCGGTTTCTCCGCCGCGCGCTTCCGCGCTCTGCTGCTGAAGGAGTTCATCCAGGCATTCCGGGATCGCCTTACCTTCGCGATGATGGTGGGCGTGCCGATCATCCAGCTGGTGCTGTTCGGCTACGCCATCAACTCGGACCCGCACTACCTCCCGACCGCGGTCGTGTCCGTCGACAACAGCGAGATGTCGCGCAGCATCGTCGCCGCTCTGCAGAATTCCGCCTATTTCAAGGTGGTGGCGCAGCCTGCGAGCGAGGCGGAGGCCGAGCAGATGATCACCCGCGGCGACGTGCAGTTCGTGGTCACCATCCCCGAGGATTTCGCGCGCAAGCTGGTGCGCGGCGAGCGCCCGGTGATGCTGGTCGAGGCGGACGCCACCGACCCCGTCGCGACGGCGAACGCGGTCGCGGCACTCTCGGTACTCAATCAATCAGCACTCTCCCACGACCTGGTCGGGCCGCTGGCGCCGCTCGCGGGCAAGCCCGCGCCCTTCGAGGTTCGCATCCACAATCGCTACAATCCCGAGGGCGCCACCGAGTACAACATCGTGCCGGGCCTGATCGGAACCATCCTGACCATGACGCTCGTGATGATGACGGCGATCGCAGTGACCCGCGAGCGCGAGCGCGGCACCATGGAGAGCCTGCTGGCGACAACGGCGCGACCACTGGAGGTCATGCTCGGCAAGATCGCGCCGTTCATTCTGATCGGCTACATCCAGGTCGCGGTGATCCTGGGCGCCGCCAAGCTCCTGTTCGGCGTGCCCATGCTGGGCAGCCTACTGCTGCTCTCGGTCTCGCTGGTGATCTTCATCGCGGCGAACCTCGCCGTCGGATTTACCTTTTCGACCCTTGCGCAGAGCCAAATGCAAGCGATGCAGATGGGCGTGTTCTTCTTCCTCCCCTCGATGCTGCTCTCGGGATTCCTGTTTCCGTTCCGCGGCATGCCTGGGTGGGCGCAGGTCATGGGCGAGGCGCTGCCGCTCACCCACATGCTGCGCATCGTGCGCGGCATTCTCTTGAAGGGCAGCACGCTCGCCGATATCGCGCCGCAGATCTGGCCGATGCTGGTCTTCCTCGCGGTGGTGACGGTGATCGCGCTCAGGCGCTATCGGCAGACGCTGGACTGAGGCGGTGGGGGAGGGGCTCAAACCCGCACGCTCTCAGCATCGCAATCATATGCGCGGGCGGTTCTGCGACAACCGTCACGGCGCCGCGCTCGCCGCCGAGCGGGATGGTGACGGAGCGCGCATGCAGGTGGAGCGGGAGCCGTGTCGCCGGCGCGCGGCCGTAGACGGGATCGCCCAGCACGGGAAATCCCTCTGCGGCGCAGTGGACGCGGATTTGGTGAGTGCGGCCGGTCTCGGGCGAGAGCTCGAGCCAGGTGACGCCGTCGCCCAAACCGAGCACGCGGTATCGGGTCACCGCGCGCTGGCCCGCCACGTCGGGAACCACGCGCCAGCCCTCCTTGCTCGTGACCTTCTTCAGCGGTCGGTCGATGACGCCCTTTGAGGCCCGAGGCGTTCCCTCGACGATCGCCCAGTATGTCTTCTTTACCGCCGCCGAGGAGAACAACCGCCCGAGCTTGCGGGCGCCGCGGGCGTGCCGCGCCAACACCAGGCAGCCGCTGGTGTCGCGGTCGAGGCGGTGAACCAGGCGCGGCGCCTCCCGAATGCCGAAGCGCAGCGCCGGGAGGTAGCGCTCCAGGCTCTCCGGCGTGCTGGGCCCCGGATGCACGGCAAGACCCGCGGGCTTATCGATCACGAGAATGCTGCCGTCGCGGTAGAGCACGCGCGTTTGCAGGTCCTGCGGGGTCACGGTGCCCTCGTGCATGGCAGGACTGCGCCTGGCGCGGCATGCGCCGGGCACTCCTATCCGATATTAGGGGATCCCCTACCGCTTTGGCGCGCTCTGGGCAACACTGGGGCTGTCCTGAGAAGGAGAGGGCACATGGCCCGGTATGATTTCGATCTCTTCACCATCGGCGCGGGCTCGGGCGGTGTGGCGGGCTCGCGGCGGGCGGGCTCCTACGGCGCCAAGGTGGGGATTGCGGAATCCGTGCGCATTGGCGGCACCTGCGTGTTGCGCGGCTGCGTGCCGAAGAAGCTCTTGGTCTACGGCGCCGAGTTCGCGGATAGCTTCGAGGATGCCGCCGGCTTCGGCTGGAGCCTGGGCGAGCGCTGCTTTGACTGGGCTCGCCTGATCGCCGCGAAGAACAAGGAGCTCGACCGGCTGCACGGCATCTACGTCGACCTGCTCAGGAGCGCCAACGTCGCAATCTTCGAGGGGCACGCTCGACTGATCGATGCCCACACCGTCGAGGTCGCGGGCAAGCGCCATACCGCGGCACACGTCATGATCGCGACCGGTGCGCAGCCAGAGATGCCGCAGATCCCCGGCATCGAGCATGTCATCACCTCGAACGAGGCGCTGGACCTCAAGGCGCTGCCGAAGCGCGTGCTGATCGTCGGCGGCGGCTATATTGCCGTGGAGTTCGCGGGCATCTTCGGCACGTTGGGATCCAAGGTCACCATGCTGATCCGCGCGGATCAGCCGCTGCGCGGCTTCGACCAGGATATCCGATCGGCCCTCGCTGCGGAAATGACCGGTCGCGGCATCGAGATCCGCGCGCGGACCCAGGTGATCCGCATTGACAAGAAGGGTCATGGCCTCCTCGCCACCACGCTCGACGGCTCGGAGATCGCTACCGACGCCATTCTGTACGCGACGGGCCGCCGTCCCGACACGAGCAATCTCGGTCTCGAGGATGCGGGCGTGACGCTCGACGAGGCCGGTGCGATCGCGGTCGACGAGGCCTCGCGCACCACGGTGCCGCACATTTATGCCATCGGCGACGTTACCGATCGGCTCAACCTGACGCCGGTCGCGATCGCGGAGGGGCGGGCGATCGCGGAGACGCTGTTCAACAACAATCCCATGATCGTCGATCATCGCAACGTGTCGACCGCCGTGTTTAGTCAGCCACCCGTGGGCACGGTGGGGCTGAGCGAGCACGCGGCGCGCGAGGCGGTGGGCGCCGTCGACGTCTATCGCACGCGCTTCCGGCCGATGAAATACGCGCTCTCCGGTCGGCAAGAGCGCACCATGATGAAGCTGGTGGTCGATCGCAAGACTGACCGCGTACTCGGGTGCCATATGGTGGGCCGCGACGCACCGGAGATCACCCAGGGCCTCGGCATCGCGCTGCAATGCGGTGCCACGAAGCGTCAGTTCGATCGCACCATCGGCATCCATCCGACAGCTGCCGAGGAATTCGTCACGCTCCGCGAAAAGGTGCTGGAGCCCAAAGCCGAGATCGCGGCGGATTGAGCATCCCGCATGACCCCCGATATGAGGCTCAGCGGCTCGATCGAGGTGAACGTTGAAATCGTTGCTGGCAAGTTTCCGATCGTGCTTATCGACGGCTTCTACGCGAACCCTGATGCCGTGCGAGAGTTTGCGCTATCGCAGCGCTATGGCCATCAGCAGGGACTCTATCCCGGAAAGCATGAGTTTCTCTACGAGGGTCTGAGCCCGCGCAACGAGCACGAGCAGCAGGTGCTCGATGCCCGTGTCCTGGTATGCAAAATCCTAAGGGATCTCTCGCGGCTACCGCTCGAGGTCTCGGATCTCCGCACCGACTTCTCCCTGGTCACCACGCCGGCGCGGCTCCTCAACAAATTTCAAAAGCATCCGCATTTCGACGAGACGCCGCTTTTGGGCATCGTCTATCTGAACAATCCCTCGATGGGGGGCACGGCGGTCTACCGCAACAAGCGTCTCGATCGTGTTGGCTTGTTGACGGCACAAGATCGGCAGGGCTATGAGCGCTGGCTCGAGGAGGCCGCGCCGGATCCGACCATCGACAGCTATACGCTCGACGACCCCGACAATTGGGAGCCCGTCTTCGAGATCGAGGGGCGCTACAACCGCTTTGCCGCCTATCCCGGCTTCCTTCTCCATTGGCCGCGTTGCACGTCGGTTCCTGAGCCCTTCGATCCCCGCTTGGCCCGCCTCACGCAGCGGTTTCTCTTCCGCAGGATCGCTGCGGGCGGGATGAGGCCGCCTGGTTGAGCTCTAGTCTGCGGCCGTCGATGCGGCTCCAGAGCACGATGGCCGACACCCTCTGCCCCAAACAGTCAAGAAAATTGGCTACGATGTGGG
>DASZHJ010000492.1:0-24008 GCA_035938015.1 Allostellaceae bacterium
TGCCTGCGCATCCTCTACGCCGGCGACGACAAGCTGTTCGTGCCGGTGGAGAACATCGAGGTGCTCTCGCGCTACGGCTCCGAGACCGCCGACGTCGTCCTCGATCGGCTCGGCGGCGTTGCGTGGCAGTCGCGTAAGGCGAGGGTCAAGGAGCGTATCAAGCAGATCGCGGGCGAGCTCATCGCGATCGCGGCCGAGCGGCAGCTCCGCCAGGGCGAGTCGATGCCGGCGCCCGAGGGTCTCTACGAAGAGTTCGCCGCGCGTTTTCCCTATCCCGAGACCGACGACCAATTGCGTGCCATCGCCGACACGCTGGCCGACATGGCGTCCGGGCGGCCCATGGATCGGCTGATCTGCGGCGATGTCGGCTTCGGCAAGACGGAGGTGGCACTTCGCGCTGCCTTCATCGCGGCGATGCTGGGCACACAGGTCGCCGTGGTGGTGCCGACCACACTGCTCGCGCGTCAGCACTTCCGCACCTTCACCCAGCGCTTCGTTGGGCTGCCGGTGCGGATCTCGCAGCTCTCGCGGCTGGTCTCGGCGCGCGATGCCACCTCGATCAAGAAGGAGATCGCCGAGGGTCGCGTCGATATCGTGATCGGGACTCACGCGCTCCTCGCCAAGTCCATCGCCTTCAAGCATCTGGGGCTGCTGGTCGTCGACGAGGAGCAGCATTTCGGCGTGGCGCAGAAAGAGCGGTTGAAGCAGCTCAGGGCCAATGTCCACGTGCTCACCCTGACGGCGACGCCGATCCCGCGCACGCTCCAGATGGCGCTCGCGGGCGTCAAGGAGATGAGCATCATCGCGACCCCGCCGGTCGATCGCCTGGCGGTGCGCAGCTTCGTCATGCCCTATGATCCCGTGGTGGTTCGCGAGGCCCTCTTGCGCGAGCATCACCGCGGTGGACAAAGTTTCTACGTGTCGCCGCGGATCAGTGATCTCGAGGAGCTCCGCCAAGACCTGAAGAAGCTCGTGCCAGAGATCAAGGTCGGCGTCGCGCACGGTCAGATGGCCGCGAGCGACCTGGAGAAGGTGATGAGCGCCTTCGACGACGGCGCCTTCGACGCGTTGCTCTCGACCAATATCATCGAGTCCGGCCTCGATATACCCACGGCGAACACTCTCGTGGTGCACCGCTCCGACATGTTCGGGCTGGCGCAGCTCTACCAGCTTCGCGGCCGCATCGGCCGTGGCAAGCAGCGGGCCTATGCCTATCTGACGCTGCCGCAGGGGAAGCATCTGACCGCGACCGCTCAGCGGCGGCTCGAAGTCATGCAGACCCTCGATACGCTCGGCGCGGGCTTCACGCTGGCGAGCCACGACATGGACATTCGTGGCGCGGGCAATCTGCTGGGCGAGGAGCAGTCCGGGCACATCCGCGAGGTCGGTATCGAGCTCTACCAGCACCTTCTCGAGGAGGCCGTGACCTCGGCGCGGAGCGGCGTCTCGACCTTGGGCGAGGCGCCCGAGGACTGGACGCCGCAGATCACCATCGGCATGCCCGTGCTGATACCGGAGACCTACGTCGCCGACCTCAACGTCCGGCTCGGCCTCTATCGTCGGATCGCGGCGCTGCTGGAGTCGCGCGAGATCGATGCCTTCGCGGCCGAGCTGGTGGATCGCTTCGGTGCCTTGCCGCCCGAGGTCGAGAACCTCCTCGACATCATTGCGATCAAGCAGCTGTGCCGTGCCGCCGGCATCGAGAAGGTGGAAGCGGGTCCCAAGGGCGCGGTGCTGAGCTTCCACCAAAACCGCTTCGCCAACCCGCTGGGGCTGGTCGAATTCCTGCAGGCACAGGCGGGCACGGCCAAACTGCGCACGGATCAAAAGCTCGTGGTGATGCGCTCCTGGGAAAACGACAAGGAGCGCCTCACCGGCGTGCGCCGGCTCCTGGAGCAGCTCGCCAAGATCGCCGCCGATACGCCGCCGCAGGCCAAAGCACCGGCGCCCGCTCGCGCGGCGCGGTGACGTCCGTCAGCCCACGGGCGCCGCTGCGCCCTGGGTCTTGAGCAGGTCGAAGAGCGGGAAGAAGAACTCCGCTTCCTGCGCGCCGGAAACCACATATTTCCGCTCGAATATGAAACAAGGGACCGCATTGATGCCGATCCGACGCGCGCTCATGTCCTCGGCGACAACCTCTTCGGCGCCGTCGGGGCTCGCGAGGAAGCGCGCGGCCTCCTCGCCATCGAGACCGGCCTTCTGCGCGATCTCCGCCAGAATCACACGGTCGCCAACGTTGCGACCCTCGATGAAATAGGCGTTGAACAGCGCCTCCACCAGGGGATCGGCGTCCCCGGCTTCGGTTGCTCGCCGGATCAGGCGGTGTGCGTCACGCGTGCTGGGCGTCACCTGGATGCGCTCGAAATGGAAGGGGATGCCGACGGTGGCGCCGACTTCCGTCACGTTCTGGTAAATCCGATTCGCATGCTGGCCTCCGCCGAACTTGGCCGCGATATAACGATCGCGCGCCATGCCCTCGGGCGGCATGTCCGGGTTGAGCTGGAACGGATGCCATAGGATCTCCGCCTCGACCTCCGGGCGCTGCTGCAGGGCCTGGGCGAGGCGGCGCTTGCCGATGTAGCACCAGGGGCAGATCACATCCGAGACGATGTCGATGCGCATGGGCGGGCTCCGCGGTCGCGACTACGAGGAGTCTAGCACGGTCGCGCCCTGCGGCCAGGGCCGCCCACGCTTAACTTGACGGGGTTAGGTGCGCCCGCAAGGATGGTCGAAATGTCCGTGGCACCAACGTCGTCGTCGATCTTCGAGGCGCCTTTCCTGGCGCGCCGCTCCGCGAATTTCGCGGCTCTGACGCCGCTCTCTTTCCTCGCGCGCTCGGCCACGGTCTACCCCGAGAAGGTCGCGGTGATCCACGGGGAGCGGCGGTACTCCTATGCCGAGTTCTACCGGAGGTGCTGCCGCCTGGCCGACGCGTTGCGGCGGTGGGGAATCCGTTTCGGCGATACGGTATCGGTGATGGCGCCCAACGTGCCAGCGCTCCTTGAGGCGCACTACGGCATCGCCATGGCGGGCGGCGTCTTGAACGCGCTCAACTACCGCCTCGACGCGCCCTCGATCGCCTTCATCCTCGAGCACGGCGGCGCCAAGCTGCTGATCGCGGATCGGGAATTTTCGGCGACCATCGGCGCCGCGCTCGGCGAGGTCGCGCACCGCCCCCTCGTGATCGATATCGACGATCCCCTGCACGAGGGCGGCGAGCTCCTGGGCGAGATGGATTACGAGGCCTTTCTTGCCACCGGCGACGCCTCGGCGCCGTGGCAGCCGCCGGCCGACGAATGGCAGGCAATCGCGCTCAGCTACACCTCCGGCACCACGGGCAATCCCAAGGGCGTGGTCTATCACCACCGCGGTGCCTACCTGAACGCGGTCGGCAATACCATCGCCTTCGGATTGACGCCGGCCTCGGTCTATCTCTGGACGCTGCCGATGTTTCACTGCAGCGGCTGGACCTATACCTGGGCCGTGACCGCCGCGGCGGGGACGCACGTGTGCCTCCGGCGCGTCGATCCCGCGCTGATCTTCCCCGCGATCGCCGAGCATCGCGTGACCCATCTCTGCGGTGCGCCCGTTGTGCTCAACCTGCTTGCGAACGCGCCCGAGAGCGTGCGGCGCCGGTTCGAGCACACCGTCGAGGTCGCGACCGGCGGTGCGGCACCGCCGTCCGCAATCATCGCGGCTATGGAGCGCATGGGCTTTCGCGTGACGCATCTCTATGGACTTACGGAATCCTACGGTCCGGCAACGCTCTGCGCGTGGCAGGAGCCGTGGGCGGGCTTCGGGCTCGACGAGAAGGCGCGCATGATGGCACGCCAGGGCGTGCGCTATCTCACGCTCGATGGCGCCCGGGTCGTCCTGCGAGAGACCATGACCGACGTCCCCGCGGATGGCACCAGCATCGGCGAGCTCATCCTGCGCGGCAACACCGTGATGAAGGGCTACCTTAAGAACCCCGAGGCGACGGGCGAAGCCTTCACCGGCGGCTGGTTCCATACCGGCGATCTCGCGGTGATGCACCCCGACGGTTACGTCGAGCTCAAGGACCGAGCCAAGGACGTCATCATCTCCGGGGGCGAGAATATTTCCTCGCTGGAGGTGGAGGAGGCGCTCTACGGGCACCCCCAGGTGCTCGAAGCGGCCGTGGTGGCCCGGCCCGACCTGACTTGGGGCGAGAGCCCTTGCGCGTTCGTCACGCTGAAGCCCGGCGCCGACGTCGATGCGACCGCGCTTATCGCGTGGTGCCGTGGCCACCTCGCGCACTTCAAGGTGCCCAAGACCGTGGTCTTTGGTCCGCTGCCGAAGACGTCGACCGGCAAGATCCAGAAATTCGCCCTGCGCGAGCAAGCCAAGGCGCTGGAGAGATAGCGCACCTCGGTTTGACGGACGGCCGGTCCGCCGGCATTCTCTCGCAAAAATCGGAGGTGTGATCGCGATGAAGCCGGAACTCCTGCTGGTGTGTCCGCTCTATGAAGGCACCGAGCGGCGGCTCGATGAGCTCTACACCGTGCATCGCCTGTGGGAAGCGAAGGACCAGCCGGCACTGATGAGGGAGGTGCGCGACCGCGTGCGCGCGATCTCTACGATGGGTGCCATCGGTTGTAAGGCCGAGCTCATGGACGCGCTGCCGAAGACCGAGATCATCGCGTGCTTCGGCGTGGGCGTTGACGCGATCGACCTCAAGGCCGCCAAGGAACGCAAGATTGCCGTCACCAATACGCCGGACGTGCTGACGGAATGCGTCGCCGATCTCGGCATGTCGCTGTTGCTCGCGGCCGCGCGCCAGATCCCGCAGGGCGACCGCTACGTCCGCGAAGGCAAATGGCTCAAGGCGAACTATCCGCTCTGCCAGCACGTCGGAGGCCGAACACTGGGGATCGTGGGCCTGGGGCGTATCGGACAGGCCGTCGCGAAGCGTGCCGAGGCCTTCGGCATCGCCGTGGTCTATCACAGCCGGCATAAGAACCCCAGCGTGGCTTATCGCTATTACGACGACATCAAGAAGATGGCGGCCGACGTCGACTACCTCATGCTGACACTGCCCGGCGGCGCGGAAACGCGGCATCTCGTCAATGCCGACGTCCTGAAGGTGCTGGGGCCGGAGGGCACCCTCATCAACATCGCGCGCGGCTCCATCGTCGACGAGAAGGCACTGGTGCAGGCCCTCAAGTCAGGCGCGCTCGGTGCCGCCGCGCTCGACGTGTTCGAGGCCGAGCCCAAGGTGCCGGAGGAGCTGCTCGTGATGGACAATGTCGTGCTGCAGCCGCACCAAGGCAGCGCTACCCACGACACCCGCGCCGCCATGGGCCAGCTCGTGATCGATAATCTCGAAGCCCACTTCGCGGCCCAGCCGCTGCTCACGCGGGTGGTTTAGCGCGCGCCCTCAGCTCGGCAGACGATCCGGCTTGGTGCCGAGGCGTTTTCCGCTCAGCCGCTCGAGCTCCAGCAGGACGGCGGCGCTGTCGTATTTCTCGCCGCCATGCGCGCAGAGTTGCTCGAAGAGTCCGGCGGCGCGCTCGGTCATCGGGAGCGTGATGCCGAGCTCGCGGGCGGCCGCGAGGATGGTCCGGCCGTCCTTGCGTAGCGTCCAGGCGGGGCCGCCTGGGATGAAGCTGCGCTCCAGCATGTGTCCGCCATGGATCTGCAGGATCTTGCTGTCGGCGAAGCCGCCGGTGAGGGCCTGGCGCACTGCCGAGGGATCGGCGCCGCCCGCGGACGCCAGCAGCAGCGCCTCGGCGACCGCGGCCATCGTGACGGAGACGATGATCTGGTTGCAGAGTTTTGCCAGTTGGCCCGAGCCTGCGGGTCCGACCCGCGTGGCGCGGCCCATGGCTGCGAAGATCGGCTTGGCCCGCTCGAAGTCGGGCTCGCTGCCGCCTGCCATGATCGCGAGCGTGCCGGCCTTTGCACCGGGCGTGCCGCCGCTCACGGGCGCATCGAGATAGCCCATACCGAGCGCGCCGAGCCTCTCGGCGTGAGCGCGGGCCCGTTGCGGCTCGGCCGAACTCATGTCGATCACCAGCGCGCCGGGCTTCAGGGTGACCACGACATGGGTGTCGAACAACAGGGTTTCCACGATCGGGCCGCTCTCGAGCATGGTGATGACGACGTCGGCGCCCTCCGCGGCCGAGGCAGCGCCAGGCGCGATGGTAGCGCCCGCGGGCCGCAACGCCTCCGCTTTGGCGAGGGTGCGGTTCCAGGCGACGACAGGGAATCCCGCCTTGAGCAAGTTGGTGACCATCGGTCCGCCCATCAGGCCAGTGCCGAGGAAGGCAATCCGTGGCGTGCTCATATCAGCTGCTCCAGGGTTGGGGTCGCAGAGCGCGGGATGATCGCGCCCGGATATCGCACCACGGCGCCCGCGAGGCCGTGGCCGGCAGACGCCGCCTGCTCCGGTGAGGCGCCGGTGAGGCGCGCGGCCAGGTAGCCGGCGTTGAAGCCGTCGCCCGCTGCCGTCGTATCCACGGCCGTCACCGGCTTGGGCACCGGCACGTCGATGAGGGCTTCGCCGGCGAGGATGGCACAGCCGCGAGCCCCGCGCTTCACTACGACCTCTGAGACGCCCGCCGCTGCATATCGGCGCGCAGTCGTCTCGGGATCGCCGTCGCCGCACACGGCCTGCTCGTCCTCGAAGGTTGGCAGCGCGAGCGAGATCACCGGCAGAAACTCCGCGAAGACCGCGCGGGCGGCCGCCGGGTCGAGCCAGAGCGCCGGGCGGTAATTGGTATCGAACGCGACCACTCGACCGCGCGAGCGTGCCGCCGCCAAGCTCGTACGGAAGTGCTGGCGCGCCTCGGGCGTGAGGACCGCCAGCGTAACGCCGGAAAAATAGACCGCGTCGTAATCTGCAAGCGCCGCCAGCAAGGGGGCGCTCTCCGCCGTCTGGAACAGCGAGCGCACCGCGGCCTCATTGCGCCAGTAATAAAAACGCCGCTCGCCGGACTCGCCGGTGCGAATCAGGTAGAGGCCCGGTAGCCGGAGCGGCAGGCGGGCGACGCGGCTGGTGCCGATGCCTTCCTCTTGCCACGCCGTGACCATGGTCTCGCTCATGGGGTCGTCGCCGAGCGCGGTCACGTAATCGACGGCGAACTCCCGCTTTGCAGCGGTGCGCGCGAGGTAGAGGGCGGTGTTCAAGGTATCGCCGCCGTAGCCCAGCGCGAGCGTGCGCTCGTCGCGGTGGGTGAGCTCCAGCATGCACTCGCCGATCGCAGCGACGCGGATCATGTTTCACCTCTTGTCGGGCCCCGCCGATGCATTAGTCTTTCCGCCGTTGGAGCCGTCGCCGTCAAGCGCGGACGCACCAGGAAATAGGGAGCAGCGATGCACGAGATCTTCGAGCAAACCACGGTTGTTCCCGTCCTCACCATCGAGCACGTCGAGGACGCGTTGCCGCTGGCGGCTGCCTTGGTGCGCGGCGGACTCAGCGTGCTCGAGGTCACCTTCCGCACGGAGGCCGCGGCGTCCGCAATAGCCGCCATCGCGCGCGAGCTGCCCGGCGCCATCGTCGGAGCCGGCACGCTCCTGCGGCCGAACGATATCACGCAGGCGCTGGAAGCCGGCGCCAAGTTCTTGGTGAGCCCGGGCTTGGCGCCGGATCTGGTGGCGACCGGGCTTGCGGCGAGCGACGTCCCTTATCTCCCCGGCGTCGCGACTGCGTCGGAGGTGATGATGGCGCGCAGCCTCGGCTGCTCGCTGCTGAAATTCTTCCCGGCAGCCGCGATGGGCGGGCCCGCAACGCTTGCCGCCTTCGCCCCAGTGTTTCAGGGGATTGCCTTCTGCCCGACCGGCGGCATCACCGAGGAGACCGCGCCCAGTTATCTCCGCCTGCCCAACGTGCCCATGGTGGGTGGCGCGTGGATGGCGCCCACCGCCGCTGTCGCCGAGCGCGACTGGAGCCGCATCACAACCCTTGCACGGAAGGCGGCGAGCCTGAAGCGCGCGTGAGCCAGCCGCGCATTTCCTCGATATAATCCGCGGGGAAGCCGCGTGCCTTGGCGGCGGCGACGATGGGCTCGAGGTAGCCCCGACGCGGATGGCCGTCTGCCGCATCGCCGGCGAGATAAACCAGCGCGGGCTCGCCCGCGACCACGATGCTCTCGCGGCGGAAAAGCCCGCGGTTGATCTCCTCGAACTCGTCGAGCGGGCGCTCGCAGGCGGGCGTAAGGGACCAGACCACGCCCACGACATGCGCTTTTGGCTCGGGGACGATGGTCGCATAGCCCCGGCGCCCCACCACGAAGCGCCAGCCGGACAAGACGGCCGTACCAATCTCGCGAGCGGCAGGACACCGGCGCGCCATATCTGCCGCGATGATATTGGCACCGTAAGCGAAGTATCGCCGATGGGCGCCCGGCGCCATGGGCGCGCTCAATAAGTGGCGCGCCCGCCGCTGAGGTCGAAGACCGCGCCCGTGCTGAAGGAGCAGTCCTCCGATGCAAGCCATGCCACGAGCGCAGCGACCTCCTCGACGGTGCCGAAGCGGCCCATGGGAATCTTGGAAAGCATGAACTTGGTGAACTCCTCGCCGACCTGCTCCAGGATATCGGTCTTGATCACCGCTGGCGCCACGCAGTTCACGCGCACACCGGTGGCGGCGAGCTCTTTGCCCAGCGCCTTGGTGAAGGCGATCACGCCCCCCTTGGCGGCGGCGTAGGCGGCGGCTTTGGGATTGCCCTCTTTGCCCGCAATCGAGGCGATGTTGACGATGCGGCCGTAGTTCCGCTGGCTCATGCCAGGCACTACCGCTCGGTTACAGAGGAAGACGCCGGTCAAGTCGATGTCGATCACCTGCTGCCAGCCATCCAAGGTGTAGTCGGCGACGCTGAGTGTGGGCCCGGTGATCCCCGCGCTCGCCACCAGAATGTCGATCGGGCCGAGGCGGCGCTCGGTCGCCGCGACGGCGCCGGCGACGGATTGCTCCTGGGTCACGTCCATCGCGAGCCCGATAGCACCTTGGAGCCGGCTCGCCGATGGCTCGGCGCCCGCAAGATCCCAGAGCGCCACCTTGGCGCCGGACTGCACGAACCGCTCGGCGATGGCGTAGCCGATGCCGCGCGCGCCGCCTGTGATGGCGGCGACCCGACCTTTGAGGTCGATCTGGTTCATGATCCCCTTGCCCCGATGATATGGAACGACCGGCTTTGTACGCTCCCGTCCGGTCGCTATGATGGAGGCATTGGAAGCGAAGGCTGGGCGCGGAGTCAATCAGAGGACGCCCCGCCGAAAAACGAGGAGACGCCATTGGCTGACGACGTTCGCGCACGCACGAAGCTCCGCAGCACCGAGTGGTTCGGCAAATCGGACCGCGACGGCTTCGGTCACCGCTCCTGGATGAAGAACCAGGGCCTGCCCCATCATCTCTTCGATGGCCGGCCGGTGATCGGCATCTGCAACACCTGGTCGGAGCTCACGCCCTGCAATGCGCATTTCCGGCGCATCGCCGATCACGTGAAGCGCGGTGTGTACGAGGCCGGCGGCTTCCCGCTTGAGTTTCCGGTGATGAGCCTCGGCGAGACGCTGATGCGACCCACCACGATGCTGTTCCGCAACCTTGTCAGCATGGACGTCGAGGAATCGATCCGCGCCAATCCCATCGATGGCGTCGTGCTCCTGATGGGTTGCGACAAGACCACCCCGGCTCTGCTCATGGGCGCGGCGAGTTGCGACTTGCCGACGATCGGCGTCTCCGGCGGCCCGATGCTCAACGGCAAGTTCCGGGGTCAGGACATCGGCTCCGGCACCAACGTGTGGTCTTTCAGCGAGGACGTACGCGCCGGCAAGATGTCGCTCGCGGATTTCATGGAGGCGGAAGCCTGCATGTCGCGCTCCGCGGGCCACTGCATGACCATGGGCACGGCCTCTACGATGGCGAGCATGGTGGAAGCGCTCGGCATGGGTATGCCCGGCAACGCCGCGATCCCAGCCGTTGACTCGCGCCGCTACGTGCTTGCGCATATGGCCGGGCGCCGCGCGGTTGAGATCGTGCGCGAGGATCTGCGGATGTCGAAGATCCTGACCCGGAAGGCCTTCGAGAACGCGATCCGTGTCAACGCAGCGATCGGCGGCTCGACCAATGCGGTGGTGCATCTCCTGGCATTGGCGGGACGTGTCGGCACGAAGCTCGAGCTCGCCGATTTCGACCGGCTCGGCCACGACATTCCGCTGCTGGTAAACCTGATGCCGTCGGGCCGCTTCCTGATGGAGGATCTCTACTACGCCGGCGGTTTGCCGGCAGTGATCCGCGAACTCGGCACGCTCGTTCACCAGGACGCGCTCACCGTCAATGGCAAGACCATGGGCGAGAACACCGCAGATGCGCCCTGCTACGACCGGGAGGTGGTCGCGGCCTTCAAGCAGCCGATCCAGGAGAAGGCCGGCATCGCGGTGTTGCGCGGCAACCTTTGCCCGGACGGAGCGGTGATCAAGCCTTCGGCGGCGACACCCGCGCTCATGAAGCATCGCGGCAAGGCGCTGGTGTTCGAGAGCATCGAGGATTTCCACGGGCGCATCGACACCGTCGAGGCCGACGAGACCATGGTGATGGTGATGAAGGGAGCGGGGCCCAAGGGGTATCCGGGCTTCCCAGAGGTCGGCAACATGCCGCTCCCGGCGAAGGTGCTGAAGAAGGGCATCACCGACATGGTGCGTATCTCCGACGCGCGCATGAGCGGCACCGCCTATGGCACCGTGGTGCTGCACATCTCGCCCGAGGCCGCTGCGGGCGGCACACTGGCGCTGGTTCAGAGCGGCGACCCCATCGAGCTCGATGTGGAGAAGCGCAGCCTGCATCTCGACGTGCCCGAAGCCGAGCTCAAGCGCCGGCACGCCGCCTGGAAGCCGCCACAGCCCGGCTACGACCGCGGCTATGCCCGGCTCTACATCGACCACGTCCTGCAGGCGCATGAGGGCGCCGACCTCGACTTCCTGGTCGGCAAGAGCGGCGCCGCGGTCGCGAGGGAGTCGCACTGAGATCGGCGATTGCCGTGGCTCAGGCGGCGCGCAGCTCCGAAGCCCGGTCAGATTCCTGACGAAGATTCAGCGTGGGCTCACCCGCGTGATCGATGAATCCTCCGTCCCGCAGGCGGCGTAGCACTGACGTCAAGTGCGCCGCCGCGCGAACCGCGCCCGCGCCTTCAAGCCAGTTCTGGTCCAAAAACGACGCGAGCGCTGGGTGGCCCAGGGTGACTTCCCAGAGAATGCCGAGCAGAGAGACCATGGCCTCCTCGCGATCCCCTGCGATCTCCGTCAACACCGCGACGCGCTCGGCGGCGGCGCGATCGATCGTGTCGGGTCCGGCACCCAAGCCGAAATCGATCATCCGGCGGCGCGCGGGCGATGCCAGCTGAAAGTGCGCGACTTCATGCACCAGCACGAACGCCTCGGTATCCGCGCGCAGGTGCTGGCCATCCCAGCTGAGAGCAGATCCGGGCGATCCCTTGGTCACCCCCATCCCGAACCGGCGCGCCAATGCGAGCGCTTGCTGGCGATGAATATTCGCTGCCGCGACCTCGGCGCGCTCGGGCGAGGTTGCGGCAATGGCGTCGAAGGTCCGTCGGGCGAGCGCGTCAGACAGGCTGTCACGGAATTGCCCGAGCACCTCCGGCAGCCGCTCCGATGGGATCGGCGTCAGGATCATAGTGTCGGTAAAAGACTCTAGGAAGGGCGCCGCCGCTCCAGCAAATCCGGCGCCGACGGCTCGGTCGCCGTGCGCTCAAGGATCGGCAAGGCCGGCGGCTGCACCGCCATGCTAGGCGGTGCGGAAAATTCCGGAATGAGCGCGACTACGCCGATACCGGCATTATGCAGGCCGATCATCTCGCCGGCCTTGCGGGAGAGATCGATCACACGCTGCGTATAGGTCGCGTTGCGGTCGTTGATGCGCACAATGACGCTTTGCCCGGTGGTGAGGTTGACGACGCGCACGCGCGTCTCGAAGGGCAGGGTGGGATGGGCCGCCGTAAGCGCCTTCTCATTGAAGCGCTCGCCGCTGGCGGTGTTTTTGCCGCGCACGGTGGGCCCACCGTACCAGCTGGCGGTACCGACCTCGATCCGAGGCACTTGGTTATAGCTGCCGGCATCGGCCGTGACTGCGCCGTGACCGCTGGGGTCATTCACCTGTGCGAAACTCGGTGCCGCCGCTAGGGCAACCGCAGCACCAAAAATCCACCCGCACCGATGCACCGAACGGCCCAGCCTGCCCGCCATGATCAGAAACCCCCACAGATGCCCCGCGCTAACCATAGCGGTTGATGCCGTGGGGCGAAAGCCATAACCGTTGGGATCAATGACAAAACTGGGACAAATCCGGAACTTGCGATGTGCCCGAGTCACGGGCCAATTTGAGTGTTCTGTTACGGCCGGTAGCCGTAGAGCCAATCGAGCATGGCATAGTCGTCCTCGGCGCGCAGGGACATCAGCTGATTGCGGACTGCCGCCGCCATGCCCTCGAGGTGGAAGAACGCGCCCATGGCGCGTGCTGTGAGCTGCACGCGCGCGGCCCGGAATTTCCGCGCCTCTTGATAGGCCAGGAGCGCCTTCGGCACGTCACCCGGCGCGGCCGCCGCATGCAGTGCCAGGCACCAGGCATCCTCGATCGCCTGGCAGGCGCCCTGCGCGACATATTGATACATCGCATGCGCGGCATCGCCCATCAGCACGATGCGATTGTGCGTCCATCGGGTCAGCGGTTTTCGGTCGACCATGGGCCAGTGCTTGTCGCGGCCCATGAGCTGGGCGCAGCTGCGGACATAGTCGCAGGTCTGGCCATAGTGAGCGTCGAGCTCCTCCGGGGTCCCCCAATCCTCGGACTGGGGCGTGTACCGGCTGCTGCGAAATACGGCGACCTGATTATAGAGCTCGCCGCGACGGATCGGATATTGCACGAAGTGCATCTGCGGGCCGACCCACATGACGACGTTGTCGAGCCCGGCGTGCGTCGACATTTTTTCGATGGATATGGCGCCTCGATAGGCGACGAGCCCGTCATAGATGAGCGCATCGTCCGAGATCATTCCGCGGACGATGGAATGGAGACCGTCGGCGCCGACGAGCAGCTCCGTGTCGCAAACGCCGCCATCGGCAAAGCGCGCTCGCGCGGTGTCGCCGAGGTACTCGACGGCGACGACCTCGCGCCCGGATTCGAGCGTGATGCGCCGCTCCTGCCGACAGGCGTCGAGCAACACGCTCAAGAGATCGCCCCGATGCATGACGATATAGGGATGGCCGTAGCGCCGACGGAAGCCCTCGCCGAGATCGACGGCAGTGATCCGATCCGCCGAAATCGCGTCCATCCAGACGAGGCGGCTCGGAAAAACCGCGCGCTTGCCGATCTCGGCCATGAGCCCGAGCCGGTCGAGCACGGCGGTGGCATTGGGCCCGAGTTGCAGGCCGGCGCCGATCTCCCCGAACTCGGCCGACTTCTCGACCACAAGGACATCCCGTCCGCTCCGGCTCAGCGCCAGCGCGGTCGCAAGTCCACCGATGCCGCCGCCGGTGATCAGAGTGGAAAGCCGACCGCTCACTGGCCCTCGCGGGATTGCTATCTACGAATCGCTAACCGGACGAGAGGGTCACATTGAGTGGCGGACGGGGTGGGATTCGAACCCACGAGGCCCTTGCGGACCTGCCGGTTTTCAAGACCGGTGCCTTCAACCGCTCGGCCACCCGTCCAAGCTGCTGTGAGATAACAGCATTCTCCGTGCGCTGCTAGGCAAGGAGTGCGTTGTCGGCACTTCTCGGAAGTGCCGCTGGCCGCATGTGACGGCCGCTTATGGACCCAAAGCGGTCTCGCGCAGGCTATTCCCCGAGGCCTCAAGGTCGACCCGACGATCGAAACTCAGTGTGAAATCTCTATTCCACCAGGAGAGACCTAGGCCGACTTACTCGCGGATACCTGGCCGGTAATACGACCGCCACGTTCGATTTCAAGCTCCTTGTATTGGACGGTCCCGGATACGAGGCCAGGCGCGCGAATCAAAAGGCGGCCGCTCACTGTAAGCTCACCCTCGAAACGCCCGCTGATGTCAGCGCTCTCGACCGCGGCCGAACCGCTGAAGAGGCCGCCCTCAGCGATTGCGATGTCTCGACACTCCTTGATGTTGGCTTTGATCGTGCCTTCGACGACCAATCGATTGCAGCTCGTAACTTCACCCGATAGGACGATTTGCCGTCCGATCACCAGCGTGCCCGCGGCCGAATCACCTGCCGCTAGTGGCTGCCTGCCGCTTTCGAGGTCGCGTTTATCGAGTTGGCTGGGAGATGCGGCTGCGGCTTGTGGAGCCGAAGGTGGCGCTTTCGGTGGAACCGATAAGCCACCCGGGGTCGATACAGGCTTGCCTTGAGTGCCAAAGATGTTCGCCATAATCCCTCCACTACGCCGCTCTGCACGATCATTGCGGTCGAAACCATAGCATCACCAGAGGTTCTCTAAGCATAACATTGTTAGAGGCTCACGGGCTGCACCGATCAATGGCTACTTGTCGCGGCTGAACGGTCCTGTCTCAGAAAGCGCTCGCCAGCCGTGGGCGCCGGAGGCGGGCGGCCCTAGCGCGCCAGCCGCCTGATCGCCGGCCGGTAATTTTCGAGCGGCGGCACCTCGACACCCCTGACTTTGCCCTGGTCGTCCCAGCGCCGAAGCCGGACGGCCTCTGCCGCGCATGGCCGACCCCAGAAGACCGCAGCCTCCTCGGCGGTCATCGCGGCGCCCTGTTTGGCGAGGGAATGCCGCGAGGCCCCGGAAAGCAGATTGAAATACTCCGGCTCGATCGCGCAGAGGTAGCGCTTGGCGGCGACGTGCAGTCGCACCGGCTCGCTGACCCCCGCGGGAAAGCGCGCGGCGAGCCAATCGCCGCCGGAGCGGTCATGCTTGTGATAGCCGAAGCGGTCATCGCGCTCCTCAAGGAAGTGACCGACATCGTGCAGCAGCGCCGCGATGCACAGGGCCTCGTCGGCACCCTCGGCGCTCGCGAGCGCGGCGGTCTGCAAGCTGTGCTCGGCGATGGTGACGCCTTCGCCATAGGTCTCGCCGCCGTAGATCGCGAACAGCGCCGCGATCTCGTCGAACGCGGTCCTGCCGCTCATGTCTCGCGCTCGAGAACGCGCAGCTTGCTCAGCAGCGAGTCCGCGTCGGCATAAGTGCCTTGCAGATGCCGTCGCCCGCCGCCGAAACCGCGCCGACCGTGCAGCACCCGCCGGTTATCGACAACGAAGAGATCGCCGGCCCGCATTCGGAAGCCGACGGTCATCGCGGGATCGTGGAGCAGCCGCCCGAACCGGCGATGGGCCGCGTAGAAGCCGGGCAGCGCTTCGGGATCGAGATCGATGGGACCGATCGAGCGGCTGTTGTAACGGATCGTGCGCAAGTCGCCGCCGGCGTCGAGCTCGATGAGCGGTGCCGCATGGCGAAGATCGACAGCGCCCGGCTCGACGTAGCGGAACGACACCTTCGTCCTCGCAAGCAAGTCGAAGGTCTCGGGCTGCTCCCGCCGCAGTCGCTCCGCCACCGCAAACCCATCGACCACGATCGACTCCCCGCCCTCGCCGGCGGCTTCCAGACAGTGCAGGAGCTGCAGCTGCGGCACGGGATCGCGATAGGGATTGTCGGTGTGATTGCCGAGCGCCATCGCGGTGAAGGCAAGATTGTGCGGCTCCTCGACCGATACGACGTCGAAGAGCCGCCCGTAGTTGGTCTCGCGCACATAGCCGAACAGGCTCACGACGTCACAAACGGCTCCGGGCGTCGTGGGAACGCCGTGCAGCAATGCGAAACCGAGGCGGTCCACGTGGCGAAGCCAACCGAGCAGCGCGGCCTTGTCGCGCGTCACCGCGGCATGCTCGGCGGCGGGGAGGGGATGACCCGCCATGGCCGCGTCCCAGAGCTGCGGCACCCGCCGGCGCTCGGCGCGTGAAGCCGGGTCGAGCGCATTGAGGCGCAGCCAAGCGGGATCGAGCAGCGATGGATCCTCGAAGCAATCGAACGACACCTCGATGCCGCCGGCGACGATCTCGGCGGCGCGGATCACGATGTGCTCCGGCAACTCGACTGCGTCCAGGAGCCGCTGACCCTCGGCCCCGCGGCGCGTCTCCGGCCGGTTGTCAGCGAGCCATAGGGCGGGAAACCGACTCACGCGACCGTCCGCCCAAGTGAGCGCCAGCATCACCCCGCCCGCCTCGATCGCGAGGCTCGCCGGGGAAAAGGTCGCGTGGGTATCCATGCCTCAGCCCGTCTCCTCCGCGACCAATGCCTTGAGACTCTCGGGCCGGCAGATCACGATCATACCGTCCTCGACGGCGATAATGCCGCCCTCGCGCCAGAGCCCGAGCTCCTTGTTCACGCGCTCGCGCGTGGCACCGATCATGTGGGCGAGGTCCTGTTGCGAGAGCTTGAAGGCGATCCGCACACCGCGCGGATCGGGCTTGCCGTGCACCTCGGCGAGGCTGAGCAGGCGCTTTGCCAGCCGCGCGGGCAGGTGCAGGAACACCGTGTCCTCGATGAACTCGACGTTCATGCGGATGCGTCCGCACAGCACCGGCAGGATTGAGACGCCGAGCTCGGGGTGGTCGTGCAGGAACGGCACGAAGTGGTCGCGATGAATCTGCAGGAGGTCCACGGCCTTCATGGCGCGCGCGCTCGCCGTCCGGGGGCCGCCGTCGAGGAGCGCGATCTCGCCGAACATCTCGCCGGGCTCGAGGATGTTGAGGATGGCCTCCTCGCCCTCGGCCGACACGGTATAGATGCACACCCGGCCCATCAGCACGCCGCAAAGCGCATTGCCCGGATCGCCCTTGGCGAAGATCTCGTCGCTGGGCTGGAAGTGCCGGACCGTCGCGAATTTCACCAGCCCGTCGAGCAGCGCCGGGGAGGCATCGCGAAACAGCATATGACGCGCGAGCAGCGCCCGAAGGGTCTCGGAGGGATAACGGGTCATGGGCATCATGAAGCCTCGCCACTAGCAATTTGGCAGGGCCCTCCGCTTGGGTGGATCGGGCCCGGTGTCGCTGCCGTTCCTTTCTACCGCAACTTTACGCGAGGAGGCAGTAGAAGTGCTTCTACCGGATCGACGGCCGTGCGGACCTGTGACGGGGTTCACAGGGAGGCCCCGGATTCCCCGCCTATTGTGACGACGGTCACTTGGAACCGGCCTTGCCGGGCCCAATTCGTCCCGAAGCCGGCGGGCATCGTCGGCAGGGCGATAGCGATGGAGGGTTTTGTGACGGCTACATTGACTGCGGGTGCTCGGATCTCCGCCACCTCGCTCTTGAAGAGCCGCCGCGGGCGCGCCGCGCTCCGCAAGACGATCTATGCCCCGATCGACGATCACCGCACGGCGGCATCCAACAGCGACATCGGGGCCGCTTGGTTGGCCGTCGGCCTGATCGGCATCGCCCTGCTCATGGCTCTGCCCCTCTGAACCGCGCTTGGGGAAGCGTCTATGGCGCCGCGAGCACTACGCTGGGTGCGCCCCGTCCTGGGCAGCAGCTGGAGCTCCGCCAAGGCCGGGGCAGCGGGTTTGAGGTCTTCGCTGCGGCCGTGCTTTCCTGCACCGGTCTGATGATCCTGCCGGCGCTCGCCACCTTGAACTTCGTCGTCTGGCTTGGGTATCAGGACCTCGACCGCACCGCGTGCCTGGTGCTGCTGCGGCAGCCGTCCGAGTAGCACGACACCCAATCCTGTTGCGGGGACTCCGCGCCACGTGGCATGAGATGCCGCCGCGGCGGGCGAAACGGCTTGCCTACCGCATGGACAGTTCGGTGGTGGCATGTCATGTCGTAAAAGAGTGGCGGCGACTCTCGTGGGTGTTCTGCTCGCGCTCGCGCTTCAGCTTGGCGAAGGGCGCGCGGCCGATGTCGATTTCGCTACTTGGCTCGCGGGCGTGCGGCAAGAAGCCATTGCGCAGGGCCTGCGTCCGCAGTCTGTGACACAGGCGCTCGCGGGCGTCCACCAGATCGACCGCGTGCTGGAGCTCGACCGACACCAGCCGGAGACCACGCTCACCTTCGAGCAGTACATCGATCTCGTGGTATCGCCGCAGCGGGTCCAGCAAGGCCGGCAGAATTTGGCGGAGAATCGCGCGCTTTTGGAGCAGGTGTCGCGCCGCTACGCCGTGCAGCCCCGCTTCATCGTGGCGCTCTGGGGGATCGAGAGCAACTACGGCAAAGGCATCGGCGATTTTCCCGAGATCTCCGCCCTCGCGACGCTCGCCTATGACGGCCGTCGGAGCGCCTACTTCCGCAAGGAACTGATGGCCGCGATCAAGATCGTCGATCAAGGCTGGATCCGGCCGGAAGACATGCTGGGCTCCTGGGCGGGCGCCATGGGCCAATGCCAGTTCATGCCCTCGAGCTACCTGCAATTCGCGGTGAGCTACAACGACGACGGGCGCCGCGACATCTGGCACCGCCACGGGGATATTTTCGCCTCGATCGCCAACTATCTGGCGCGCTCGGGCTGGCATGGCGACGAGGGCTGGGGGCGTCGCGTCTTGTTGCCAACCGGTTTCGATGCGGGCCTCGCCGGGCTCAACAACCGCAAGTCGCTCGCGGAATGGCAGCGGCTCGGCGTCCGCGCTCTTGATGGCCGCGATCTCGTGACCCGCGAGCGCGAGGCCTCGCTGGTCCTGCCGGATGGGCCCGGCGGGTCGGCGCTGCTGGCGTTCAACAACTTCCGGGCCACCCTCAAGTGGAACAACTCCAGCTTCTTCGCGGCCGCGGTCGGCTATCTTGCCGATGGAGTCGAATGACGATATCTTGCCACTAATAGAGGGCACCGAGCGGAGAGGGCCACTAGATCGTGATGACTACAAGACGCCTGCTAGCCCTGGCCGCGGCTGCGGGGCTGGCCATCGTGGCCGCATGCAGCACATCGGAGAAAATCCAACCGACCACGAGCACGGCCGGCCTGGGCCGGGGGCTCTACAAGGTCGGCAAACCCTATCAGGTCGATGGCATCTGGTATTACCCGAAGGATGACTGGAGCTACGACGAAACCGGCATCGCCTCGTGGTATGGCGAGCAGTTTCACGGCCGCTACACCGCCAACGGCGAAGTATTCGATCTGAACGGTTTGACCGCGGCGCATCACACTTTGCCAATGCCCAGCATCGTGCAGGTGACCAATCTTGAGAACGGCCGCTCCCTCGAGCTGCGCGTCAACGATCGCGGACCCTTCGCGGGTGCGCGTATCGTCGATGTCTCGCGCCAAGCGGCGCAGCTGCTGGGATTCGAGCGGAACGGTACGGCCAAGGTGCGCGTGCGCCTGATGTCGGCGGAGACGATGCAGGCTCAGGCGGTGGCCCGGCGCAATGGCAGCGAGGAAGTGCCGGGCGGGCCGATCGAGGTCGCGCAGGCGGCGCCACGCACCGCAGTCGACGCCCAGCCGCTGGCGCCGTTACCCGGTGCGCGCGCGGCGCCGCCGGGGCAGACCGCCAGCATCGTCCCGGTGAAGGCCGCAGCCGCGCCCGAGCTCGTCGTCGTGGACCCGCCATTGACCGGACAGGTCACGCAAGTCGGCGCGAAGCCGAACGCGCAGATCTTTATTCAGGCGGGCGCCTTCGCGCAGATGGACAACGCCAACCGCGTCCGTCAGCGGATCGCCGGGCTTGGCAGTGCACAGATCACCGCAGTGCGCGTGAACGGCAACAATCTCTTCCGAGTACGCCTCGGGCCGATCGTGAGCGTCGATGAGGCGGACCGGATGCTGGCGAGAGTGCTCGCGAACGGCTTGCCCGACGCCAGGATCGTCGTGGATTGAGCCGGCACTCCATAATTCCGGCATAATGCCGGACTACAAATCTTGTGAGGGCGCGCGTGGGACGGGTCGCATGAAAACGAGATTTCGGCTGGGGCTTGTTGCGGCTCTGGCGCTCTGCGCCCTAACCGTGCAGGCAGGCGCAGCCACTGGCATCGATACGCAGGCGCGCAACGCCATCATCGTGGATTTCGAGACGGGCGCGGTGCTGCTGGACAAGGGCGCGGATCAGCGGATGCCGCCGGCGTCCATGAGCAAGATCATGACGGCCTACATGGTCTATGACGCGCTCAAGAAAGGCCGGCTCTCTCTCGAGGACATCTTGCCGGTCAGCGAGAAGGCCTGGCGTACCCAGGGCTCGAAGATGTTCGTGCCATATCCCGGCCGCGTGAAGGTCGAGGACCTCGTGCGCGGCATGATCATCCAGTCCGGTAACGACGCCTGCATCGTGCTGGCCGAGGGGCTCGCGGGCAGCGAGGAAGCTTTCGTCGAGCAAATGAACGAAAAGGCCAAAGAGCTGGGCCTCAACAACAGCCATTTCGCCAATGTCAGCGGCCTACCGGATCCCAGCGAATACGTGACGGCGCGCGATCTCGCGCTGTTGGCCCGTCGTCTGATCGTCGATTTCCCCGAGTACTATCACTACGATTCGGAGAAGGACTTCACTTACAACGGCATCCGCCAGGGCAATCGCAATCCGCTCCTCTACAAGGACCTGGGTGCCGATGGCATGAAGACCGGCCACACCGAAGAGGCCGGCTACAGCCTGACCGCGTCGGCGGTGCGCGAGGGACGCCGCGTCATCATGGTGATGGGCGGCCTGCCGAGCGGCAAGGCGCGCCAGCAGGAGAGCGAGCGGCTCCTCGAATGGGCGTTCCGCGAGTTCAACGATTTCCGCCTGGTGAAGGCCGGCGACACCGTCGATCAGGCGGAGGTCTGGCTCGGTGCCGAGCCGAAGGTGCCCGTGACCATCGTGAAGGACGTGGTGGTGACCCTGCCGCGCGCTGCGCGCCGAAGCATGAAGGCGACCGTGCATTATGACGGCCCGGCCAAGGCGCCGGTTGCGAAGGGCCAGACCGTCGGCAAGCTCACGATCACCGCCGACGGTGTCGATCCCGTGGTGGTACCGCTGATCGCCGTGCAATCGGTGGAAAAGCTTGGGCCGATAGCTCGGATCGCGGTAGCCGCCGGATATCTCGTCTGGGGCAAACGCTGAGCCGAGGTCGGTTCATCACGCTCGAAGGCGGCGAGGGCGCGGGGAAATCGACCCACGCCGAACTCCTGGTCGAGGCACTGCGCCAGGCCGGGCAGGCGGCCCTGCGCACGCGAGAGCCCGGCGGCGCACCGGGCGCCGAAGAAATCCGCCAGCTGCTCGTCCAGGGTCCGCCGAAGCGCTGGGACGCCGAGAGCGAGGCGCTGCTCATGGTGGCGGCGCGTCGCAATCACTTGGTCGAAACCGTCTGGCCGGCGCTCGACCGCGGGGATTGGGTAATCTGCGACCGCTTTGTCGATTCGACTCTGGCTTACCAAGGATATGGCCGCGGCTTGCCCCGGGAAGCGCTGGCATACCTCCATTCCCTGATCGCTGGAAACTTCAAGCCAGATCTCACATTAATCTTGGATCTTCCTGTAGAAATTGGACTTTCCCGTGCTGCCAAGAGGGCGGATGGCGCCACTCGTTTCGAGCAAATGGGCCGGGATTTTCACGAGCGACTGCGTCAGGGCTTTCAGGAGATCGCGCAGGCGGAGCCGCAGCGCTGCGTGCTGATCGACGCAACCGCCGCCATAGCCGCCGTCCAGCAAACGATCCGTGCCGCCGCTCGCGCACGGCTCGGTGTCGCCGTCTAGTGTGATGATTCCTGAGTTCGCGTGCGAACTGGGGCGGGGGGCCGGAATCGGGCGCTTTCGATTGTTCAGGCCACCTCTACGCTTTAAGGGTAAGACAGCTCATGCGAATGGTGAGCCCGCCAGCGCGCCCCACCATCCGCTTGAGATCGAATGAAGAGAACCATGACCACGCCTGCCGAGATCGCCGCCGATAGCCACAACGCCTTTCGCCGCGCGTTTGTGACGTGGGTGCCAGGGAGGGCCGCTTCGAACCCGGCTTCTTTAAGACCGAACCCACCGCAGGGCGTCGCGCCGATGCCCAAGCCCTTGACGTCTTTGTCAATTGTCTAGGCACCGAAACCGGTTGGGTTTTGCAGAAAACCGTCCTAAACCACGCAAACAAGGCGGAATCGCACCAATTTCGGCGAGATCCGCGAGCGGATGGATGCCCCATGGTCTCAGATGACGATCTCGATGCTGACGAGGAGCGCAGCGATCCGGCAGAAACCGTGGTGCCTGCGCCTCGCGAAAACCCGAGTCTCAGCGGTCACGAAGGTGCTGAGGAGGAGTTGCTGCAAGCCTTCGCCTCGGGACGGCTGCCGCATGGTCTGCTGATCACCGGGCCGCGCGGCATTGGCAAAGCGACGCTGGCATTTCGCTTTGCGCGGTTCTTGTTAAGCCAGGAAGCGGAGCCGAGCACGGGCGGCCTATTTGCCCAGGCCTTGCCCACCTCTTTGGCCCTGCCGCCGGAGCACCCGGTTTTTCGCCGGGTCGCGAGCAATGGCCACGCGGACCTCCTCACCGTCGAGCGCGGTATCGATCCCAAGCGCAAACGCGAGCGGACCGAGATCGTGGTCCAGGACACGAGGGCGATCGCCGCCTTCCTGCGTCTGACGCCCGCCGAAGGTGGCTGGCGCATCGTCATCGTGGATACCGCTGACGAGATGAATCGCAACGCCGCGAATGCGGTCCTGAAGATCCTGGAGGAACCGCCCAACCGGGCGATCCTGATCCTGGTCAGCGACAACCCGGGCCGGCTCCTGCCGACCATCCGCTCGCGCTGCCGCCGGCTCGCGCTCCGGCCGCTCACCGACGCCGTCGTCGCGGACCTTCTCGGCCGTTACCGCGCCGATCTTTCAGCCTCCGACCGGGCGGCGCTGATCGAGCTCGCGGAAGGCAGCATCGGCCACGCCATTGAGCTTGCCGAAGAGGGTGGCCTAGCGCTGCACCGCCGGCTTCTCGATCTGCTGGGGCGACTGTCGGAGCTCGATGGCGCCGAGCTCCATGCCTTCGCGGAAACGGTCGCGCGATGGGGCAGCGAGGACACCTTCAGAGTGCTCGCGGAGCTGTTGCCGGCGACGCTGGCGCGCTCGATCGCAAAGGCGGCGCAGTCCGATGCCGGTGCCGCGGGCGGGGGCGGGGAAGCCGCGTTGGTCAAGCTGATGGCTCGCCGCGGCCTTGATCGGTGGGTGGAGGTGTGGGAAAAGATCGCTGAACTCTTCGCTCAAGCGGACGCCGTCAATCTCGACCGCAAGCAGGTCGTGTTGAACGCTTTTTTCGCGCTCGAAGAGGCCGCGCGCTGAGACAAATCCGGGCGCGCGTCTTTCCCCGAAGGAGACCGAGAGTCCCGATGTCCGGCGAGCCCTATTATCTCACCACGCCGATCTATTACGTGAACGACGCCCCGCATATCGGCCACGCGTATACGACCGTGGCCTGCGATGCGCTGGCGCGCTTCATGCGGCTCGACGGCCGGCGGGTCAAGTTCCTTACGGGCACTGATGAGCACGGCCAGAAAGTCGACAAATCCGCACGCGCGGCGGGCCTCGATCCGCAGACCTTCTGCGATCGCGTCTCGCAGAATTTCCGCGAGATGACCGCGTTGATGAACGTCAGCAACGACGTGTTCATCCGCACGACCGAGCCGCGGCACATCGAGGCCTCGCAAGCGATCTGGCGGGCGATCGCCGCCAGCAAATCGCCGAAGGGCCGGGACAACATCTACCTCGACAAGTATCCCGGCTGGTATGCCGTGCGCGACGAGGCATTCTATGGCGAAGATGAGCTCGTCACCGGTGCCGACGGCAAGAAGCGCGCGCCCTCGGGCGCCGAGGTCGAGTGGGTCGAGGAATCCAGCTACTTCTTCCGGCTCTCGGATTGGCAAGACTGGCTTCTCGAGCATTACGAGCGCAATCCCGGCTTCATCGCGCCCGACGCGCGCCGCAACGAGGTCGTGAGCTTCGTCAAAGGCGGGCTCCGGGATCTCTCGATCTCGCGCACCAGCTTCACCTGGGGCGTGCCGGTGCCGGGCGATCCCAAGCACGTGATGTACGTCTGGCTCGACGCGCTCACGAATTACATCACGGCCGTCGGTTACCCGGACACCGCGAGCGAGCAGTACCGAACTTTCTGGCCGGCCGAT
>DASZHJ010000493.1:0-3814 GCA_035938015.1 Allostellaceae bacterium
CCACCTCATCCTGAGCCGCGTCCTGAGCTTGTCGAAGGGCGCGAGTCGAAGGACGCAGTGATTCCATCCAGCGGGGACGTGCTCTAGCGCGCATGTTCCGCTCGATCCGGCGCGCGCATTCCAGCGTGAAGATCGTGGCGATGTCGGGCGGCGGCTAGATCGGTGCTGCGCGGAAGAAGCCCGCCAGTCAGGACGTGGCCGTCACATCGCTTGGAAGATCGCTTTCAAGTGCGAGTCATATTTGATCGCGTGCAGGATGAACCACGCTTCGAGCGCCTCGCAGAGCGCATCGTCGGGGGCGGCGCAGATGGCATCGAGCTGACCCAAGAGCGTCGCGTGCTCGGCCATGTGGCCGTCGAAGGCCGCCTCTGCCATCGCCTTCAGGAAGGGCGGGGTTCTGGACCGGCCTTGCAGCGGCGCATAGCTGCCGGACCGGATCTCCCACAAAATAACATCTTCTTGTCGCATGTGCTCGTCGGCCGCCTCGCGCAGCGCCTTCAGCAGGTCTGCGCGCCGCTCGGGGCTCGCTTTTGCATGAACGGCGGCTTCGAAGCCGTTGATCAAGTCGACCAATCGACGGTGCTCCGCATCGAGCTCCGCATGCCCAACGGCGAATTTTTCGCTCCACTGAAGGGGCTTGGTTGCGCGGCCGACCATTCCAACCGGCACTCATAACGGGCTGGCGCACCCGATGGAACCACCGGAGAATACGGAGGCCCGAGACGAGGGGCGGCGAGAGCGCGAGGTGGCATGGCCCCGGTCTTGCGGGATACAGGACTAAGCCTCATCGGCGGCATGCCCTGGGGGACGCATGTTTGTTTGTTCTATGAGACCGAGCAGGATTTGCTCGACGCGGTGCTGCCGTTTTTCAAGGCCGGCTTGGCAAACAACGAAGCCTGCCTCTGGGCGGTCAGCGAGCCGCTGACGATCGATGAAGCCCGGGCCGCGTTGCGGCAGGCGATCCCCGACTTCGACAAACGCTCGGCGGCCGGCGACTTCGAGATCATTCCCGGACGCGAGTTCTATCTCAAGAGCGGCCGCTTCGATCTCCGGAAAATGATCAGCGACTGGGCCGAGAGAACCGAGGCCGCGGTGGCGAAAGGCTATGAGGGATTGCGCGCCAGCGGAACCGCCTTCTGGCTGGCTTCCGACCATTGGAGCGACTTTGCCGACTACGAGCGCGAGCTCGACGAGTGCATCGCGGACCGGCAGATGATGGTGTTGTGCACCTACCCGCTCGCGGTCAGCAAGTCGGTGGACGTTTTCAATGTCGTGCGCGCCCACCAGTTCGCCCTGGCGAGGCGCCATGGAGATTGGGACTTCATCGAGACCCCAGAGCACAAGGAGCCGCAGCAACACTTGGAGCTGCAGCTGGTGCGGACGTCGGCCGGGCTTGCCACGCTGCACGAGGTGATCGCCAAGCGGATCGCCGATCTGACGCCGCGCGAGCGCGAAGTCTTCGAATTGGTCCTCGAGGGGAAGTCGAACAAGGAGATCGCCAGGCAGCTCGGCATCGGCCAGAGGACCGTCGAGACCCATCGGGCCGCCGTCATGAAGAAAGTCGGCGCGCGCTCGATACCCGAGCTGGTCCGCCTGACCATGATCGGGTCGTCGCCGCCCGGCTCGGCGTGAGCGCGCCCGCCCATTCTACGTGTCGGCCTCCGTATTCTCCGGGCCTCCCGTCGCGGGAGTCCCTCCACTAGGCTGCCCTTTAATGGTCGGTCGCATAACAAGAACCCCGAGACGGCGCGGAAAATCCGCTGTCCGGCAGACAGGGCTCGAGACGCAACACGGGCGTTTGCTCCAACTGATCGACGACATCGACGTCGCGGTTCGCGGCAGGAAGCTCGAGCGGATCGCGGAGCTGCTGAAGCTGCTGCGCACGACGGCCGAGGCCCAGGTCCGCGAGCAACGCGCGCTCTTGCGTGACGTGCGGACGCGCGGCCGCGACCTGCAAGACTGGGGGGCAGGCGAGCCCTCCGCGGCGCGCTTCCCGGGCCTGACGTCGCGCGAGCGTCAGGTCCTGGAGCTGGTGGTCAAAGGAAACTCGAACAAGGCGATCGCCAAATTCCTCGGCATCGGCCAAAGGACCGTCGAGACGCACCGCGCCGGCGTCATGAAGAAGATCGGCGCGCGCTCGCTCCCCGAGCTCATCCACCTGGCGATCGTCGGGCCATCGGGCGACAAGAGTTGACGGCGCTCAGCGCTGTCGCTGGATCAGGCCGAAGCCGAGCAACGCCGCGCCGAGCAATGCGATCGCGCTGGGCCCCTCGAAACCGTGCCTCGCGGGTCTCGGGACTGTAATAAATCCCGAGAGCGCGGCCGCCCCCGGAACCAGCATTCCCCGCCGCACCTCGCTCGGCGAGGAGATCGCGCTATCATGGCGCTCTCGGGGCCACAACCGATAATTGCCAAAGCGGCGAAATATTACAATCTTGTGTATAGGATGAAAGGACGCGAGCGGCGCGGCGGCAATGTCGAAGGAGAAAACCCAGCCATCGACGGGCGGGGAGCCGTCCGGAGAAGCCGGCAAGAGCGGCGCCGGCCCCGACGCGCGGGGTCCGGGCGCGCGGCATCGCCCGCCCCCTCGCCGTCCACGCAAACCGGCTCGCCTCTCGCGGGCGGGCATCCATTGGAGGGCGCTCACCTGGCATGATTACGCGGGCTTTGTCCTGGTTGGAGCGATGCTCTGCCTTTGGGCTTACTTGCAGTTCTGGTTCCCGAACATCGGTTCCCCTTCCACGACCGAAATCGTCGCCAGTGCGCTCTCCTGCACGCGCCCCTTCAAGCCGGAGGAGACGCTCGACGCCCTGCAGCAGGGACGCTTCATCGGCCCGGAGCCGGTTAGGGTGATCGACGGCGCGCCGGTGTTCGCGGTGCTGAGACCGTTCAGCGCCTACGGGCTGGTGGTCAGATTCGTCGAGGGCTGGGACCGCGAGGGCCGGTTGTTCAGCCGCGCGCCCGGCGCCGCGCCGCAGCGACACCTGACGGTCACCGTCAACGGCGACAAGGACTACGTCGAGCGCGCGATCCGCCAGCGCTTTCCCGCCCAGCCGCAAGACAGCAAACTCGCGCGCTATCTGGACGAGCGCCCGACCGTCGACGCCAACGCCGAGCGGGAGGGCCCCTTGACCGGCATCGTCTGCGTGCTGCCGGAGGGGTGATGGCAATGCCCGCTTTCTCGGCCGAGCCTACCGCGACTACACGTCGAAATGCAGTCGGACAACTCGTCCATGCGGGCGAGGCGCTCGACCATGATCATGCGAGGCTGAAGCGGCTGCGCGCTTCGCCCCCCGAAGTCACAGCCATGGTCCGCGATGCCGCCCTATGGTTTCACCGATGACCGGCGGGGGATCGAGCATGACGCTGTTTCATGAGGGCTCCGGCGGTACCAGCCCCTCCTCCGCTGCACACGCCGAGCAGAGGCCGCCCGCGAGCCAAGTTGCGCTGGTCCTGCTGACCGGACTCGGCGTGCTCGCCGCCGCCATGCTCACCCTCGGCTGGGTGGCGCTCCTGGCGTCGGTCGCGATCTCGCTGGTGCGGGGGTAGCTGTTTCCGTCAGGCCTGCGAGCTGCTGAGCCATTCGGACGCCGCTTCCGGAAACCGGAGCACATCACGCGCGGGCTTGTGGCGCGGCTGTCTGGTTTGCGTTTCAACACGGGCGTCAGCGCGCCTTCTTCTGCGCTCACTCTCGCCATTGTCGTGCAGACCGGACTCGTTCCGGCTTGTTGCGCGCATGACGACACGGGGAGGGCATGAGCGCAGACGGCGACGCGCCCCGCCTCCCCCTCGCGGCCCTCACCGCGCCCCGACC
>DASZHJ010000494.1:0-3253 GCA_035938015.1 Allostellaceae bacterium
TTGTAGAGCAGGTAGAGCCGGCGGCCGACGTAGTCCTTGCCGAGCGCCACCAGCTTGTCGAGCTCGGCCTTCACCTGCTCCCAGGGCCAGTGCAGCGCCTTCGATTCCACCGCGGGCGGATTGATCAGCCGCTCGTAGGGCATGAGCATGGCGCCGTCGTCGCTCAGCTGGAACGTGCCATAGGGACTTTGCCGGCGCGGATCGTCGGACACCTCGTCCTTCGCGACGGCCTCGAGCAATGTCGGGCTCTCCTCGACGAAATGCACGTTGAGCATCTCCAGGAGCGCGGCGTTCGAATAGGTCAGCCGCACCTGGAGCCCGCCGGTGTCGTTGAGATGGAAATAGGGATGCATGGAGGGTGTGTTCCAGACATCGTATTGCCGGAAGGCGATGCGCTTCCCCTTGACGATCGAGACGCCGGCACCCGCGATGCAGAAATTGACCTGGGTGGAGTTCTGCCGGGTCACGAGGCAGCGCTCGCCGGGCTTCAAGACCTCGAGAGCGACCTGGATACCCGGTGCAAGGCCGTTGCCCTTGCTTGCGAGGGGATGCGCGATCAGCGCGCGGCGGCGGCCGTTCTGCGGCTTGGGCACGCTGGCGAGGCGCTCGATCTCGCCGTCGATCCGCTCCTTCGGGATCACCACCGCCGGCCAGAGCGCGATTGGATCGGGCGCCGCGCCGCTGCGGTCGAGAAACGATGCTTGGCTTCCGGTCATAGCGGGCTCCCGTAGGGAATGCATAGCTTTCTAACCTTTAGGAATCGTAGGATCAGGCACCGGCGCGGTCAAGCCGCCGGCGCGGGCGCTATAGTGAGCGCGATCGCGTGCTCGCCCGTAAGGACACAGGCTCATGCCGCCGCTGCCGCTCACCATCGCCATCAACGACTACGATCACGTGCGCGACCTCCTCACCGGCCGCGTCGAGGCGGAGGGGATTGCGCTCACCGCGCTCAACTTCGAAGTCGAGGAGATCTTCTTTCGGTTCGTGCGGTTCCGCGAATGGGACATCTCGGAGATGTCCATGGGAAAATACGTCTCGCTGCGCGCCGGCGGCGACGACACCCTGACGGCGATCCCGGTCTTCCCCTCGCGGCTCTTCCGGCATTCCGGCATCTATGTGCGAAGCGACGGCACCGTGCGCGCGCCCGGCGACCTCAAGGGCAAGCGCATCGGCGTGCCGGAATGGTCGCAGACCGCGGTGGTCTACATGGTCGGACTGCTCCGCCGGGAATACGGCCTCAATCTCGACGACGTCGACTGGGTGCAGGCGGGCGTCAATGAGCCCGGCCGCCCGGAGAAAGCAGCACTGAAGCTGCCGGATCGGCTCCGCCTTGCGCGGATCGCCGACAAGACGCTGACCGGCATGCTGAAGGCGGGCGAGCTCGACGCCGTCATGTCCGCGCATCCACCGGAAAGCCATGAGAAAGGCGAGCCCTGGATCCGCCGCCTCTTCGAGGATCACGCGCCGGTCGAGCTCGACTACTACCGCAAGACCGGCATCTTCCCGATCATGCACACCATCGCGATCCGGCGCGAAGTCTACGACCGCCATCGCTGGATCGCCATGAACCTGCTCGAGGCGTTCGAGGCGGCGAAGCGCCGAAGCCTCGCGCGGCTTCGCGAATACAACACCGCGCGCATCCCGCTCCCCTGGCTCCCCACGCGCGCGAAGGAGATCGCCGCGATCTTCGGCGACGATTTCTGGCCTTACGGCGTAGAGCCCAATCGCAGGACGCTCGAGGCATTCCTCGCTTTCGCCTACGAGCAGGGCGTCTGCCAGCGGCTCCTCAAGGTCGAGGAGCTGTTCGCGCCGGAGACGGCGACCCGGTTCCGGGTGTAGCGCGCTCGATGATCCCGTCTCTCGACCTGATCCGGCGCACGAAAGACCTTCGATGAAGGGCGGCCAATGACCAATCTCGGGGTGGCGGAGGCGGGACCCGCGTTTCAGATCCGGCTCGCTAATCTCTGGTGGGTGGCGCTCGCGCTCGCCGTGATGGTCGCCGCGATCGCGAGCCACGTGCTCTGGTTCTTGAATTTCGTCCACGTGATGGCGGGCCTGATGTGGACCGGCATCGATCTCTTCATGGGTTTCGTGATCGGCCCGATCCTGCGCGGCTGCGACCTCGCGACCCGGCGCGCGGTGATCACGCGGCTCATGCCGCGCATGCTCTTCCTGATGCCGACGCTCGCAGCCGTCACCGGAACTGCCGGCTGGTTCCTCGCTGGGGATATGGGCTTCCTCGATCTCGCCTATCCGCAGTTTGCCTGGGTCCTGGCGGCGCTGGTGCTGATCGCGCTGCTGACCGTACAGGGTTTCGGCATCCTGCTGCCGACCAATCTCCGGGTCTGCCTGGAGATGCAGCGGCCGGCGCCCGACGCGGCCAAGATCGGCCGCTGGATGCGCCGCTATGTGCGGACGGTGGCGCTCCAAGGCCTGATGCAAGTCGCCATGATCGTGGTGATGGCGCGCTTCGTCACGGGGCTTTGAGTGCGCTGTTGCGCAACTTCGCTCTGCATGTATGCGTGCTGAAATCTTGCTTTTCACTCGACATCACACCCCACTTCTCCTAGAGAAGTGCGCGCATTCCCGGGGGCGAGGCCATGGTTAACAGCGCGGTGGTGGGCGTGGTGGGTGCGACCGGCGCGGTCGGGTCCGAGCTCGTCAAGGTGCTGCACGACCGAAAGTTCTCGCTTTCGGAGGTGCAGCTCTTCGCCTCGGAGCGCTCGGCCGACCGCAAGCTAGAGACGCCCTTTGGCGCCACGAGCGTGCGGCGTTTCGAGCTCGACGCCGCCCGCCAATGCGACATCGTCTTCCTCTGCGTCTCCGGCGATTTCGCGCGGGAATATGCGCGGAGGCTCGCCGAGCGCTCGCTCGTCATCGACTGCTCCTCGGCGCTGCGCCTGCTGCCCGACGTGCCCTTGGTGATCCCGGAGATCAACGCCGAGGCGGCGCGCGGCCATCGCCTGATCGCCAATCCCAATTGCACCATGGCGGTGGCGGCGCTGGCGCTCTGGCCACTGCACAAGGCCTTCGGACTCAAGAAGGTGATCGTCGCGAGCTACCAGGCGGCGAGCGGCGCGGGTGCCGAAGGCATGAGCGAGCTGATCGCGGGCGCCGGCGACTACCTCGCTGGAAAGCCGGTGCGGCACGCAGTCTTCGCGCACCCCCTCGCCTTCAATCTGGTGCCGCATATCGACACCTTCGAGCCCAATGGCTACACGCGCGAAGAGATGAAGGTCCGGCTGGAGATGCG
>DASZHJ010000495.1:0-3402 GCA_035938015.1 Allostellaceae bacterium
AATAGAGCTCGCCGCCGTCGTAACCATCGTTGAGGTAGATGATGCCCGAGAGATCCCGGTACGCCATCTTGTGCGGCGCCCCATCGGAATTGACATTGTCGGCGTGCGGCGGCATGGACATGCCGGACCGCCACCGCACGATTTGCAGCAAGTCCGGATAGATCGGCACCATCAGCCGGTAGAAGGCGCGAATGCGGGCGATGGCGCGGCCGAGCGCGCGGCTCATGATCGCGCCGGCCTCGGGTCGGGCGGAGGCGATGTCCGCGTGCCAGATGAACCGATCGTTCCAGTAAGGGTCGATGTCCGCGCTCTTGAAGGTGCGATCCTCAAGCTCCACGAAGGTCCGGCATAGGACCTCGCACTCCTGCGCCGTCAAGAGATCGTCCGCAACGGGGAAATCGCACGTTGAGGCATCCTGGCGCGAGTGCACCACGTAGGTTTGGCTCCGATCGGCGAGACGGCCGTCGCGATCGATGCGGGCGCGGCCGGCCCGGTTCCCTGCGGTTTGACCGGCCGCGATCTCGTTGAGCGGCGATTGCTCGCCCCAACGCAAATCCGCAGCTCTCTCAACCGGCGGAGGCTCGGCCCGCGGCGCAACCGGGGCCAACCTACCGCGGCGGTCGACGGGATCCCTCAGGCGTAGCTTGTTCAGGTGATCGTCCACGGTGGTGCCGTCCGGATGGCGGCCGAGAAAGTAGTGTCGCTGCCAAGCCTGGCGGATGGCATCGGGATCGCCCGCATGGAACCGCTTCATGAATTCGTCCCGCGACTCGCGGAAGGCGTGATGCTGCCGGCTGAGCTCGAGATCATCCGAGAGCCGATGGATCTCGGGCTCGCAGTCGAGGAGCGCCTGCTTTGCGACCGGAAAGATCGAGCAGATGGGTTCCCCCTCCTCGAACACCACGCGACCGGGCCGCAGGATCTGCCAGTTCATGGTGAACGGATAAGGCAGCCAGTCCGCTTCCATGATCCCGGTCAACGGATAAGCATTCTCCTTTGGCCGATTGAATGGTCCGGTCGCAAGCAGGTCCCAGCCCGGCTCGGTCCGAAAGATGTAGTCGACATGCAGGGTCACAATGCCGCGCGAGAAGTTCGAGCGGCAGAAATGCTCGACGGGCCTGCCGCCCGGCAGCGGCTTCAGCGCGCGAATGGCGAGGTCGCCGACGGCCAGTCCGCCATTCCACTCGATCTCGACCGGCACGGGGCACAACACGTCCCAGCCATGAGCGTTGGCGATCGAGAGCGGCAAGCAGCGGTAGGCGTGACGGTCGGGAAAATCGTCCATCCACTGCCGCTGGGGCCGCGCCGCCACCAGCTTCGGCGCGAAGTCGTGGAGCGCGTAACAGGTGAGCTTCACGCCGGTTCCCCTCGCCTACACCGCAACCTCGCGGCGCTTGGACGCCTCTCCCGCGCTCCGACGCTCCTGTGCATAGACGGGCACATAGAGTGGCTCAAGCGGCGGATGCCCGAGGATCATATCAGCCGCCTTCTCCGCGATCATGATGGTCGGTGCATTGAGATTGCCGCTGACGACGCTCGGCATGATCGAGGCGTCGACCACGCGCAACCCTTCGATGCCGCGCACGCGAAGCTCGCCATCGACCACGGCAAGCTCGTCGACGCCCATCCTGCAGGTCCCGCAGGGGTGATAGGCGCTGTCGGACTTCGCCCGCACGAAGGCGTCGATCTCGGCATCGCTCCGAGCCGCCGCGCCGGGCTGGATCTCGGGCCCGCGGAAGCGATCAAAGGCGCTCTGCGCGAAGATCTCGCGCGTCAGGGTCACGGCATCCCGCATCTCGCGTCGGTCCTGCTCGGTCGCGAGGTAGCAGGGTTGGATCTCCGGGTGCGCGGCAGGATCGGATGAGCGCAAGCGAATATACCCGGTGCTGGTCGGCCGCATCGGGCCGACATGAGCTTGAAAGCCGTGGCTGCCGATCGGCTTGCGGCCGTGATCATTCACCAGCGACGGCAGGAAATGGTATTGCAGGTCCGGATGCTCGACCTCGGCGTTGCGCCGGATGAAGGCGCCCGCTTCCAGATGCGCGGAGGCGCCGAGGCCCGACTTGAACAGGAACCATTGCACTCCAATTGCAGCGCGGTTCAGCGGGTTTTCCGTGAGATAGAGCGTGATCGGCTGCTTGCAGGCGTACTGCACGTAGAGCTCGAGATGGTCCTGGAGATTGTGACCGACGCTCGGCAGATCCTGCGCGACCGCGATGCCATGTCGCCGAATCTCGTCCGCGGGCCCGATCCCCGACAGCAGCAGGAGTTGCGGCGAGTTGATGGCCCCGCCGGAGAGAATGATTTCGGGCGCGCGGGCTCGGTGCAACGAGCCGCGGTGCCGAAATTCGACCGCGGTTGCTCGACCGCGCTCGACGACAATGCGGCTGGCGAGTGCGCCCACGATGACCGTGAGATTGGATCGCCCCATCGCCGGCCGGAGATAGGCCGCAGCCGCGCTCCACCGGCGCCCACCATGGACCGTCATGTCCATCGGGCCGAAGCCCTCTTGTTGGAAGCCATTCATATCGGCGGTGAAGGGGTAGCCGGCCTGCCGGCCCGCCTCGATGAACGCGCCGAACAGCGGGTTGCTCATCTGGCCGCGCGAGACGTGCAGAGGCCCGCTGCTGCCGCGATAGTCGTCACCGCCGCGGGCGCAGGTCTCCGCGCGTTTGAAATAGGGCAACACGTGAGCGTAGGACCAGCCCGGCAACCCGTTGCCCGCCCAGCGGTCGTAGTCGAGCGCGTGGCCGCGCACGTAGACCATGGCGTTGAGCGAGGACGAGCCGCCGAGCACGCGACCGCGCGGCCAATACATGCGACGGCCGTCCATATGGGGCTGTGGCTCGGTCTCGTAAGCCCAGTTGTATCTGGTGTCGCGGAGGTTGTAGGTGAGCGCCGCCGGCATCTGGATCTTCCAGGTGCGGTCCTTGGGACCGGCCTCGAGCAGCAGGATCCTCGCCCCGGACTCCGAGAGCCGATTGGCGAGCACGCAACCGGCGGAGCCCGCGCCGACGATGACGTAGTCGTATGAAAGCTCTCCGCTCACGGCGCCGGACTTACCAGGATTTGGCCGTGCCGAGCAAGGCAATCGCCTCGGTGTGAACCCGCCGGTCGCCTGCCGCGATGACCCGCGGCCCGCCCTCGACTCCGAGCGCACGCCCCGCCCAATCCGTCATGATCCCACCGGCTCCCTCGATCACCGGCACAAGCGCGCAGAAATCGTGCAAGCGGTGACTGGACTCGATGACGAGATCGATAAAGCCGCTCGCAAGCAAGCCGAAGGAATGACAGTCGCCGCCCCAGTGCTGCACCTTCGCGGCTTGGAGCACTCGGTCGAAAGCCGCGAGCTCGTCCTCGGCGAACCAATTGGGACCGGTCGTGCTGAGCGTCGCCTCCGCA
>DASZHJ010000496.1:0-2388 GCA_035938015.1 Allostellaceae bacterium
GGTGCTGGAATGCGCGGTGGTCGGCTCTCCCGATACGGGTCGCGGCGAGATCGTCAAGGCTTTCGTCGTGCTGCGGCCCGGCACTGTGCCGAGCGATGCGCTCGTTCAGGACATCCAGGACTTCGCCAAGGCGGAGATCGCCCCTTACAAATATCCCCGGATCATCGAGTTCGTCGCCGACCTGCCGCGCACGGAGACCGGAAAGGTGCAGCGCTTCAAGCTCCGCGAGCGCGAGAGGGCGAGACATTCGCTGGACCGCTGAAGCCGTCAAAGGTGACCTCGTAGTGCCGGGCGAAGTCGTCGAATTCCGCGAGGACCGCTCGGGCGGCGGGCTCGACCACGGCCGTATCCGGATCAGCGCCGGCGAACGCCTGGACAGCTTCGATCGAGTCCCAAAGCGTCACGGCCAGGAATTCGGTGCGCCCGGCTGCCGCGCGCTTCAGGAGAAAGGCGCCGCAGTGGCCTGGAATATCACGCAGAGACGGGAAAACCGTCGCCGTCGCGTGGCGCTGATAGGCATCGGCATTCCCTGCTTCCGCCGCACCCCGCCATAGCCGGGCAATCATGTCAGCTTCCTCAAGAAGATCGGCATGGTTCACGTCTTGCGTTTGCGCCCATGCCATGATGGGTATGGTGTGACTTCCCGTATTGGCGAAAATTGAAATCGGCGGTCTGGCAGGAGTGCATGGCTCGCGTTGATCCCCGAAACACCACGCAATACTGGTGGGATCGGCATACCCGCGGTCTCAGTCTCATGCGCGCGGACTTCACGACCCATGAGTATCCGCCTCACACCCATCAGGCCTTCGTGGTCGCCGTCACCGAGCAGGGCGGCTCCGTCATCAAGAGCCGCGGGCGGATAGAGGAGGCGCACCGCTCCGCGCTCTTCGTCTTCAATCCCGCCGAGCCGCACGCGGGCTGGATGGGCTGGAGCCAGCGCTGGCGCTACCGCTCGCTCTATCTCACGCAGGCCGCCATCGATACGCTTGCGCGTCAGCTCGGTATCGAAACCGTGCCGTATTTCACCCACAACTTATTTCGCGATGCGGATCTCATCGATGGATTTTTATCTCTGCACCGCGCGCTCGAGGAAAGCCGCGACGTCTTCCACGAGCGCGAGCTGCTGGTCGCGACCTTCGGGCGGCTGTTCCAGCGGCACGGCAGCGGCGGGGGCCGTATCGAGGCGCCGCCGCGGGATCAGGCGCTGTTGCGGGCGGCGCTCGATCACATGCGGGCCCGCTACGCCGATGATCTTCGATTGCAAGACATCGCCGAGCCCGTGGGGCTGACGGCCTTCCAGCTGATCGGCTTGTTCCGCCGCGCGTCCGGGCTCACGCCGCACGCCTACCTGACGCAGATCCGGCTGAGCGCGGCTTGCCGAGGACTCCGGCGTGGACTCCCTATCGCCGACGTGGCTGCTGCCGCGGGCTTTTACGACCAAAGCGCGCTCACGCGCCACTTCAAGCGCTGCTACGGCATCACGCCGCGGCAGTTTGCCGCCGCGGCACTTGCGTAAGCGACTGCGCCGCCAGCGCCTGCGATACTCAATTTTCGCCAATACCGCCGGCGCGCAAACGGAGTAGTTGTCGAGCGCCCACAGCAGATCTGGTCGCGCGATGCCGCATCTTTATTGCCACGATCACCCGGAGACCCTGATCCTGGAGACACAGGTGTTGGAGGCTCGGCCGGGCAAGGTCCTCCTCGTTCAGTCACCTTTCTATCCCGGCGGCGGCGGACAACCGCCGGATCGGGGCCTGCTACGCTGGCGGCACGGTGAGGCCACTGTCACCGGTTTCGACTACGACGGCGGCAAGCTCTGGCACATTCTCTCCGGTTCCGCAGAGCCGTCGGGAACCATCGAGGCGGTCGTCGACGCCGGGTTCCGCGGCACCATGCGCCAGCTGCACACGGATACGCATATTTTGAACGCGCTGATCTATCAGGCGTTCGACGGCGCCCTCGTAACCGGCGTGCAAATGTATGAGGATGGCACCGCGCGTATGGATTTCGACGTGCCCGGTGCCGACAATGACCGCATTCGTGCGCTCGAGGCGCCGATCAACGAGATCATCGCGCGGGACGTCGCGGTCACTTTCGGATATGTGCCGCTCGAGGAAGCCCAGGCCCAGCACGGGCTGATCCGAAGCCGCTCGGTGGCACCGCCACCCACGCCCGACGGTCTGATCCGCATCGTCGAGATCATCGGGCTCGACCGTCAGGCCTGCGGCGGGACGCATCTCACGGGCACCGGCGCCTCGCCGCCGATTCGGATCCTCAAGGTCGACAACAAGGGTCGCCACAACCGCAGAGTCCGCATTGGGCTCGTCGGCCTTGCCACGGCGGGATGACCCTGCCTATCCGAGGGTGACACCCCCCGCGCCGTCCGTG
>DASZHJ010000497.1:0-9406 GCA_035938015.1 Allostellaceae bacterium
TTCCCGCAGCTTGTCGGCGCGCACCTTGTCCATGGCCTGGGCGTTTGCCTCGGGATCGCTCCGGATCGGGATCTGCGCGGCCATGCCGCCCATGGCATGCACGTTGCGGCGATGGCAGGTCTTGATCAGCAGCAGGCTGTATGAGCGCAGGAAGTGGGCGGTCATGGTGACTTGGCCGCGGTCCGGCATCACGGCTTTGGGGTCCTCCGAGAATTTCTTGATGAAGCTGTAGATGTAATCCCAACGGCCGCAGTTGAGCCCGGAGGAGTGCTCGCGCAGCTCGTAGAGTATCTCGTCCATCTCGAAGGCGGCCATGATGGTCTCGATGAGCACGGTCGCCTTGATCGAGCCCTTGGGCACGCCGAGCTTTTCCTGGGCGTGCACGAACACCTCGTTCCACAGCCGCGCCTCCAAGTGGCTCTCGAGCTTCGGCAGATAGAAGTACGGCCCGCTGCCTCTGGCGAGAAGCGCCTTGGCATTATGGAAGAAGAACAGGCCGAAATCGAAGAGCGCACCCGAGATCGGCTCGCCGTCGACCATCACGTGCCGCTCCGGCAAGTGCCAGCCGCGCGGGCGCACCAGCAGCGTCGCGAGCTTGTCGCCGAGCGCATAGTGGCGGCTGGTCGCGGGATCGTCGAAGCCGATGCGGCCCGCGATCGCGTCGGAAAGGTTGATTTGCCCCTCGATCAGATTATCCCAGGTCGGCGTGTTCGCATCCTCGAAATCCGCCATGAACACGTTGGCGCCGGAGTTGAGGGCGTTGATGACCATCTTGCGGTCGGTTGGGCCGGTAATCTCGACGCGGCGGTCGAGCAAGTCCTTGGGCAACGGCGCCACGGTCCAGTCCGCATCGCGCACGGATTTGGTGTCCGCCAGGAAATCCGGCTTCCAGCCCCGGTCGAGCCTCGCCTGCAGCTCGGCGCGGCGCTCGAGCAAGCGCTTGCGCTCTGGCTCGAATTTGCGCTGGAGCTCGACGACGAAGGCGACTGCCTCTGGAGTGAGCACCCTCTCATAGCTGGGCTTCAGCCGGCCGGCGATCTCCACGCCAAGCCGCGTGGACGACGAGAGGAGCGACATGGCGGGTTCTCCGAGCGCTGCTTTGGAATGAAGCGCTATTTTGGATCAGCTAGCACCGCTCATGCCCGGGCTTTTTGCGGGCATCGCCGTGTCAGGTCGACGCACCGCCCGCACGCCGAGCGTTGACGCAAATCCGAAAGACGACGCCTCAGAACTCGGAATCCTCGATGACCCAAGGCTCGTTCTTGGCGGCCGCAGCCCATTCCTGCATCGGGGGCCACGACCAGACGGCGTCGCAGTACGCCTGAGCCTCGGCGTCGAGCTCCACCTTGTAGGTGCGGAAACGGCTCACCACCGGCGCGTACATGGCGTCGGCGTTGCTGAAGGCGGCTCCAAAGAGAAACGGCCCATCTTTGCTGAACCGGGAGCGGCAGTCGTGCCAAATCGCGGTAATCCGATCGATATCGGCCTGCACATCGGGCGTGGAGGCGCGGTTGGCGAAGCTCGAGCGCACATTCATGGGGAAATGGGTCCGCAGCGCCGTGAACCCCGCGTGCATCTCGGTGCTCACCGAGCGCGCGACCGCGCGGGCCGCTCGGTCCCGGGGCCAGAGATTGGCGTCCGGAAACAGCTCCGCCAAGTACTCACCGATCGCCAGGCTCTCCCAAACCGAGACCTCGCCGTGGACCAGTGCCGGCACCCGTCCAGAGGGCGAGTGCCGTAGCACCTCCGCCTTGGTGTTGGGCTGACGCAGGCGGATCAGGATCTCCTCGAAGGTGATCCCCGATGCCTTCACCATGAGCCAGCCACGCAGCGACCAAGACGAGTAGTTCCTATTCCCGATATAGAGTGTGAAATCCGCCATTTAGCTCCCCCGCAACGCACAAAAGCCCCCCACTCTGGCGGGAATACCGGCGGGTCGCAACCCACCCATGCGGGGCAATTCGATGGCTTTGCAAGCGGGGGCTACAGCCCGCATTCTATAAGTGGCTCATATCGCCGCCCGTTCTGGGAGGGATCCCGATGCCGCTCGCGCTCCGTACCACCGCCGCCCAAGCCGTGCCGATCACGACCGTGACGCCAGAGAGCCTGCCGGAGGCACTGGCGCGGCTCACCGAGCTCGAACGGCGCTGGGTCGCAGGCCTTGGCTTCAAAGCGGATATCGGCGCGACCGCGTTGGTGCCGGCACCTGCTGGAGGCCTCGGGCGTGTCCTTGTGGGCTGGAACCCCAAGGAGGCCATCTGGGCGCTGGGCGGACTTCCCGAGGCTCTGCCACAGGGCCAGTACACCCTCGATGCCCGACCGGGACCGGCGGCGGCCACGCGTATGGCCCTCGGCTGGGCGCTCGGCGCCTATGCCTTCAGCCGCTATAAGGCGCCGGGCCGGGCGCCGGCGGAGCTGGTCTGGCCGGCGGATGCGGACCGCGCCGAGGCGGAGCGGCTCGCGCGTGCCATCCACCTGACCCGCGATCTCATCAACACGCCCGCCGAAGAGATGGGGCCCGCCGAGCTCGCGCTCGCCGCCGAGCAGCTGGCGGCCGAGCAGGGCGCACGCTGCACCGTGCTCGTGGGCGACGAGCTCTTGAAGCACAACTATCCGATGATCCACGCGGTCGGCCGCGGCAGTGCACGGGCGCCGCGGCTCATCGACCTCGTCTGGGGCGATCCCAAGGCACCGAAGCTGACGCTGGTTGGCAAGGGCGTGTGCTTTGACAGCGGCGGGCTCGACCTCAAGACGTCGCAGGGCATGCGCATGATGAAGAAGGACATGGGCGGCGGCGCGACGGTGCTGGGTCTCGCGAGCGCCATTATGGATGCGGGCCTGCCGGTGCGGCTGCGCGTGTTGATCCCGGCCGTGGAGAATTTTGTCTCCGCGACCTCCTATCGCCCGCTCGACGTGATCCGCACCCGCAAGGGCCTAACGGTGGAGATCGGCAACACCGACGCCGAGGGCCGGCTCATCCTCTGCGACGCGCTCGCCGAGGCCGACAGCGAGCAGCCCGCGCTGATCATCGACATGGCGACGCTGACGGGCGCGGCGCGGGTGGCGCTGGGTCCCGATCTGCCCGCGCTCTTTGCCAACGACGACGCGCTCGCCGCGGCCCTCCTCGAGACCGGCACGGCCGAGAGCGATCCGTTCTGGCGCCTGCCGCTCTGGACGCCCTACCGCAAGCTCATCGACAGCAAGGTCGCCGACCTCAACAACGTCTCGGAATCGGGCTTCGCCGGCGCGGTGATCGCGGCGCTCTATCTTGCGGAGTTCGTCTCGCCGACCACGCCTTGGGCGCACATCGACACCTACGCCTGGAACCCGAGCAGCCGCCCGGGCCGTCCCGAAGGGGCCGAGGCGCTGGGCCTGCGCGCGCTCTACAAAGCGTTCGAGCGCCGGTTCGACAGCCAGAAATAGGCCCGGCACCCGCCCGGGTAACCCTTTCTCAACCGCACCCCGCGAGGATCGTTTCTGAGGCGGAACGACCTGGGGGCGGAGATGTCGGCTCATTCTCGGGACGCGCTTGACCTGTGGCGGCGCGTGTTGGTGGAGAGCGTGGGCGGCGGCGGTCCCGATCTCTCCGCGCGCCAGCTCTCGCTGCTGCTCACGGTCTATCTGACGCCGCCGCCCCACACCGTCCGCGGCTTGCCCGAGCTGCTCCGGGTCTCCAAGCCCGCGATCTCCCGCGCGCTCGATCGGCTGGGCATGCTCGGCTTCGCGCGCCGCAAGCGGGACGAGGCGGATCGACGCAATGTCCTGGTGCAGCGGACAGTGCGGGGCGCCGTGTTCCTCTCGGATTTCTCGGCGTTGGCGGCGAGGGCGACGCGCGGTCAATAACCGTGCGCGAGATCGACTATGTTGATGAGCTGGCGGCCGTCGGCAAGCCGGCGCAGATTTTCAGCGACGCCTGCGGCTGCCGTGGGTGCATGGGTCGCCGCCGCCGCGTGCGGCGTCACGATGATCTTTTCGTGGCGCCAGAACGGATGCTCCGTCGGCAGCGGTTCCTCGACGAAGACGTCGAGCACGGCGGCAGACAGTTGTCCGCTCTCCAGCGCGACGAGCAAGTCCGCATCGACCAGATGCCGGCCGCGCGCCGCGTTGACGATCGCCGCGCCCCTCGGCATCGCCGCAAACAGCCGCCCGTCGAGAATGCCCGTGGTCTCGCGCGTGAGCGGAAGCAGGCAGACCAGGATCTCGCTGCGTCGGGCGAGGGCGATCAGGCCCTCGGGTCCGTGGAAGCTCTCGATGCCGGGCGAGCGCCGCTCGCGCCGGCTCCAGCCCGCGACCTTGAAACCAAGCACGGCGAGCTTGCGCGCGGCGTCGCTGCCGAGCTCGCCCAGTCCCAGCACGCCGACCCGCCGCTCGGACGCGTTGAGCTGTGGCAGCTCGCGCCAGACGCGCTCTCGCTGCTGCGCGCGATAGGCGAAATCCTGACGATGCAGGCGCAGCACCTGCGTCAGCACGTATTCGCTCATGGCCTCGGTCATGTAGGGATCGATCAGGCGCACGATCGGCACGTGGCGCGGCAGGGTGGCATCCTCCAGGAGATGATCGACGCCCGCGCCCAGCGACGCGATCATCTTGAGGTTGGGCAGCGAGGCTAGCAGTCCTGGCTGCGGCTTCCAAACCAGCGCCGCGTCGATGTCCTTGGGATTGCCGAGCTCGGGGAAGATGCGCATCTCGAGCTCGGGAATGTGCTTGCGGAGCTCCGCGAGCCAGAGCGCCGCGGAATCGGAGCTGGAGCGGTACAACAAGACCATGAGGCACCCAGACTGTGAGGCCGCACTCTAGCGGTCCGCCGTGGCCGTGGGCAATGAGCCTTCGGGTTTAAGTGCGGACCGCGCCGCTCTCTTCCGCCGTGATCTCGAAGGCAGCGGCCATGAGGGCGCGGGTGTAGGGGTGCTGCGGGCGCTCGAAGATCGCGGTCGAGTCTCCCGTTTCCACGACGACGCCGTCCTTCATGACCAGCACGTCGCGCGCAAGCGCGCGCACCACGCGAAGGTCGTGGCTGATGAAGATGTAGGCGAGACCGTGGCGCGCCTGGAGATCGCGCAGCAGGTCCACCATCTGCGCCTGCACGGACATATCGAGCGCCGAAGTCGGCTCGTCCAGCACCAGGAGCCGCGGCCTCAGCACCAGCGCGCGCGCGATCGCCACGCGCTGGCGCTGACCGCCCGAGAATTCGTGCGGGTAGCGATCGATCGCGCCGGGATCGAGGCCGACCGCGGCGAGCGCCTCCTCGATCAGCATACGGCGGGCTTGCGGCGTCTCGCCGATGCCGTGGACCCTAAGGCCTTCCTCGACGATCTGGCCGACCGAGAGCCGCGGCGAGAGGCTCGAGAACGGGTCTTGGAACACGATTTGGATCTCGCGGCGCAGCGGCCGCATGGCGCGCGTGCCGAGCGCGTCGAGGCGCTTGCCGTCATAGACGATCGCGCCCTCGCTCTGCAGGAGGCGCAGCAGCCCGAGACCGAGCGTGGTCTTGCCCGAGCCGGACTCGCCGACCACGCCCAGCGTCTCGCCGGCGCGCACGGTGACATCGATCCCGTCGACCGCCTTCACATAGCCGGTGATCCGGCGGAGCACGCCCGCGCGGATCGGAAACCACACCTTGAAGCCCTTGGCCTCGAGCAGGACCGCCGGCGTTGTCGCGTGCCGCACCGGCGCGCCCTTGGGTGCGGACTCCAGGAGGTGGCGCGTATAGGGGTGCGCGGGCCGCGCGAAGACCTCGGCGGTGTTGCCGGTCTCGACGATCTCGCCCTTGGTCATCACGGCGACGCGGGCCGCGACCTTCTGCACGATGGTGAGGTCGTGGGTGATCAGCAGCAGCGCCATGCCGAACCGCTGCTGCAGGTCCAGGAGGAGCTTCAGGATCTGTGCCTGGATGGTGACGTCGAGCGCGGTCGTGGGCTCGTCCGCGATCAGCAGGTCGGGCTCGTTGGCGAGCGCCATGGCGATCATGATGCGCTGCCGCTGGCCGCCTGAGAGCTGATGCGGGTAGGCGCCGAGGCGCTTCTCAGCCTCGGGCAATCCCACGAGGTGCAGGAGCTCGATCACCCGCGCACGCGCCGCCAGGCCCCGGAGGCCCTTGTGGAGATAGAGCGTCTCCGCGATCTGCTTCTCTACCGTATGAAGCGGATTGAGCGACGTCATGGGTTCCTGGAACACCATGGCGATGCGGTCGCCCCGGATCGCCTGCAGCTGGTGCGGTGGCGCCCGTACGAGATCCTCGCCCTCGAACAGGATGCGGCTCTCGGCGTCGTGGTGCGCCAGCGGATAGGGCAGCAGCTGCAAAATCGAGAGCGCGGTCACCGATTTGCCGGATCCGCTTTCGCCCACCAGCGCCAGCGTCTCGCCCTTTGCCAAATCGAGCGAGACCCGCTTCACCGCCTCGACGCGCTGCCCGGACGTCTCGAACGTCACGGAGAGATTGCGGATGGAGAGAAGCGGATCTGCCATCAGTGCTCAGCCGACATTCTTGCGCGGATCGAACGCGTCGCGGACCGCCTCGCCGACGAAGACGAGAAGACTCAGCATGACGCCGAGGCTCACGAACGCGGTGAACCCCAGCCATGGCGCATGCAGGTTGTTCTTGCCTTGGGCCAAGAGCTCGCCGAGGGACGGCGAGCCGATGGGCAGGCCGAAGCCGAGAAAATCGAGCGCCGTGAGCGTGGTAACGCCGCCACTTAGAATGAACGGCATGAATGTCAGCGTAGCCACCATGGCATTGGGCAGCACGTGGCGCACGATGATGACGGAATTGGAGACGCCGAGCGCGCGTGCCGCGCGGACGTAGTCGAAATTGCGGGCACGCAGGAACTCCGCGCGCACGAGATCGACCAGACCCATCCAGGAGAACAGCAGCATCAGCCCGAGGAGCCACCAGAAGTTCGGCTGCACGATGCTGGCGAGGATGATCAGAAGATAGAGCATCGGTAGCGCGCTCCAAATCTCCATGAAGCGCTGGAACAGCAGATCGGTGAGGCCCCCGAAATAGCCCTGCACCGCGCCCGCCGCGACGCCGATGATCGACGACAGGATGGTGAGCGCCAGCCCGAACAGCACCGATATCCGAAAGCCGTAGAGCAGCCGCGCCACCACGTCGCGGCCCTGATCGTCGGTGCCGAGCCAATTGACGCGCGAAGGCGGCGAGGGCGCGGCACCGGGGAGGTTGTAATTGATGGTACTGTAGCTGAACGGGATCAGCGGAAAGATCATCCATCCCTTGGCGTTGATCTCGGCGCTCACCACGGGGTCGCGATAGTCAGCTTCGGTCGGAAACACACCGCCGAAATCCGTTTCCGGATAGCTGACCAGAAACGGCACATAGAACGCTCCGTCGTAGCGCACCAGCAGCGGCTTGTCGTTGACGATCACCTCGGAGACCAGGCTCACGCCGAAGATCGCGAGGAAAACCCAGAGCGACCAAAAGCCCCGACGATTGGCGCGGAAATTCGCGAGCCTGCGGCGCGTAAGCGGCGTCACGCGGAACCCAAGCACGCGCTCGCGCGCACCCGAGAGCGAGCCAACCGCGCTCATGCTCCCCGCGTCCCGAAATCAATTCGGGGATCGACGGCGGTGTAGGTGAGGTCGGTGACCAGCTTCATCACCATGCCCACCAGCGTGAAGACGTAAAGTGTGGAGAACATGATGGGATAGTCGCGGTTGATCGCGGCCTCGTAGCCCAGAAGGCCGAGGCCATCGAGCGAGAAGATTGATTCGATGAGGAACGTGCCGGTAAACAGGATCGCGACGAAGGCCGCCGGAAAATTCGCGATCACCAGCAGCATGGCGTTGCGGAACACATGGCCATAGAGCACGCGGCGCTCGGACAGACCCTTGGCCCGCGCGGTCACTACATAGTGCTTGTGTATCTCCTCCAGGAACGAGTTCTTGGTGAGCATGGTGATGCCGGCAAAGCTCCCGATCACCAGAGCCGTCGTCGGAAGCGTAATGTGCCAGAGATAGTCGAGTATCCGGTGTGGCCAGTCGAGACTCGTCCAGTTGTCGGAGGTGAGGCTACGGAGCGGAAACCAGCTCCAGTATGTCCCGCCCGCGAACAGCACGATGAGCAGCACCGCGAACAGGAAGCTCGGGATCGAATAGCCCACGAAAATCACGGTCGAGGTCGAGACGTCGAAGGTGCTGCCGTCGCGCACGGCCTTCTTGATGCCGAGCGGGATCGAGACGAGATAGGTGATGATCGTCGTCCAGAGCCCCAATGAGATGGAGACGGGCAGTTTTTCCTTGATGAGCTGGACCACCGGCCGGTCGTGCGTATAGCTGCGGCCGAAATCGAAGGTGAGATACTGTCGCATCATCAGCAGAAAGCGCTCGACCGGTGGCTTGTCGAAGCCGTACTGCACCCTGAGCTGGTCGATGATGCGCTGATCGAGGCCGCGCGCGCCGCGCGACTGATTGGCATTGGCGGCGCTGGCGCCGCCGCCGACATCGCCGCCACCGCCGCCGCCGAAGCGCGCGGTGGCGCCGACCGCCGTGCCCTTGAGCTCGGCGATGATTTGCTCGATCGGTCCGCCGGGCGCCGCCTGGATCACGGCGAAGTTGATCACCATGATCGCGAACAACGTCGGGATGAACAGCAACAGCCGCCGGACGATATAAGCGAGCATGATTGGCTACGGCGAACCCAAAGTGGCGCCGCGCGGAGCGCTCACTGGCCGATCTCGGCCTTGCGCTTCTCGAGCGCGTCGGCCTTTGCTTGGTCGAACCACCAGGTGTCGTTGATGGCGCTGCCGTATTTCGGCGGCATCGCGGGCCGCGAGAACTTGTCCCAGGACGCGAGGCGTTGATTGCCGTCGTACCATTGCGGGATGATGTAGAAGCCCCAGAGCAGCACACGGTCGAGCGCTCGCGTATAGGCGATGAGCGTCTGCCGGTCGGGCGCGCCGATCAGCTTCTCCACGAGATCGTCCACCACGGGATCCCGGACGCCCATGAGGTTCTGGCTGTCCGGCGTCTCCGCCGCGCCGCTCGTCCAGTAGTCGCGCTGCTCGTTGCCGGGCGACAGCGACTGACCCATGGCAACGATGGTCATGTCGAAGTCGAAATTCTGCAGGCGCTGCGTGTACTGCGCGTCGTCGACGCCGCGGATGCTGGCGGCGATGCCGATGCGTTTAAGGTTCTCGACGAAGGGCTGCGTGATGCGCGTGAAAGAGCTGTCGGCTGTCAGCAGGATCTCGAACCGGAAGGGCTCGCCGGTCTTGTCGTTGGCGAGGCGGCCGTCCTTCACCGACCAGCCCGCCTGCTTCAGGAGGTCGAGCGCCTTGCGGAGGTTCTCGCGGATGTTGCCGCTGCCATCGCTCTTTGGAGGCTCATAGACCTTGGTGAAGACCTCGTCCGGAATCTTGCCCCGATAGCCCTCGAGGATCTTGAGCTCGCC
>DASZHJ010000498.1:0-13662 GCA_035938015.1 Allostellaceae bacterium
CCCCATGGCTCCTTCTTGTTCCTGATGAGCGTTCGATAGCCTCGCGACTCCAGTTGCGCGGTTGCGCCTTCGACGTCGTCGACATCAAATTCGAGCCACGCCTGTGGAACCGGCGTGTTCTCTGGCCAGGAATCCTTGCCAAAGCAGGACTGTGCCGCCTGGTCGAGCGGCCACAGCGCAAAACTCCCGACTCCCTTCAAAGCCTCTGTATGCAGATACCCGCCCTGCTCCTCCTTGAATGAGATATTGAGAGTCTCGCCATAAAGCTTTCGGCCCGCGACTCGATCGCGGATGATTGGTCCAAACCCCGCTACGAACAGGACTTTGATTCCCTCGAACTCTTGCATGTGGGCTCCTCTTGCGCTTGATCTCCGGCGGGTTTCGGTGGGGTGTCAGGCGCTCGATGGGGTGGTCCAGCCCTGTTTATGAGCTCACACCCAAGTGTCCCGCTAGCCGAGCTTGCCGACGGCGGCGGCCGCTTCGACCATACGGTTGGAGAAGCCCCACTCGTTGTCGTACCACGAGAGCACTCGGCAGAACCGCTTGCCCAGCACGGTTGTCTGCGTGAGGTCGAAGGTCGAGCTCGCGGGGTTGTGGTTGAAGTCGGAGGAGACGAGCTCTTCCTTGTTTACCGCGAGGATGCCACGGAACCGGCTGGAGTTGGCGGCGCTCACCATGAGCTCGTTGATCTCCGGCGCCGAGGTGTCGCGGGCCGCCGTGAACGCGAAATCGATCAGCGAAACGTTCGCGGTCGGCACGCGGATCGAGGTTCCGTCCAGCTTCCCCTTGAGCGCCGGCAAGACCAAGCCCATGGCGCGGGCGGCGCCGGTCGAAGTCGGGATCATCGACAACGCCGCCGCGCGGGCGCGCCGCAGGTCCTTGTGCAGCGTATCGACGGTCGGCTGATCGCCGGTATAGGAGTGGATCGTGGTCATGAAGCCGTGCTCGATGCCGACGCCCTCGTTGACCACGTAGGCCACCGGTGCAAGACAATTGGTCGTGCAGGAGCCGTTCGAGATCACCGTGTGCTGGGCCGAGAGCTGGTCGCTGTTGACGCCCATCACCAGCGTGAAGTCGACGCCGTCGGCCGGTGCGGACACGATGACGCGCTTCGCCCCGGCCTCCAGGTGCTTCGCCGCGGCCTCGCGCTTGGTGAAGATGCCCGTGCATTCCAGCGCCACGTCGATCTTGAGATCCTTCCATGGTAGCTTCGCGGGATCGCGCTCGGCCGAGACGGCGATGTGCCCGCGGCCCAGATCCATCCAGTTGTCGCCGGTCTTGATCTCGCCGGGGAACGGCCCGTGCACGCTGTCGTACTTCAGCAAGTGCGCGTTGGCGTGGACGGAGCCGAGGTCATTGATGGCGACGCATTGGACGTCATCGCGCCGGGACTCGTGAAGCGCGCGCAGCACCAGCCGCCCAATGCGGCCGAATCCGTTGATCGCGATGCGTGTGGCCATCAGCTCCTCCGATACATCTTGGAATCGGCGCGCCGCCGCGCGTCCCGCTAAATCCTGGCGAGCGCCGCCTCGGCGACCTTCTCGGCCGTGATGCCGAAGTGGCGATATAGATCCTCGGCGGGCGCGGAGGCGCCGAAGCCGGTCATGCCGATGACGGCACCGCCTTCGCCGACATAGCGCTCCCAGCCGAAGCGCGATGCCGCTTCCACCGCGACGCGCGGCGCCGTGCCCAGCACGCTCGCGCGATAAGCACTGTCCTGGGCATCGAACAAAGACCAGCACGGGAGCGAGACCACGGCGGCGGCCACGCCCTTCGCTTTCAGGAGATCGCGCGCGGTCGTTGCCACGGCAACTTCCGAGCCTGTGGCAATAAGTGTCACGCGCCTCGCGCCCTCTGCCTCCGCCAGCACATAGCCGCCGCGCGCCGAGCGGTTCTCCTGCGTGTCGCGCCGCAACGTCGGCACGCCCTGGCGCGTCAGCGCGATCACCGAGGGCGTCTTGGGCGCCGCCAGCGCGAGCTCCCAGCACTCCACGGTCTCCACGGGATCCGCCGGCCGGAACACGCGCAGGCCGGGGATGGCGCGGAGCGCCGCGAGTTGCTCGACCGGCTGGTGCGTGGGCCCGTCCTCGCCCAAGCCGATGGAATCATGCGTCATGACATAGATGACGCGAATGCCCATGAGGGCGGAGAGCCGGATCGCCGGCCGGCAGTAGTCCGTGAAGATAAGGAAGGTGCCACCATAGGGCACCGCGCCGCCGTGGAGCGCCAAGCCGTTCATGGCGGCTGCCATGCCGTGCTCCCGCACGCCGTAATGCAGATAGTTTCCACCGTAGTTCTTGGCCGTGATCAGCGCCTGGCCCTTGGCCTTGGTGTTGTTGGAGGGGGTGAGGTCGGCGGAGCCGCCGATCAGCTCGGGCATCACCGGCTCGAGCGCGTCGAGCACCGAGCCGGAGGCCTGGCGGGTTGCAAGCTTCGGCGCATCCGCCGCGAATTTGGATTTCACCGCCGCAAGCGCATCGCGCCAGCCCGCCGGCAGCTCGCCTGCTTGGCGCCGCTCGAACTCAGGCCGCGCCTCCGCGGGCGCCACGGCCAGCCGCTCGCGCCAGGCGCGGGATGCCTCGGCGCCGCGCGCACCGACGGCGCGCCAGCGCGTCCGAATCGTTTCGGGGATCTCGAAGGGCGGATAGGGCCAGCCGAGGCGCTTGCGCGCGCCTTCGATCTCCGCGGCGCCCAGCGGCGCGCCGTGAGCCGCGGCGGTGCCGGCCTTGGTGGGCGCGCCGAAGGCAATGATGGTGCGGCAGGCGATCAGCGAGGGGCGGTTGCTCTCGTGCGCGAGCTCGAGCGCGGCAGCGACCGCGTCGGTGTCGTGACCGTCGGCCGCGGCGACGTTCCAGCCCGCGGCTTCGAAGCGCGCGAGCTGATCCTCGGAGACCGAAAGACTGGTGGGACCGTCGATGGAGACGGAATTGTCGTCCCAGAGCACGATGAGCTTGCGGAGTTTGAGATGTCCCGCGAGCGAGGTCGCCTCGTGGCTGATGCCCTCCATGAGGCAGCCATCGCCGACGACCGCGTAGGTGCGGTGATCCACCAGCGCGTCGCCGAAGCGCGCGTTCAGGATGCGCTCGGCAAGCGCCATGCCCACGGCGTTGCCGAGGCCTTGGCCGAGTGGCCCGGTGGTGGTCTCGATCCCCGGCGCGTGCCCGTATTCCGGATGGCCCGCGGTGCGGCTGCCGAGCTGGCGGAAGCGCTTCAGCTCGTCGAGCGTCATCTCGGGATAGCCGGTGAGGTAGAGGAGCGAATAAAGCAGCAGCGAGCCGTGTCCCGCCGAGAGCACGAAGCGGTCGCGGTCGGGCCAAGCGGGATCGCGCGGATCGAATTTCAGGAATTTGGTGAACAGCACCGTCGCCACGTCCGCCATGCCCATGGGCATGCCGGGATGGCCGCTCTTGGCCTTCTCGACCGCGTCCATCGCGAGCGCGCGGATCGCGTTCGCCATCTCGCGAAGCCCGGGGTCCCGCGGCGCGGGCAAGGGCGGCGCTTCGGTCTTGGGCGAGTCGGTTGCGCTCATCTCTGGTTGATCGTGGCTGTCGCGCGCACGAGCCGCACCTTGCCGGGGGCGGCGTTGTGCGTCAACCGTCCTCTGGAGCGCACCTGAGCTTCCTGCGGTAGTCTCGCGGCGCTGTGGCCATTTTCAGGCTGCGGCTATCGCCTCGATCTCGATCATGAAATCCGGTCCATAAAGCTTCGACACTTCAACCAGCGTCACCGCCGGCGCGGCGGCGGGGGCAACCGTGGAAAAGAAGCGGTTGCGCGCCTCGCGATAAACCGGCAGGTGTTCCATGCTGCGCAGGAACACGGTCAGCTTCACGAGATCGCTCGCGCTGCAGCCAACAGAAGCCAGCGCCTTGCTCAAGTTGTCGAACACTTGATCGGCCTGGGCTGCAAAATCGTTCTTCCCGACCAGGTTACCGTCCCGGTTCAAGGCTGTCTGGCCCGCGATGAAAATCATCCGTGCGGCCCGAACCTCCACGACTTGGGAATAGCCCGGCGGTGATCCCAGCTCGGCAGGGTTAATGCGCTTGATTGAGGCCTTATTGCCGTCCACGTTGGCTCCTCCTGTTTGCAATGCAGATGGGGGTATATCTGGTGCGCTTCCTGCACACGAAACTCAAACTCAGATACCGGTCCAGCTCCGAATCGCAAGGGCGCCGAGACGAGGGCAGACTGCATTCCGCATGAAACTCCCGATCCGGATCGTGGTGGACGAGGCGCCCTCGCGTGAGGACCGCAAGGTGCTCGAGCGCGCGATCGACGACTTCAATGCCCGCACCGTGCCGGGACGCGACCAGCGGTTCGCGATTCTGCTGCGCGATGTCGAGGGCACGCTGGCCGGTGGTCTCGACGGCGTGATCGGCTGGGAGTGGCTGTTCGTGGACAATCTCTGGGTGCACGACGAGCTCAGGGGGCAGGGGTACGGCCGCGATCTCCTGGCGCGGGCGGAGCGGCGCGCGCTCGAGCGGGGGTGCCACTCGGCTTGGCTCGACACCTTCCAGGCGCTCGGCTTCTATGAGAAATGCGGCTACAGCGTGTTCGGCACTCTCGCCGACTATCCGCCGGGTCAGACGCGTTACTTCCTGCGCAGGCGGCTGGCGGCACATTGACGATTCGTTTGGCGCGCGCGTAAGGTGGTCCGAGTCGGGGGACAAGCGCCAATCGTGTCATGAGCGATCTCGCCAGGGTAGTCGAAGCCGCCAAGCGCCTTGAGCGGGCAGTGCTGCGTCTCGAGGCGGCGATGGAGCACGCAGGCGAAGCGGGAGATCGCGTCAGTCTCGAGCGGGCGCTCGCCGATGCCAAGGCGAAATACGCGAGCCTGAGCCAAGTGACCCACACCGTGGCGGGCCGCCTCGACCAGGCGATCGGCCGGCTCGACCGGGTGCTGGAGGGCTGATGCCGGAGATCCACCTTACGGTTAACGGCCGCAGCTACCCCGTCGCCTGCGAGGAAGGCCAGGAGAGCCGCATCAAGGAGCTCGCGCAGTACGTCGACCGCAAGACCATGGAATTCGTGAGCAAACTTGGTCAGATCGGCGAGGCGCGGCTTCTGGTGTTGGCGGCGCTGGTGATCACCGACGAGCTCGCCGATGCGCACGCGGCGCTGCGCCGGCACGCCGCGGCCGAAGGCAACGGCGTCGACACCGATGCGCTCGCCCAAGGCCTGGAGGAGCTGGCGAAGCGGATCGAGACGATTGCAGTTCGACTCGAAACGCCCCACATTGCTTCCTAGGATGGGGCTGCCTGGTGCGTTAGGCCGCACAAACCCCGGGGCCGATATCGAGACCTCGGGAGCTGTCCCTGCCGGAGCCCTGGTTCCGGCACATGGCGCCCACCTGCGAAAGCGGGCCTAGAGGGTTCGTCAATGCCGACGGCCAAGGCGGCTCCATCCGCTTCCCTTGGTCCACCATGAGCCCCGAGACGGTCGCCGCCGAGAAAGCGGCGCTGCGGCGCCTGATGCGGGAACGCCGTGCGGCGCTTACCCTTGAGGTGCGCGCTGCCGCGAGCCTCGCGCTCCGGGATCGGTTAGTCGCTTGGATCGAGTCGGCGCGGCTCGCCCGCCGGGCCGTCATCGCCGGCTACTGGCCGATCCGTGACGAGATCGATCCGCGGCCCGCTTTGCAAGCTCTGGCGGAGCGCGGCCATGGCCTCGCCTTGCCGGTTTCGGTGGTGCGGGGCGAGCCGCTGGCCTTCCGCGCCTGGTCGCCCGGCGAGCCGCTCGCGCACGACATCATGCGCATCGAGGCGCCGCTCTCGAGCGCGGCCGCCGTCGTGCCCTCGTTGCTGCTGGTCCCCATGCTCGCCTTCGACCGCGCCTGCCGCCGCTTGGGCTATGGCGCCGGCTTCTACGACCGAACCTTGGCGGCGCTGCGCCACACGGGCGCAATCACAGCCCTGGGGCTGGCTTTCGGCGTCCAAGAAGCGGAGCGGGTGCCCGCCGGTCCCGGCGATGCCCCCCTCGATGCGGTGGCCACCGAAAATGGTATCGTGTCGCGATGAATCTGCGCGCAAGCAAACCCCGCTATCCGCTCTCGCGTGGTTGGATTCACATGACGTCTGCGCAGATAGATCCGTCCCTCTTCGCCCCTCAGGGGCGGAGAGGAAAGGTGAGGTGGGGCGGTGCCGCAGCATCGAAGCACGGTCATTAGGCGTCGATCGCTGTATCGAGCATCGAGCTATCTGCGCCATTCCGCATTGTCGAAGACTCCCCACCTCACCCTGCCTCTCCGCCCCCGGGGCGGAGAGGAGTAGAAAAATGCGGCTGCCACAACGCGAGGGGCTTGCGAGAGCTTGGCTTGGAAATGCGCTAGAGTAGCTGAAGTGGGCGCGAGGTTAAGGAATGAGACTACTTGTTTGCGGCGATGTGATGGGGCGGTCGGGGCGGGAGGCCGTGAAGAGCCACGTGCCGCGGCTGCGGCGCGAGCTCGGCCTCGATTTCGTGGTCGCGAACGGCGAGAACGCGGCGGGCGGGTTCGGCATCACCGACAAGCTCTGCGCGGAGCTTTACGCCGCCGGCGCCGATGTCATCACCACCGGTAATCACGTCTGGGACCAGCGGGAGCTGCTGGGCTATATCGGCGGCGATCCGCGACTGCTGCGGCCGCTCAATCTGCCGGCGGGCACGCCCGGCGTGGGCGCGCGGGTGTTCGGTCTCGCCGACGGCCGGCGCGTACTGGTGCTCAACCCGATGGCGCGGCTCTTCATGGACGCGATCGATTGCCCCTTCGCCGCGGTCGAGCACGAGCTCGGCCAGCATCCGCTCGGCGACGTGCAGGCGGTGGTGATCGATTTTCACGGCGAGGCGACCTCGGAGAAGATGGCGATGGGCCATTTCGCGGATGGCCGCGCCTCCGTGGTGGTCGGCACGCATTCCCATGTACCGACGGCCGACGCGCAGATCCTGCCGAAGGGCACCGCCTATCAAACCGACTGCGGCATGTGCGGCGACTACGATTCGGTAATCGGCATGCAGAAGGAGGCGGCGGTCGCGCGCTTCGTGACCAAGATCCCCGGCGAGCGGCTCAAGGCCGCGGACGGCGAGGGCACGCTCTGTGCCGTTTTCGTGGAGACCGACGACGTCACCGGCCTCGCGCGACGCGTGGAGCCCGTACGGCTCGGCGGGCGACTTGCGGAGCATCTGCCGCGCCTCGCGGCCACGGTCGGATGAGCGTGAGCAATCCGTTCGTCGGTACCTGGACGCTGAGGTCAACCGAGCGCAAGACCCTCGCGACCGGCGAGACGGCACCGCTCTGGGGCGAGCATCCCAGCGGCACGCTCATCTACACCGCCGAGGGTCGCATGAGCGCGCTGGTCCTGGCCGAGGGCCGCAAGGCGGCGGCCGGTACGGCGCCCACCGAAGCCGAGGCATTCACGCTGTTCCGCAGCATGGTGGCCTATGCCGGCCGCTACACCGTCGAGCCCGACCGGGTGATCCATCACGTCGAGCAGTCCTGGAACCAGGCCTGGACCGGCACGGACGTGGTGCGGTTCTACAAGTTCGAGGGCGGCCGGCTCACGCTCACCACGGCACCCGCCGCCAATCCGCGCGACGGCAAGATGAGCGTCTCCACTCTGGTCTGGGAGCGACTTGCCTGAGACGCTTTAGCGCTGAGGGCGCGGAGGTTTCGCGGAGGACGCAGAGGGACTAAGAACCACCGCGGCCTCTGCCATCCTCTTCGACCTCTGCGCTAAGACCTTCTTGATAGGGGCTTCGCCCAAAGCCCTCGGGGCGCGTCTGAGCGACTGATTTTGTTCATCGCAAATCAACGCGGCGATGCTCAACTCTCGAGATGACGAGCAGAGCACGGTTGCGGCGAACAAAGTTTAGCTCCTTTGACGTGGGGAGGTGCGGCAACAATCTCGACATTGGGTAGGCAGACCCGATTCATTGAATAAAATCAATGGGGAGGTGTTCGTGAAAAAACCGATTCAAAAGCCGATCTGAGGCCAATTCCCGTCTCCTTCGACACGCGTCCGCCGTCGCCTTATAGTTCTGCGCAAGAACGAGGTGCGCCCTTGCCGCTCGACAACGCCCATTCCGTCTGCCCGCACGATTGTCCCAGCACCTGCGCGCTGGAGGTCGAGCGTATCGACGAGCGGACCATCGGGCGCATCCACGGCGCCCGCGACAATCCCTATACCGCCGGCGTGGTCTGCGCGAAGGTCGCGCGCTACGCCGAGCGCCAGCATCATCCGCTCCGCCTTGCGACGCCCTTGCTGCGCGTCGGCGAGAAGGGCGTGGGCTTCGCAGCCTACAAGCCGATCTCCTGGGATGCGGCGCTCGACCGAGTCGCCGAGGAATTCGCGCGAGCGGCGCAGCGTTACGGCAGCGAGACCGTGTGGCCGTTCTTCTATGCCGGCACGATGGGGCTGGTGCAGCGCGACGGCATCAACCGGCTGCGTCATGCGCTCAAGTACTCGCGCCAGCATTCGACCTTCTGCGTGACGCTCGCCGATGCCGGCTGGAACGCCGGCGCCGGCGCCAAGCGGGGCGTCAGCCCCTTGGAGATCCCAGAGTCCGATCTGGTGATCGTCTGGGGCGGCAATCCCGTCTCGACGCAGGTCAACGTGATGACGCACATCACCAAGGCGCGCCGCGAGCGCGGCGCGCGCTTCGTGGTGGTGGATCCCTATCGCACACCAACCGCGGAGGCCGCGGACATCCACCTGATGCCGAAGCCCGGCACCGATGGCGCGCTCGCCTGCGCCGTGATGCACGTGCTCTTCAAGGAGGGCTTCGCCGATCGCGCCTACCTCGCGACGTACACGGCGGGCGCCGCGGAGCTCGAGGCGCATCTGGAGACGCGGAGCCCGGCCTGGGCGGCCGGGATCACCGGCGTTCCCGAGCAGGAGATCCTCGAGTTCGCCCGCCTCTACGGCCGGACCAAGCGGAGCTACCTCAGGGTCGGCTACGGCTTCTCGCGCTCGCGCAACGGCTCGGCGCAACTCTTCGCGGTGAGCTGCCTGCCGGCCGTGACCGGCGCCTGGCAATACAAGGGCGGTGGCGCGCTCTACGCGAATGCCGGCATCTACGGCGTCGACCGCACCTTGATCGAAGGGCTCGATGTCCTCGATCCCTCAACCCGCGTCTTCGACCAGTCGCGGATCGGCCCGGTGCTCACGGGCGACAAGCGCGACCTCGGCGACGGGCCGCCCGTGACGGCGCTGCTGATCCAGAACACCAATCCCATGGTGGTGGCTCCGCAGACGCTGAGCGTGCGCGAGGGATTCCGCCGCTCGGACCTGTTCACCTGCGTCCACGAGCAATTCATGACTGAGACGGCGGCGATGGCCGACGTCGTGCTGCCCGCCACCACCTTCCTCGAGCACGACGACATCTACACCGGCGGCGGCCACACCTTCCTGCAGATCGCGCGCAAGGTGGTCGAGCCCCATGCCGAGGCGCGCACGAACCATTACGTGATCTCCGAGCTCGCGCGCCGGCTTGGCGCGGAGCACCGCGGCTTCGGCATGACCGAGATGGAGATCATCGCGGAAAGCCTGCGAATCTCCGGGCTTCCCGCTCCGGACGCTTTCTATCAGGGGCGCTGGATCGATCGCACGCTGCCCTTCGAGACCGCGCATTTCCTCGACGGCTTCGGGCATAAAGACAAGCGCTTCCATTTCAAGGCGGACTGGGCCTCGCTCGGGCCGCTGCACCAGGAATTGCCCGCGCTGCCCGATCACGTCGACATCATCGACAAGGCCAATGCCGAGCACCCCTTCCGCATGATGGCTCCGCCCGCGCGCTCCTTCCTCAACAGCAGCTTCAACAACACGCCCTCGAGCGTGGAGCGCGAGGGCAAGCCCTCGGTGTTGATCCATCCCGACGACCTCCGCGCGCTCCGACTGGCGACCGGCGACCGCGTACGGCTCGGCAATCGCCTCGGCAGTGTGGTTGTCCGCGCCAAGGAGTTCGACGGGCTCCAGCGCGGCGTGCTCGTGGTCGAGGGCATCTGGCCCAACCACGCCTACGAGGAAGGGCTCGGCATCAACGTGCTGATCTCCGCCGATCCCGGGCGGCCCAACGGCGGCGGGGTGTTCCACGACACCGCGGTCTGGGCGCGCGCGGCTTAGCTCTACCAGGGGAGAATTTCATGTCCGAGACGGTCCTCTACGGCGTCGACGGCAGCCCCTACGTGCGCAGTGCGCGGCTGGGGCTGGAAGAGAAGGGCGTCAGCTATGACTTCGTCGACATGAGCTTGGCCGAGATGAAGCAGGAGCCGCACCTGTCGCGGCAGCCGTTCGGCAGAATCCCGGCCTTCGAGCACAAGGGCTTCGCCCTCTACGAGACGCAGGCCATCTTGCGCTATGTCGACACGGCTTTCCCAGGCGCGCCGCTGCAGCCGACGGACCCGCGGCACGCCGCGCGCATGAACCAGATCATCGGCATCGTGGATGCCTACATGTTCGCGGATATCAGCTTCGGGATCTCCTATCAGCGCGTGATGGCGGCGCGGCACGGTAAGGCGCCCGACGAGGCGAGGGTCGCGGCATGCTTGCCGAAGGCCCGCGTGTGCCTCGACGCCCTCGACCAGCTCAAAGGCGACAACCGGTTCCTGGCAGGCGATGCGCTCAGCCTGGCCGATCTCATGGTGGCGCCGCATTATTTCTATTTTTCGCTCACGCCGGAGGGCCGCGATCTCCTGGGGCCGCACGAGCGGTTGCGGGGCTGGTGGAGCGCGATGGAGTCCCGAGAGAGCATCCGGAAGACCCATCCGAGGCCGAAATAGCGCGCGAGCGAGACCCGCCGCTAGCCAACCCTACCTGGCCGATCCCATATTGATGGTATGGCGGAAAAGAGAAAGGGATCCGAGAGCCAGCTTCCCGCGTCCAAGCAGGCGGAGGTGGAGGCGTTCCTAAGGCAAGTGGCGGCGATGCCGGCGGTGCAGCCGGCCTCGGGCCGCGGACGGCTGATCTTTGCCCTCGATGCCACCGCAAGCCGTGAGCCCACCTGGGACCATGCCTGCCGCTTGCAGGGCGAGATGTTCGAGGCGACGGCGAGCCTCGGCGGTCTCGATGTGCAGCTCGTGTTCTATCGCGGCTTCGGCGAATGCAAGGCGAGCCGCCGGCTCTCGCGGACGCAGGACCTGCACGCGGCCATGCGCAAGGTGAGCTGCGTCGGCGGCGAGACGCAGATCGCGCGCGTTCTCAAGCACGCTATCGACGAGGCGAAGGCGGGCCGCGTCAACGCCCTGGTCTTCGTGGGCGACGCCATGGAGGAGCCGCTCGAGGGTCTTTTGCAGCTCGCGGGCGAACTGGCGCTCCTCAACGTGCCGGCCTTCGTGTTCCACGAGGGCGACAATCCCGTGGCCGGCCGCGCCTTCAAGGAGATCGCGCGGCTGAGCCGCGGCGCCTATTGCCCCTTCAACAACGCCAGCGCCCAGCAGCTGAAGGAGCTGTTGGGCGCCGTGGCGGTGTTCGCCGCCGGCGGGCGCAAAGCGCTCGCCGATTACACGCGCAGGACCGGCGGCGCCACCCTGCTGCTCACGCGCCAGATGGGCGGTGCCTGATGCCCCTCTATTTGGTTGGCGGCATCATGCTCCTAGTCTTGCTGCTGGCGGCGGGCAAAGCCTTCGTGGCACTCCCGCCCGCGATCATCGTCCGCTTCCTGATGTGGCTCGGCATCTTCGCGGCGATCGCGGTTGCGGTGCTGTTGATCGAGAGCGGGCGTTTCCTGCCGGTGGTGGTGGCACTCGGCGGAGCGGCGCCGTTTCTCGCGCGGGCGAGAACGGTGTGGCGGCGCTGGGCGGGCGGCGCGGGCGCACAGCGCCAACAGGTTTCCGAGGTCGAGACGGACTATCTCCGCATGAGCCTCGACCACGACACCGGCACCATGACGGGCACCGTGCGCAAGGGCCACTTCCAGGGTCGGCGCCTGGAGGAGCTCGACAACGGCTCGCTGATCGCGCTGTGGCGCGAGGTGCGCGCGGAGGATCCACCCTCGGTAAGCCTGGTCGAGAGCTACCTCGACCGATTCATGCCCGACTGGCGCGAGGCGGCACAAGGTGCTGCCGGCTCAGGCGGGTCCGCACGGTCCGCGACGGCGAGCGCGATGACCGCGGAGGAGGCCTTGGCCGTGCTGGGCCTGAAGCCCGGCGCGAGCGCCGCCGAGATCAAGGAGGCGCATCATCGCCTCATGCTCAAGATCCATCCGGATCAGGGCGGCTCCGACGCACTGGCGGCGCAAGTTAACCGCGCCAAGGATGTCCTCTTGGGGACATGAGCGTCCCGGGCTGGCTTGAGCCCGGTGTTCGCGGTATAAGGCCGCGCCGTCCCCCGGGGAACAACCGGATGGGGCACTGCGTTATCCCCCGCGCCCGGAATGCCGTAACGGCTGAAGGCAAAGGCCCCATGACCCCACGCGTTCGCAAGGCTGTATTTCCCGTCGCCGGTCTCGGCACGCGCTTCCTGCCGGCGACCAAGGCGATGCCAAAGGAGATGCTGCCGGTGGTGGACAAGCCGCTGATTCAGTATGCGGTGGAAGAGGCGCAAGCGGCGGGCATCGAGCAATTCATTTTTGTGACGGGACGAGGCAAATCCGCGCTCGAGGACCACTTCGACCATTCCTACGAGCTCGAGGCCACGTTGCGCGAGCGCGGTAAGTCTGCGGAGGTCGTCGAGATTAACGCCTGGATGCCGAAGCCGGGCCAGCTTTCCTACACCCGGCAGCAGCGCCCGCTCGGACTCGGCCACGCCGTCTGGTGCGCGCGCGACCTCGTGGGCGACGAGCCCTTCGCTGTTTTGCTCGCGGACGACCTGATCCTCGCGCGCACGCCCTGCCTCCAGCAAATGGTAGAAGCGCGCGCCAAAGTCGGTGGCAATTTGATCGCGGTCATGGACGTGCCGCGCGCTCACACCAAGCGCTACGGCATCCTCGACGCTGTGGCGGAGGACGGGCCGCTGGTCCGTGCCAAGGGCGTGGTGGAGAAGCCGGCGCCGGAGCAAGCGCCCTCGACGCTCGCGGTGATCGGCCGCTACATCCTCGAGCCGGAAGTGTTCGACCATCTCGGCCGGATCGGCCGTGGCGCCGGCAACGAGATCCAGCTCACCGACGCGCTGGCGCGCATGATCGGGGGCAAGAGCGCGTTCCACGGCTTTCGCTTCGAAGGCCGCCGCTTCGACTGCGGCGACAAGGTGGGCTTCCTCGAGGCGACCGTCGCGTACGCGCTGGCACGGCCCGATCTCGCCGGGGAGGTCCGGCGCATTCTGGATGAGCACACGGCGGACCGACCGGCGGAGCCGGCCGACGCGGCGCCCCCCAGGCAACGCCAAATATCCTGAACTCCGGAGCTTCCATGTCCAAAGACGGCGGCCGCGCGGGCGGCCATCGCTTCGATCCGACCATCCTGCGCGAGTATGACGTCCGCGGGACCGTCGGCACCACGCTCTTCGAGGCGGATGCCCGCGCTCTGGGCCGCGCCTTCGCCGTTTGTGTCCTCGAGGTCGGCGGCAAGGGCGTGGCGGTTGGACGCGACGGGCGGCTGAGCTCGCCCGCGCTCGAGCAAGCGCTCGTGCAGGGCTTGGCAGAGAGTGGCGTGGACGTGGTGCGCGTCGGGCTCGGCCCCACGCCCATGCTCTACTACGCCGCTTATACGCTCGGCGTGGACGGCGGCATCATGGTGACGGGCTCCCACAATCCGCCGGACTA
>DASZHJ010000499.1:0-1852 GCA_035938015.1 Allostellaceae bacterium
CCCTGGCTGGGCGAGCTTGATCACGTTACTGTCGGACACGGCGTATCACTCCTTCATTGGAGAAGTGGGGGCGTTGAACACCCACCACGATACGCCGCCTTACCCCGTCATGCCGTCACCAACTTCTGGCCATAGCTCTGAAATTCCCGGAGGAGCCACTCTGATCCCGCTCCCTGATTGTTAGGGGCGTATTCAGAAAGCAAGCTTGCTCGGGTCCTGACGGGCGCGGCTGCGAGGCTACGCCGGCTAGTTGCGAGGTCGATTTTCGACTACTGCATCGCCGACGCTCATTGCTTTAACGATCTCGCGAGCGTGCACCGACGACGGATCAAATTGGGCGCTCAGCGCCTGCCTCTCGCCGCACCAGGGACGGCGCCAGAAGGGATCGCTACTCGGAGGGTGGACACGTGGCAGCGGCTCGCGCCGCGCGAAGCAGGCACTGCGCGCGCAAGCGCCCGAGCAATACCTGCCACCATTCGCCGTGGCGCCGGAGAAAAATGGCGTCGGGAAAGCGGTGACGGGCGGCATGCTCCGGCGGAATGCTATCCCAGCCGCGATGGATCACGGTCACACGTGTGTCGGTGCCGACGGCCTCGAATGTGATCTCGGCCTCGGTGTCCTGGCGGGGCCCTAATGTCGACTGGCGCCAACCGAAGACAAGCCGCTCACCTGGCCTCCAGATCCGAATGCGGCCGATCTCGAAGACGGTGCCGTCGGGCAGTGTTTCGATGAAGCGCCCGCCCTCACGGGGCTCGAAGGCGAGTTCGCCGGGCGAGCGGGGTGTGAACCGGAACAGCGTGTTGGGCGCCCACCAGATCCCGATGTCCCGCGTGAATATCTGAAAGGCGCGCGCGGGTGACGTCTTGACGCGCAGTGATACAAGAACTTGCGACGTCAAGACGCGCGCTCGACGTGATGCTTGAAGGCTTCGAGCTGCGTGCTCCACAGCGCCTCGGTCTCTTCGAGCCAGTGCTTCAGCGCCGCAATCGGTTTCGGATCGAGCGCGTAGATGCGCACCCGCGCATCGAATGCCGGATGGCTCTCCGCCACAAGACCGCATTCGCGCAACTGCCGGAGGTGACGGCTCATGGCGGGCAGAGCAAGACCCGTGCGCAGCGCCAGCTCGCCCGCGCGATGGGGCCGTTCGCGCAGGAGCTCGATCACTCGGCGGCGATGCGGATCGGCGAGCGCAGCGAGCGTGCGATCGATGCCGGCGGCACTCTGGCTCACACCCAGCCTTCGATCTTGAGCCCGCTCGCCGCCTCGGCTTGCTCGCGCGATACCTGCCGCACCGTCTGTCCGAACGACCAGACGTGACCCTCGAGATCCGCGGCACGGTAGGTGCGATCGCCATAGAACTGATCGGAGGGCTCGGCAAGGATCGTGGCGCCTGCCGCGCGCGCGCGCTCGCAATGGGCATCGACATCCTCGTCGAGATGGACATGGACGGTCTGTGTCGTTACGCCCCCCGTTGATCGCGGGCTCTTGTGTGTGTCGGTCCATTCGCCGCCGATCATGACGACGCCGTCGCCGAGCCGCATCTCGGCATGGAACTCGTCGGCGCGGTAGACGCCGCTGCGGCCCATGATGAACATGGACGTGTCGAAGCCGAAAGCGCGTTCGAGCCATTTCAGGGCGGCGACGGGATCCTGGTAGCTGAGGGCGGGAATGAAGGTTTGCCGCTGGGTCATAGGCGCTCTCCGATGATTGGGCCAAACGGCAATATTTAGCAAAAAATCAAACTATCATGTCCAGCAGTTTCTGCGGCACGCTCTGCCGCTGCCGTAGCCGCACGGCGGCGGGATACGGCGAGAGGTGGGAGACCGCAGGCGTGGCCGATCGATTTCAGCAC
>DASZHJ010000500.1:0-2771 GCA_035938015.1 Allostellaceae bacterium
TCCGAGCACACCCAGCGCGTGCGCTTCATCGACCATCAGCCAGGCTCGATTGCGGCGGGCGGCAGCGATGAAGGCCGGCAGATCGGGGACATCGCCATCCATGCTGTAGTGCCCCTCGATGACGAGGAGCGCATGCCCGCCACGCGGGCGTGTTTCGCGTAGCAAGCGGTCGGCCGCTTCGTGGTCGAGATGCGGAAACGGCACCCGCCGGGCGCCGGAAAGGATCGCACCCTGAACGATGCTGTTGTGGATCAGGGCATCGTGCACGATCACATCCTCGCGGCCGAGCAGATGTCCGATCACCGTGACGTTCGTCGAATGACCGCCAACCAGGACGACGCAGTCCTCGGTGCCGTGAACACGAGCAAGGGCGCGCTCGAGATCCTGATGGAGCGGGCGCTCGCCGGAGACCGGACGGCTCGCCGAGACGGAGGTCCCGTATCGGTCCATCGCCGCCATCGCGGCGCTCACGATATCCGGATGCCCGTTCAAACCGATGTAGTTGTAGGATGCGAAATTGACGAAGCTGCGGCCGTCGATCACCGTCTCGGCCCCGGCAATTCCCTCGTGCACGCGAAAGAACGGATCGGATATGTCGAGAAACTCCGCGGCTTCGCGGATCATCCGGATTTCTCGAAACCCTTGCAGCTTTGATACGTCTAGGCGGGCGGCGCTGTCGTCATTGTCCGGGCCGGAGCGGCGCAAGACACGCGGCGATCGCGCTGACGGGGTCGAAGAAAGCTTCTCGATCAGGAGCGCCTTGGCCTGAGCCGACAGACCGAACAGGTTCCGGCGCGGTTCCATCGGCTATTCCGCGGCGACCGATTTCGGCTCGGCCACTGCGGAGGTCGTCTGCGCATCGTCCGCAGATAAGGGCAGCTCGTCCACACCCTCGTGACGTGCAACGAGGGCGATCAGGTCACCGTCTTTTGGTCCGGTCGAGACCGCTGTGGCCAGCCGCCCCGCAATAGATGCTACACTTGTTCCTTCGGCGAGTGAAACCAGCGGCAGATCGACCCGAAGCCGGCTTTCGAGAGCGAGGCGAAGTTCAACCGCCATCAACGAGTCCATCCCCATTTCCGAAAGCGGACGAAGCGGGTCGATTCCGCTCGCCGGCAGCCGCAAAATCGTCGCCGCTTCCTCGGCAATCACGGTCTTGAGCAGGGTAAGTGCGGCATCCGGGTCGAGGCCGGCGAGCCGCTCGCTGAATGACTCGTCCGAGCTCGACGTCGAGCCGCTTGCGCGGGCTTCCGAAAACAGCCGGCTGGCGAGGATCGGCAGAAAGCGCCGGGCCTCGTTCCAATTGGTTTCGGCGAAGGCGACAACCGGCAATCCGCTCGCGATCATCGCGGGCAGTCCCGCCAGCGCTTCGGCCGCCGAGGTTGGTTTCGCGCCGAGCCGCCGAGCGAGCGCAGCACGTGTCTCCGGCCTCTCGGCCAGATAACCGACATCCGCGATCGGACCCCAGGCGACCGCGAGCGCGGATCGACCCTCGGCCTTGCGCCGCCGGGCCAAGGCTTCAAGGGTCGTATTCGCTGCTACATAGGCGCCTTGCGCGGGCGCTCCGACCAAAGTCGTCGCCGAGGAGAACAGCAAGAACAATTCGATAGGATCGTCCCGGGTCAGGGCGTCGAGAGCCAACGCTCCGCCGAGTTTTGGCCGAAGCACCGCCTGCAGTCGCGTGATCTCGACCTCCGAGGCGAGACCGTCGTCGATAGCCGACGCGGCGTGCACGATGCCGCGGAGGGGCGGGTGGACCGCCCGGATCGCCTCGAGGATCCCGGCCAAGGAAGCACGGTCGGCGACATCTCCGCAATACACGCGTACTTCGGCGCCGGCGGCTTCGAGTTCTCCAATCCTCGCATCGCATCCCGGAGTGGCCGACCCGCGGCGGCCGATTAATGCAATCGAGCCGGCGCCGCGCGCGGCCAGCCACCGCGCGGCCTCGAAACCGAACCCCTCGACCCCGCCGGTCACCAGATAGGTTCCATCGCGCCGCAGGGTTATCGCCGGCGGCTCGCGAAGCCGCACGCCGGCGTTGGCCTGCGGTTCGAGCACGAGCTTGCCGATATGGTCCGACGACTGCATCAGCCGAATCGCATCGTCGAGCTCGCCAAACGAGAAAATCCGGTGAGCTAGCGGCCGGATAGTCCCCTCGACAAGGGCCATGGACACTTCGCGTAACAGGTCGCGGGCCAAAGCCGGCCGGCGCGTAGGCAGCTGGTCGATATCGATCGCGAAATAGGAGATGTTCTGGCGAAGCGGCCGCAAGTGAATTCGCCGATTGAGGTAAAGATCCCGTTTTCCAAGTTCGAGGAAGCGGCCAAATGGTCTGAGAACCTCCAGGCTGCGCTCCATCGCTTCGCCGCTCAGCGAGTTGAGCACGACATCGACGCCCTGCCCCCCCGTGATCTCACGCACCTCATTGCAGAACCCGAGATCGCGCGAGTCGAGTACATGATCGGCGCCGGCCAGGCGCAGGAACGATCGCTTCACCTCCGATCCGGCAGTGGCGATCACAACCGCGCCGCGATGCTTGGCGTACTGGATCGCAGCAAGCCCTACACCGCCCGCGGCGGCATGAACGAGGACGTGCTCCCCAGCCGCTAGCTTTGCCAGACGCCCCAGCGCGTATGTCACGGTTACGAAGGTTACTGGAATGGTTGCGGCGGCCGCAAAACTCATGCCCGTCGGGATCGATGCCAGCGCATCCGCCATCGTCACGGCGCGCGAGCCGAGCGAGGCGGGAGCGAACCCCATGACCCGGTCGC
>DASZHJ010000501.1:0-20665 GCA_035938015.1 Allostellaceae bacterium
CGAGGAACGGCGGCGTCTATTTCATCGCCTACTACTCGCCGCAGCAAAAACTCTCCGACATCGGCGCCTGGTACGCCAAGCAATACCAGGAGAAGTTCAAGGACCAGCCGGTCTACTCCGACCTCAACTGCTTCGGCGACGTCGCGATCATCGCGCAAGCGATAGCCCAGGCGAAAAGCGCGGATCCGAAGGCGATCGCCACGACCCTGGAGACCGGACAATTCACGGGCTGGGCCGCCGGCGAGGTGACGTTTCCGCGCGCCGACGGCGTTTTCTGGCACAACTGGTCGCCACCAATGCTGATCCTGCACTACACCAAGCCCAACCAGGACTGGCGTGAGGCCGAGGTCGCCTATCAGCAGGCGAAGTAGGCGCTCCGAGTGGGCCGCCCCTCTCGCCGGCTGATCGTCGGCTCGGCAGGCAGCGCGAACTCATTCGGCACCATCCAGTCGGTGCGAGATCGCTGGGGCGGTTCCGTCTTCATCATCGCGACCGACACGAAACGCCGTGAGCTTGTTGCGGCGGCTGGGCAGCGCCCTCAGCTGCTGGCGGCTTTAGCCCCGGCCTCCGCGCAGAGGTGGTCCTCCTCGCCGAGCGCGCCGCCGCAGCCGATGCCGCCCACCAGCACGCCCTCGCGCGTGATGGGATAGCCGCCGGGACCCACGATCATGCGGAGCCGCTCGCCGACGCCGGTCCAGAAGGCGGCATCCTCGCGGGCGTTCGGGACGTAGTCCCTGGTTGGGCGGCGGAAGCCCGCAGCCATGGCGGCCTTGCCCTTGGCCGTCTCGAAGGTGATGAAGCTGCAGGTGTCGCCGCGCGAGAAGAACACGAGATTGCCGGACTCGTCGACCACGGCGATGCTGATGGTGTGGCCGAACTCGCCCGCCTTGGCCTGCGCCGCTTCGGCGGCGCGGCGCGCGAGCTCGCTGTTCATGGGTCGAAGCGGAACCTTCGCGCGGGGATCGGCGGCGGCCATCGGCTACTCCGCCGCCTGTGCGCTTGGCCGCGCCAGATATTTGTTGTAGAGGCCGTCGAGATAGAGCCGGCGCATCATCGTTGCTTCCTTGACGAGGCGCAGGCAGTTCGTTCGCAATTCCGGCGTGTCCGCGTATTTGTCGACGATCTCGAAGCCGCGCTCGCCATGCTCGGTATCGGCGAGGATGTGCAGCAGGAAGAACACGACCTCCTCTTCGGTGAAGCCGTATTTCTCCAGGAGCGGCGGCGTGGTCTTGCTGTAGATTTGCGGTACCTGGGATTCGAGCCCGATCAGGATCGAGGCGATGGCCTCGACGAAATGCCGCCGACTCTGGTGGAAGCACCAGGCCTGGAGGCCGAGCGTCTCGGGCAGCACCTCGCCGTGGAGCTGCGCGTCCGCCACGCCGCGGCGGTCCATGCCGCAATGCTCGGCGAAATCGAGCAACAGCTTGGCGTGCTTCACCGCGGGGTAGCCGGATTGGCCGGTGACACCCTCCTCCTCGCACATATTCTCGATCAGAAACTCGCGCACGTCCTCATGAGGACAGTTGCCGAAGATCGTGCCGATCCATTCCGCGGCATGGCTCACGAAGTGGTAATGCTGCTTCACCCACTCGCCGAGCAGGCGCCTGTCGAGCGCACCGGAGACCCACGCCTCGCTCCAGGGATGCACGCTCGAGTGCTTGCGCTGAACCGCCGCTTCGAGCGCCGTGCGGAATTCGCTCTTCGCCATCGCCGTCTCTCCCAATCTTCGTCCCCGTAAAAAGCCTGGAGGGCGCAAAGCGTTAAGTCAAGGCAGGTCGGCGATGCAGGATCAGCACGCCGCGGCCGGCCGTGACTGCGTGGCGAGGGGCAGCTCGACGGGCGCGTGGCGCTCGGCCGAGAGGTCCGCGGCGGTATAGACCTCCATCACCACGCGGGCTTGCTCCGGCGTCACCAGGACCGGCCGATCGCCCGCGACCGCGTCGACGAAGTGGCGCGTCTCCGGCGCCATCGCCCCCGCGAAAACCGCGCCCACGAACTCGCCGGGCATGGTGGACATCGGGAAGACCATGCCCTGCTTCATCGTGTTGAGCGCGACATCCTTATGCGTGTCGTCGATCATCAGTGCGCCCTCGCTTCCGACGATCTCGATCCAGGTCGAGGAGAAATTCGGATATCCCGGCGGCAGGATCCAGCCGGCGCCGACCGTGATGACCACGCCATTGTCCATGGTGATCATGATCCATTGGCAATCGGCGGCCCCGTTCACGCGCTGCATCACCCGGTACACGGTCTCGGAGTAGACCCGCACGGGCCGTGCGGGCTCGAGGCACCACAGCAGGAAATCGAGATCGTGGGTCGCCTCCATCGCCGCGGGCGAGAGCTTGATACGGCCGCTGATCTTGTTGCCGAGGCTCCGCGTGATGTGACGGCTGACCAGTGCGCTCACGGGCTCGCCGAGGGTGCCGTCCGCCAGGCACTGCTTGGCATAGGCGTATTTCGGGTTGAACCGCTGGGAATAGCCGATGGTGAATTTGAGCCGCCGCGTGCGAGCAAGCTCGATGAGCTCGTCGGCTTCCTGCAGATCGAGCGCGATCGGCTTCTCGAGGAACACGTGCTTGCCGGCAAGCAGACAGTCGCGGGCCATCGGATAATGCGTGGTCTCGGGCGTGGCGGAGATGAAGATCGCGTCGATCGCGTCGTTGCGCAGGAGCTCCTTGTAGTCGGTCACCGCCGTACGCGCGGCGGTCTTGGCGGCGATTTCGGCGAGCCGCTCGGGACGGATCTCGGCGACGTGCACCGCCTTCACCGCGGGATCTCGCGCGCAAGTCTCGGCGCGGATGCCGCCGCACCAGCCGGTGCCGATGATGCCCACCTCGATTTGTCTCATGAGAACCGCTCTCTTCCGCCGGACATTCGCGCCATGTTTGGATCAAGCGCCAAATCGGATCAAGTTGGTTCCTGGAGCCGCAGCAGCCGCGCGGCGGTACCGCCGAGGATGAGGTCACGGTCCCCGCTTGCAAGGCCGAGCTCATCCACGATCTTGACGGGGTCGCGGGTCCCCATGTCGAAGCAATAGTCGCTGCCCAGCAGCACGCGGTCGGCGCCGACCTGCGAGATGACGAAGCGCAGGATCTCCGGCGCGTGCCCGATCGTGTCGTAGGTGAAGCGCCGGAGGTAGGCGCTCGGCGGTCGCGGCAAGTGCCTGGTTTCCGGCCGCACCCGATGACCGTGGTCGAAACGGCCGATCAGGATCGGCAGTGCACCGCCCGCATGCGGCAGGTTGATCTCGAGGCTTGGGAACCGGTCGAGGACGCCGCCGAAGATTAGATGCGCCGCGGCAATCGCGGTGTCGACGGGATTTCCGATCAGGTTCGAGAGGTAGTAGGGCTGCAGCCGCTTGCCGCCGACCACCTGAAGCGGGTGCAGGAAGACCGGCAGGCCCAACGCCTCGATGCGCGCGAAGACCGGCGTGAAGCGTGCGTCCGAGAGGTCGTGCGTCTCGATGTTGGTACCCATGTAGACCCCGCGGATGCCCGGCAAGCGCGCAGCCCGCTCGAGCTCGTCGAGGCTGCGCTCGGCATCCGTCATCGGCAAAGTCAGGAGACCCACGAGCCGGTCCGGATAGGCGAGATGCGCCGCGCTGGCGCCGTCGTTGAAGGCGCGGGCGAGCCGGTGCGAAAGATCCAGGTCCGCCCAATAGACCATGGGCGAGGTCAACGAGAGCGCTTGAACGGCAACGCCCTGCGCATCCATTTCCGCGATCCGCTCGGCGAGGTCGATGAACTTTAGGGGCAGCGGCCCCAGGGGCCGGCCGGCGCCGGTGATGTAGAAGCCTTCGGTCGCGCGCCGATAGCCCGCACCATACCGCTCGCCCTCGGCGCCCAGCAGCTGCAGATAGCCTTCCGGGAAATAATGCGCGTGAATATCGATGGCTTTCATTGCGTCTCCTTCTGGAGCGCCTCGCGAGACTCGGCCGCGCGCCGTCGGCGCAGCTCGGGGATCGAGAAAGCAAACACCAGGAATACCGAGAGCGCCAGCATGGCGGCGCTGATCGGCCGGGTCAGGAAGATCGTGGGATCACCCTGCGAGATCACCAGCGACCGGCGCAAGTTCTGCTCGAGCACGGGTCCGAGCACGAGGCCCAGGATCAGCGGCGCCGCCGCGCAATCGAGCTTGCGAAACAGGAAACCCAGCAAGCCGAAGCCCGCCGCGAGCCAGACGTCGAAATGCGAGTTCGACACGCTGTACACACCAATGCAGCAGCAGACGAGAATGACCGGATAGAGGAACCGATAGGGGATCGCCAGCAGGCGAATCCAGAGCCCGACCATGGGCAGGTTCAACACGAGCAACATCATGTTGCCGATCCACATGCTCGCGACGACGCCCCAGAAGAGATCGGCATGCTCGGCGACCACCTGCGGACCCGGATTGACGCCTTGAATCGTCAAGGCGCCGAGCATCAGCGCCATCGCGGGTCCCGCGGGGATGCCCAGGCTCAGCATCGGGATGAAATGGGTGAGCGCCGCCGCGTTGTTGGCGGATTCCGGGCCGGCCACGCCCTCGATGGCGCCCTTGCCGAACCGCGTGGGATCGGCGGCGATCTGCCGCTCGACCGCGTAGGAGGCGAAGGAACTCAAGAGCGGACCGGTGCCCGGCAGGATGCCGAACCCGGCACCGATGCCGGTGCCCCGCAGGATCGGCTTCCAGGAAGCGCGGAGGTCGGCACGGGTCGGCAGCAACCCCGAGAGCTTGAAGGCGACCTTGGCGCGCAACTCCGGGGCGCCCAGATGGATTGCCACCTCCGCGAAGGCGAACAGGCCGACGGCGACGGCGACGAAGTTGATGCCGTCGGCGAGGTCCATCGCGCCGAAGGTATAGCGCAGCACGCCTGAATCGACATCGGTGCCGACTGTACCGAGGAGCACGCCAAGCACCGCCATCGCGGTCGTGGTCAGGAGCGAGCTCGAGGACAGCACCGAGGCCGTGATCAGCGCCATCACAATCATGGAGGTGTACTCGGGCGCTCCGAACAGCAGAGCCGCGTCCGCGAGCAAGGGCGAGAACAGCGCGATGATCACCACGCTGACGCAGCCCGCAAAGAACGAGCCGAGCGCCGATATGCAGAGCGCAGCACCGGCGCGGCCCTGCTGGGCCATCGGGTGGCCGTCGATGCAGATCACCACCGAGGTCGGCTCGCCCGGCATGTTGAGCATGATCGCGGTGGTCGATCCCGCGTGATGGGCGCCATAGTAGATGCCGGCCAACATGATGAGAGAACCGATGGCCGGCATCTTGAACGTGATGGGAAGCAGCATGGCGATCGTGGTGACGGGCCCCAGCCCCGGCAGCACCCCGACCGCGGTGCCGAGCACAGCGCCCGTCAGGCAGTAGGCGAAATTCGCCGGCGTCAGGGCTACGTCGAAACCCATCTTGAGCTGATGAATGAGCTCGAGGACGCCGCTGTCGCCGGGCATCGCGCCTCCCGTCCCGCGCTAGAACAACGAGAACGGCATGCCGAGGCCGTAGATGAAGAGCGCGACGGCGGCCGCGGTGAGCAACGCGATCGTCACCAGGAGCTCGAGGGGCTGCAACATCCAGCGCGGCCCGGTGCTGACGATCAGGAGAGCGAGGAGCGCCGCCACCAAGCCATGGTCGACCAGCGCGCCGAAGGCGACCACGCCCAGCAGGATGGCGATCAACGGCGCCAGCCGCAGTGGCCCGCTCGGCTCGCCGCGGGCCATGCGCATCGCGCGCAGGCTGGATGCCGCTCCCAGCAGCATCAGCAACAGCGACAGGCACAGCGGGAAATAACCCGGCCCCATGCGCATCGCCGCGCCCACGCGATAGTCGCGCGCCAGGATCAACGCCGCGAGGCCGATCGCGAAAAAGACGAGGCCGGCGTAGAACTCCTTCGGATTGCCGAGGCGCACCCTCATCGCGGCCAGTCCGGCGGCCCTACTGGTCGAGCTTGATGTGGGTCTCGGCGACGATCTTGCGCCAGTTCTCGGTATCCTCGCGCAACCAAGCGGCGGCCTCGTCGGGCGAGCCGGAGGGAACGACGTTGATATGGGCGGGCTCGAAGACATGCCGCGCCTTGTCGGATTTGAGCGCAGCCACACTGGACTTGAACAGCAGGTCGATCACGTCCTCGGGCGTGCCCGCGCGCGCGAACAGCGTCTGCCACTGGGTCGTGCCGACGCCGGGAAAGCCTACCTCGGCCATGGTCGGCACAGCCGGGTATTCCGGCAGGCGCTCGTGGGCGACCACGGCAAGCGGCGTGAGGCGACCCGCGGCGATCAGCCCCGCCGTGCTCGCGACGTTGAGGAAAGCGACCTGCACGTCACCGGTCGCGAGAGAGGTCATCACCTCGGAGGCGCCGCCTTTCATGGGCACGTCCACCAGCGCCGGCAAGCCCGCCTTCTGCTCGAGGACCAACATGTCGAAGTGCGTGAAACTGCCGACGCCCACAGTGCCGTATTTGACCTGTTCGGGGTGCGCCTTCGCGTAGGAGATGAAATCCGGCAGGGTCCGCGGCGGGAAGCCGTTCGTGGTGGCGATGACGAAGGCCGGCAGGTCGGCGAGCCGCGTGATCGGAACGATCGTCGCGGCATAGTCGATCGACATCTTGCTGGGATAGAGGATGGGCGTCAGGCCGTTGGTCGAGACATTGCCCACCATGAGCGTGTACCCGTCGGGCTTCGCCTTGGCCAGCTCCTGGATGGCGATGATCCCGAAAGCGCCCGGCTTGTTCTCCACCACGAAGGTCTGCCCGAGCATGTCGTGCAGCTGGTCCGCCAGGACGCGCGCAACGATGTCGGTGGCGCCGCCGGGCGCATAGGGAACCAGGATCTTGACGGGCCCGCTCGGATAGGTCGCACACTCCGCCGGACCGCAAAGCGATCCGCAGACGAGACCGACGATCGCCAGCCACAGAACGCCGAGCCTGCTCATGCGCGCCCTCCCTGGGCCTTGGTCTCGCGCCGGTGCAGGGCCCGCACCCGCGCCCTGGACCTTTGTTCTTCTCGACCGCCCGAGCCGCTCGGCTCTTGCGATAAGCGCGGCCTCGCGCTCAGCCCGCCATGGCCTCCTCGAGCGAGCGCTCGAGAAGGGTCAAACCTTCCTCGACGATCTTGTCGGAAGCCGTGAGCGGCACCAGCACGCGCGCCACGTTCGCATAGACGCCGCAGGTCAGCAGGATGAGCCCGTTCTCCAGGCTCTTCTCCGCCCAGCGCTTGGTGAGAGCCGCCGCCGGCTTCTTGGTGGTGCGGTCCTCCACCAGCTCGATCGCGACCATGCCGCCGAGGCCGCGGACCTCCCCGATGCAGGGGAAGCGGTTGGTGGCGGCGAGCTCGTTCATCCGCCGCATGATGCGATCGCCGATCTTGGTGCTGCGCTCGAGCAGCTTTTCCTCCTCGAACACCTCGAGCACCGCGAGCGCGCCGGCGCAGGCGACGGGATTGCCGGCATAGGTGCCGCCGAGCCCGCCGGGATCGACCGAATCCATCACCGCCGCGCGGCCCGTCACCGCCGAGAGCGGCATGCCGCCCGCGAGGCTCTTGGCCATGGTGATGAGGTCGGGTGCCACGCCGGAATGCTCGACCGCGAACATCTTGCCCGTGCGCCCGAAGCCGCACTGGATCTCGTCGACGATGAGCAAGATGCCGTGCTGGTCGCAGACCTTGCGCAACTGGCGCAGGAAATCGAAAGGCGCGACGTAGAACCCGCCTTCGCCCTGCACGGGCTCGATCAACATGGCGGCGACCCGGGCGGGCTCGACGTCCGCCTTGAACAGGAATTCGAGCGCACGCAGCGAGTCCTCGGCGGAGACGTCGTGGAATTTGTTCGGATAGGGCACGTGATAGACCTCGCCCGGGAACGGGCCGAAGCCCCGCTTGTAGGGATCGACCTTGCCGGTGAGCGCCATGGTCATGAGGGTGCGGCCGTGGAAGCCGCCGACGAAGGAGATCACCGCCGGCCGCTTGGTGGCGTTGCGCGCGATCTTGACGGCGTTCTCGATCGCCTCGGCACCCGTCGTGAGGAAGATCGTCTTGTTCGGGCCCTTGCTGGGCGCGAGCTTGTTGAGCTTCTCGGCGAGCGCGATATAGGGCTCGTAGGGTGTGACTTGGAAGCAGGGATGGGTGAACCGCTCGAGCTGCTCCTCGATCGCCTTCATCACCTTGGGATGGCGATGACCGGTGTTGAGCACCGCGATGCCGCCCGCGAAATCGATGTAGCGCTTGCCCTCGACGTCCCAGAGCTCGGCGTTTTCCGCGCGTGCGGCGAACACGGCGGTGGCGCTCGCCACCCCCCGCGGCACGGCATTATTGCGGCGCTCTAGGAGCTCGCTATTGGTCGACATTGCTTCACCCTCTTGCTTGCGTCCATAAGCACCGTATAGGTAACCGAGGCCGCCACGCTTGCCAACCCGTCGCCTTGGAAACCACCCATGCCCACCCGCATCTTCATCACCTCGCCGCTCGAGCCGGAGAACGTCGAGCGCATCCGAGCCGTCGATCCCGCGGGGGTCGAGGTCGTCTACGAGCAAGATCTGTTGCCGCCGACGCGCTACATCGGGGATCACGTGGGATCGGCGCTCAAGCGCACGGAGGCGCAGCAAAGCCGCTGGCGCGAGGCGCTCGCCGCGGCGGACGTGCTCTGGGACGTGCCGCGAAATGTCGAGGAGCTCGCACTGGCGCACCGGCTGCGCTGGGTGCAGATGACCAGCACCGGCGTCGGCCAGCTGATGAAGACCCTGGGCTTGCGATCGCATGTGCTGGTGACAACGGCGCGGGGCGTGCACGCCGCGCCCCTCGGCGAGTTCGTGTTCATGGTGCTGCTGGCACATTGGCGCGGGCTCGGCCATCTGCAGGCGGAGCAGCGGGCGCATCGCTGGACCCGCTACTGCGGCGCGGGCGTCGCGGGGCGTCGGCTCGTCGTTATCGGGGCGGGCGATCTCGCGCGCGGCCTGGCTGAGCGGGCGCGCGCCTTCGGAATGACCACGGTCGCGGTTGCCCGCGATACGGCTAAGACCCGGGCGCACGACGAGCTCTTCGACGAGATCCATGCGAGCCGCGACCTCCGCGCGGCGCTCGCGAGCGCGGACGCCGTCGTCGTCACCGTGCCCCATACGCCGGAGACCGAGGGCATGATCGATCGCGCCGCCTTCGCCGCGATGAAGCCGGGCGTCGTGTTCGTCAATATCGCACGCGGCCAGGTGATCGACGAGGGAGCGCTCCTCGACGGGCTCAAAAGCGGGCGCATCGGGTTTGCCGCGCTCGACGTTGCCACCACCGAGCCGCTGCCGTCGGAGAGCCCGTTCTGGAGCCTGCCGAACGTGCTGATCAGCCCGCACTCCGCCAGCACCGTCGTGGGCGAGAACGCCAAGATCGTCGAGATCTTCTGCTGGAATCTCCGCTGCTGGCTCGACGGCCGGCTCGGCGAGATGCGCAACGTGCTGGACCGAGAGCGGATGTATTGAAGCGACGCGGGCGAGCGCTGCAGGGTGCAAAACACGCGACCATCAAGCCCTCGGCTCAACCATCGGAGCGGAGTGGCCCGGCTGCACGCGAAAATGTTCCTCTAAGTAGGCGCGATAAGCCCGAACCTCGCCGGCTTGGTGCGCGGCGTCCCAGCCCATTTCGACGGCGACCGCCTGTGCGGCACGCTCCGCCGCGTCGTGGCCCATGGTCGCGGTCCAACCGGCGCCGACCCGGCGGAACATGAGATCGATCAGACTCACCGCGTGCTCCTGCCGCGCGGCGGCCCGCAGGTCTGAGAGCTTGATCGAGGTGTCGTCGTCGAAGAGCGGCGGCGAGTTCTGGTTGTCAGGATAGAGCCGCGCCGCATAGGAGGGCGCTTGCGCCGGCCTCGACGGCGGCAGCTTGGACCTGACCAGCGCGGTCAGTTCCGGACCGGCGGAGCGGTGGGTCATGATCGGACCCGCGGTCATCGCGTAGACGCCGGGCATGCCGTCCTCGGCGAGGTCGTGCACCTCGCGCGAGCGCTTGCCCTTGGGGAAATCGGGATGCGCGCCCAAGGGCCGCACGCCCGCCCAGGAGAACAGCACGTGCTCGCGCTTGAGGCCGAGGGCCGGCAGCATGTGATTGCTCTCCTCGATCAGCCACTCGATCTCCTCCTCGAGCGGCCGGATCTGGTCGGGATCGCCCTCATAAAGCGTCTCTGTGGGCCCGAAGAAATGTAGTCCGCGCCAGGGCACGCAGTAGAAAGGCTCGTTCAGCCGATTGATCGCGACGAGGCCATGGTTCGCGCAGTCGAGCGGCAGCCGCATCATGATGTGCGTGCCCTTGGTACCAGTGATCCGGCGCCGGGCGCGCGGTACCGCCAGCGCGTTCACCTTGTCGATCCAGATGCCCGCCATGTTGAGCACGATCTTGGCGGAGACGGTCGCGCTCTCGCTGGAACGGAGCGCATCGGCGAGGGTCAGCGTCCAACCACCGTCGCCGCCGCGCTGCATCCCCGTGACCGCCGTATAGTTGCGCGCGTCCGCACCCAACCGCTCGGCATCGAGGATCTCGTCCAGGATGATCCGCTCCGGCCACTCGAACCGGTATTCGGTGAAGGCCGCGAGGCCGCGTAGCTTGTCGCGATCCCTGAGCCAGCGCGCGAGCGGCGTGTCGGCGATCTCCGCGCCCTCGATCATGCGGTCGTCGAGCGGCACCGATGTGGGTCCGAGCGAGCGCAGCAGGCGCAAGGCGAGCGAGGCTTGCCAGCGCCTATAGGGACCCCCCGCGTAGATCGGGAAGCAGAAGGTCAGCTTTTGAACCCGTTCCGGCGCGGTTTCGACGAGCTGCGCGCGCGCCGCCATCGCTTGCTTGGCCATGCGGAGCGCGATGCGCAGCTTGTCGGGGCTGCGCAGGAATTCCCACATCGACTCCCCCGGCGCGAGATAGCGCAGGCCGCAATGCAGGAGCCGGCTCGACCGGCTCGAGGAGCCGGAAGCGAAATCCCCCTTGTCCAGGACGAGGAGGCTGTAGCCGGCGGCGGCGAGATGCTGCGCGGCGCTGGCTCCGTTTGCGCCGGCGCCGACGATCACGACATCATAAGATTTTCCATCGAGCTCGATCAGAGGACTGCGCATGGGCTCTATCCCTTGCCGAGACGGGCCGCCATTATCGGGCGTGGGAGGGCGGCCGCGGACGCATGTTCATAAGACAGCTCGAGGCCTTCAGGGCAACCATGCAGGCGGGCACTGTGAGCGGCGCCGCCGTGCTGCTTGGCGTATCCCAACCGGCCGCGAGCCGGCTGCTGGGACGCCTGGAGAAGGAGCTCAACCTCACGCTCTTCGACAGGAGCAAGGGGCGGCTCGCGCCCACGCCCGAGGCGCAGATCCTCTACGATCAGGTCGAGCGCACCTTCGTCTCGGTCGAAAAGATCCGCGAGGTAGCCGCCGACATCGGCGCGGCGCAAGCGGGCCACCTGCACGTCGCGGCGCTGCCCGCGGTCGGGCTCGGCTTCCTGCCGGCGGTGATCGAGGACTTCAACCGCGCCCATCCGCAGGTCACCATCACGCTCGAGGTGAACATCTCCGCGCGGGTCGAGGAGACGGTCGCCGCACAACACGTCGACCTCGGGATCGGCCAGTTTCCGTTCCGGCGCACGGGTCTGGAGACCGAAGTGTTCTGCAGCGCGCCGCAATACCTGGTGGTGCCCGAGGGCCATCCGCTCGCGGGCCGCGGCCACGCGAGACCCGCAGATCTGCGCGATCTCCCCTTTATCGCCCTCGCCCGAGATCAGGTCGGCCGCCACATGATCGACCGCGTGTTCGAGCGCGCGGGCACGCCGCACAAGGTGCGCGCGGAAACCCAGGTCAATGCGGTCATCTGCGATCTGGTCCGGCGCGGCCTCGGCGTCGGCGTCGTAGATCCGTTCACCGCCGCGGATTTCGCCGGACGCGGCATCGTGACACTGCCGTTCCGGCCGCGCATCGATTTTCGTCTGGGCATTCTCTATCCGACCCATCGGCCCCTGTCGCGCGTGGCGCGCGCGTTCCTCTCGGTGCTGCGCCGGCGCCGCAATGAGCTGCTGCGAGCGAGCCCCATCCCCTGAACGCCTGGCCGCCAGATTACCGGATCAGGGTATTACACGGCGGTATGCTCTCCGCACAAAGCGGTATTTGACCGCTCGGGTCGCCAAACCGGCATAATGATGGGCCGACGCGGGAACTGGGAGGCGCCGGCCAACCAGGGAGACAGGGGGCAACCATGCCGAGCCGACACGAGACGGAGATCCATCGCCGAGTCGTTCTGGGCGCGGGCGTCGCCGCAGCGGCGGGAACCACGCTGCCCTGGTTTGCGCGGCCCGCGGCTGCCGCCGCCGGCACGCTGCGCGCGGGCATTGCCGGCTACAACGTGATCAACACGCTCGATCCAGGAAAGCACTCGCTGATCCCCGAGGCCTACGTGGTCTGGGCGATGTTCAACGCGCTGGTCAAGTTCAACGGCAAGATGGAGGTGGTGCCCGACCTCGCGGAATCCTTCGCCGCGAAAGATGCCAACACGATGGAGTTCAAGCTGCGGCCGGGCGTCAAATTCCACGACGGCAGCGAGATGACCGCGGACGATGTGAAGTTCACCATCGAGCGCTTGCAGGACGAGAAATACGCCTCGCCCAACAAGGGTAAAGTGTCCGAGGTGAAGGAGGTCCGCGTCGTCGATCCGCTGACGGTGCAGATCATCACCAACAAGGCCTTCGCGCCGCTGCTCGCCTTCCTCACCAACGCCCGCACGGGGACGCAGATCGTGCCGCGCAAGGTGGTCCAGGCGGTCGGCGACGATGCCTTCGGCAAACAGCCCGTCGGCACCGGCGCCTACAAGCTCACGGGCTGGAAGGCGAACGAGAGCGTCACCTTGGCGGCGCATGAGGCCTATTTCGTGAAGGGGCAACCGAGCCTTGCGACCGTGGAGATCCCGCTGATCGCCGAGGAGTCGAGCGGCGTCACCGCGCTCAAGGGCGGCCAGATCGACTTGACGAGCACGGCGCCCTTCGCGGACGTGCCCACCCTGGAGCAGGACAAGTCGCTCAAGATCGTGAAGCAGCCCGGGATGAACTGCCGTTTCGTGGCGGTCAATCATCGCAAGCCGCCCTTCGACGACGTGCATTTCCGCCGCGCGGTGTCGATGGCCTTCGACCGCAATGCCATGGTCAAGGTGGTGCTGTTCGGCGAAGGCGTGCCCTCCCACGGCTTGATCCCGCCCTCGCTCGCCTACGCCTACGAGACGAAGCCCCGGGAGATCTCGGTGTTCAATCCCGAGCGCGCCAAGGGCGAGCTCGCGCAGTCGAAATACGCCAGCGGCCTGGGCGAGGTACCGATCCTGACCTGGGGCTCGAGTTGGTGGAAGCGGATTATCGAGGTGTTCGCGCTCCAGGTGAACCAGACGCTCGGCACTAAATTCACCGTCGAGGTGAACGAGGCCAACACCGTCTTTGCAAGGCAGAAGTCGGGCGACTTCCAGGGCAGCGTCTGGGGTTGGCTCGGGCCGATCGATCCCGACGAGTATGTGGGCGAGATCCTGCATACCAAGGGCTGGCGCAACTTCTATGGCTACAGCAACCCGAAGCTCGACGAGCTCGCCGAGCAGGGCCGCGCCGAGCTCGACCTTGCCAAGCGCGGCACGATCTACAAGCAAGCGGAGGATATCGCGATCGAGGATGCGGCCGTGCTGCCGTGCTTCTGCTCCAACATCCACAACATCATGGCGACGAAGGTGCAGGGCTTCACCCAGCTGCCCTACTCGAATTTCGGCGATCAGTTCGCATCGATCACCATGGGATGAGTGGGTCCGGCCGGGCGCACAACCGGCGCGCCGCGGCCGTGGGAGCCTAGGAAGACGTGTTGCCGAAACCCGCGCTCTATATCGGCGGCCGCTTGATCGGCGCCGGACTCACCGTGCTGGTCGGCGCGGTCGCTGTCTACGTGGTGATGAAGGCGGCGCCGGGAGACCCCGCGCTGGCGGTCCTTGGCGAGAATGCGCGGCCCGATGCCGTGGCGGCGTTCCGGCTCAAGCACCATCTCGACCAACCGTTCTGGTCGCAGCTCGCGATCTGGCTCGCGGGCCTCGCCCATGGCGATTTTGGGCTCTCGCTCACCATCGCCGGCGGCATTCCCATCGCCGAGCTCATCGCATTGCGCCTACCGGTCACCGCCTTCGTCGGGCTCTACGCCGTAGCGATCGCCGTGCTGATCTCGCTCGCCTTGGGCACCGTCGCGGCGCTGCGACGCGGACGCGCGGTCGATACGATCGCCACCTCCGTTGCGGTCCTCGGCATCTCGATGCCGGATTTCTGGCTGAGCTACATGCTGGTGTTCGCTTTCGCTTTGGGCTGGCGTCTCTTCCCCGCCTACGGCTTCATCTCGCCCGTCGAGTCGCTCTCGAGCGCGCTCTACAGCGGGTTCCTCCCGGCGATCGCGATCGCGGCGCCGATGGCCGCGGTATTCGCGCGCATGTTGCGGACCTCGCTGCTGGAGACCGCCGGCCGTGAGTACGTGGTGGCGGCCCGCTCCTTCGGCTTCTCGCCGGGCTTCGTGTTCCGGCACTACGTGTTCCGAAATGCGCTCATTCCCTACCTCACCGTGATCGGGCTGCAGATCCGGTATCTGCTGGGCGGCGTGGTGGTGATCGAGCGGATCTTCGGCATTCAGGGCATGGGGTCGCTGATGGTGGATGCCGCCTTCGCGCGGGACTATCCGACCGTGCTTGCGTGCACCGTGGTGTTTCTCGGCATCGTGCTCATGGTCAATGTCGCCGTCGATCTCGTCTGCGTCGCCTTGGATCCCCGGAGATCGACGTGAGGGCGCGGCAGCAGCAAAACCGGAGGCTCGCCCGCGCCTTCCTCGCGAACCCGACGGCGGTGACCGGCGCCGGCATCACGCTGATCGTACTCCTGGCCGCGGGATTGGGCGCCGCCCTGATGCCATACGGACCCGGCGAGGCGGACTTCTTCAACCTGATCTCGCCGCCCTCGTGGGTGCATCCATTCGGCACGGATTCCTTCGGGCGCGACGTGCTCACGCGCGTCATGTATGGCGCGCGCGTGTCGCTGGCGATCAGCGCGGCCGGTGTCGCGCTGGCCGCCGTCATCGGCACCACCGCCGGCATGATCTCTGCTTACGAGGGCGGCTATGCCGATCTTGTGCTGATGCGGGTCGCGGACCTGTTGTTCGCGTTTCCCGCCTTCGTGCTGGCGCTTTTCCTGATGGTGGTGTTGGGCTATGGAAGCGCCAACGTCGCGCTTGCGATCGCGCTGACCTATCTGCCGATCTTCGCGCGGTTGGCGCGCAACATGACGCTGCTGGTGCGCGAAGAGCCCTATGTCGAGGCGGCGCGCCTGATGGCGCAATCGACGCCGCGCATCCTGCTGAGAGAAATTCTGCCGAACATCGCCGCGCCTCTGATCGTGCAGGCAACGATCGGCATCGCCTTCGGCATCATCATCGAGGCGGGGCTCAGCTTTCTCGGCATCGGCGTCCAGCCGCCGACGCCATCGCTCGGCGTAATCATGGCGGACGGGCGCGAATACTTCCAGCGCGGCCCCTGGGTGCTCACCATGACCGGCCTGGCAATATCGGTGGCGTTGCTCGGCCTCAATCTCCTCGGCGACGGTCTGCGCGATCTCATGGATCCGCGGCTGCGGCAAGGCGTCTCCCAATGAGCGCCACGCCGGTGCTCGAGGTGCGCGATCTGCGCACGCGGTTCGAGCTCCATGGCGGCTCGCTCGAGGTGGTCCGCGGTGTCGACCTGTCGCTGGCGCCCGGGGAGGTCCTGGGCCTGATCGGCGAGTCCGGCTCCGGCAAGACGATGACCGGCCTCTCGATCCTGCGCCTCCTGCCGCAGAACGCGCGCGTCAGCAGCGCCATGCTCCGCCTTGGCGGCGAGGATATCCAAGCGCTCGGCGAGGCGGATTTCCAGGCCCTGCGCGGCCGGCGAATGGCGATGATCTTTCAAAATCCGGTGGGCGCTCTCAACCCGGCGAAACGCGTCGCCTGGCACCTGCGCGAAATCGCTCGGCGCCGCCCCCGAGGTGACACGAGCGGCTGGGCGAGCGCCGCCGCCGGCGCGCTGGCCGAGGTGGGGATACCGCATCCCGAGCGCGTGCTGCGGCTTTATCCGCATCAGCTGAGCGGTGGCATGGCGCAGCGCATCCTGATCGCCATGGTGATGGCGCTGGAGCCAGACCTGATCATCGCGGACGAGCCGACGACCAACCTCGACAACATCGTCGAGCGGCAGATCGTGGGGCTGTTCCGACGGCTCCGCGGCCGGCTCAACTCCAGCTTTCTCTTCATCACGCACGACATGGCGCTGGCCAAGATCCTCTGCGACCGCATCGCCGTCATGTATGCCGGCGAGATCGTCGAGATCGGCTCGACGCGCGAGCTCTTCGCCGCGCCTCGTCATCCCTACACGCAAGGCCTGGTCGCGACCGCCATGGCGCTTCAGGGCCGCGGCGCGCGGCTCAAGGAGATCTCCGGCGAGCTGCCCAATCTCGCGGCACCGCCGCCGGGCTGCCTGTTCGCGCCGCGCTGTCTCCAAGCGCTGCCCCGTTGCCGGGAAGTCGCGCCGCCCGCCTATGGCGACGCCGCGCACCGCGTGCGCTGTTATCTCGCGGAGGGCACGTGAGCGCCGGCCTGGTGCTCGGCCTCGAGCGCCTCGTCGTTTCCTTCCCCCGTCGCGGCGGGGGATGGGGGGCGCCGCAATACTTCAACGCTGTCGACGACGTCACGCTCGAGATTCGAGCCGGCGAGGTGCTGGGTCTGGTGGGCGAATCCGGCAGCGGCAAGACCACGCTGGCGAAGGCGCTCTTGCGACTCTACCGGCCCAGCTCCGGGCGGATCCTGTTCGAGGGAGCCGACCTGGCGCAGCTCGGCGAACGCGCGCTCAAGCCCTATCGACGGCATCTACAGATGGTGTTTCAGGACCCGATCTCGTCCTTCAATCCGCGCCACACCGTGGCGGACTCGCTGGCGGTCCCGTTGCGGCTGCATCGCCTGTGTGCGAGGTCCGAGACCGCCGAGCGCGTCGACGAGACGTTGGCGCGAGTCGGTCTCTCGCGCGCCTTGCGCGACCGGTTTCCCCACGAGCTCTCGGGCGGCCAGCTGCAGCGCGTGGCGATCGGCAGGGCGCTGATCCTGTCACCGCGTCTCCTGGTCGCGGACGAAGCCGTCTCCAAGCTCGACGTCTCCGTTCGCGCGCAGATTCTCAACCTGCTGAAAGATGTGCGCGAGGCGAACGCGCTCGCGATCCTGTTCGTCACCCACGACCTCCACGTCGCCCGTTATCTCTGCGATCGCATCGGCGTAATGTATTTCGGCAAGCTCGTGGAGATCGGGCGCACCGACGACGTGCTGGCGGCGCCACGCCACCCCTATACCCGCGCGCTGGTCGAGACGCTGAGCGACGAGACCAGCGGCGCGTCGGACGGAGAGATCGTGATGGCTCCGCCGTCGACGACCGGCTGCCGCTATGCCTCGCGCTGCGCGCATGCGATAGAGCGATGCGGCGAGGCGCATCCGGAGCTTCTGGAGATCGCCGAGGCCCATGCCGCCGCGTGCTGGCGGTGGCGCGACTTGGCTTCGGCGGAGTTCGACCTTGTTAGCGAGAGGTAGACATGGAGCCTGAGCCGCGGACGGCACGAGACCCGTTGTTGCAGCCCTTCCGGATCAAAGGGCTCAAGCTGAAAAATCGAGTGATGAGCACTAGCCACGCTTGCGGGCTGGAGGTCGACGGCATGCCGGTCGAGCGCTACCAGCTCTACCACGAGGCCAAGGCCAAAGGCGGTATCGCGCTCACGATGTTCGGGGGCTCCTCGAACGTGGCGCCCGATTCTCCGAATATCTTTCGGCAGCTGAACGTCGGCACGGATGCCGTGATTCCGTATCTGCAGGAGTTCTCTGCGCGCGTGCACAAGCACGGTGCCGCCTTGATGTGCCAGATCACGCATCTGGGTCGACGCGGCGAGCCTTACGCCTCCAACTGGCTCCCGACCATCGCGCCCTCGCCGATGCGCGAGACGCTCCATCGCAGTTTTCCCAAGGAAATGGACGAGCACGATATCGCGCGCGTGGTCGCGGCCTATGGCGCAGCGGCGCGGCGCTGCAAGGATGGCGGCCTCGACGGCATCGAGACACTCGCGGGCGGCCACCTGATCGGCCAGTTCCTGTCGCCCGCCACCAACCGGCGCACCGACCAATTCGGGGGCTCGCTCGCCAACCGCTGCCGCTTTGGGTTGATGGTATTCGATGAGATCCGGCGCCAGGTCGGCGACGACTTCATCGTGGGCTTTCGTTACGTGGTCGACGAAGGCAATGGCTCAGAAGGGCTCTCGTTCGAAGAATGCGTCGAGATCGCCAAAGTGTTCGAGAGCACCGGCGCGATCGATTTCTTCAACGCGATTTATGGCCGGATGGATACGGAGATCGCGCTCGCCGTCGACAACATGCCGGGCATGGCCTCGCCGATCGCGCCGTGGCTCGCTCGCGTCGGCGCCTTCAAGCGGGAGATGAGGCTGCCTGTCTTTCATGCGGCACGGATCTCGGACATTGCGACCGCCCGCTACGCGATCCGCGAAGGCTTGCTCGACATGGTCGCGATGACGCGGGCGCACATCGCGGACCCGAACATCGTCGCAAAGATCGCGGCCGGGCACGAGGATCGGATCCGCCCCTGCGTCGGCGCCACGCATTGCCAGTCGCAGTACCGCCCGCACTGCCTGCACAACCCCTCGACAGGGCGGGAGGCGAGCCTGCCGGAAGCGATCGCGTGGGCCGAGCGGCCCGGCCGTAAAGTGGTGATCGTGGGCGGCGGCCCGGCAGGCCTCGAAGCCGCCCGCGTCTCGGCCGAGCGCGGGCACCGCGTGGTGTTGCTCGAGGCGGCGGATCGGCTCGGCGGCCAAGTGCTGCTGGGCGCACGCGCCAGTTGGCGCAAAGACCTCGTCGGCATCGTCGACTGGCGGCAGCGCGAGCTCGAGCGGCTCGGCGTCGAGGTCCATGTGAACCGTTTTGCCGAGCGAGACGACGTGATCGGCGAGGTGCCCGACGTGGTGATCATCGCGACCGGCGGTACTCCCGACATCGACTGGATCTCGGGAGCGGAGCATTGCACCAATGCCTGGGACGCGATCGGCGGCACGGCGCCGCTGGCGGGCGAGGTGATCGTCTACGACGGCACCGGCCGGCATCCCGCGCCCGAGGTCGCCGAGCTCGCCCGAGCGCAAGGGAGCCGGGTCCTCCTGGTCTCGATCGACGCGCAACTCGCGCAGGAACTCACCTATGCAGAACGTGTGATCTGGAAGCGACGCGGCTACGAGCTCGGCATCCCCACGATGTTCGACCACGAAATCCACAAGGTGGAGCGCCGCGGCAACCGCATCGCCGCGAGGTTTCGCAACCTGGTCACCGGCGAGATCACCGAGCGAACCGCCGACCAGATTGTGGTCGAGCATGGCACCAAGCCCGCCGACCAGCTTTATCTTGAGCTGCGCCCGCAGTCCCGCAATGACGGCGTGACTGACATCGAGGCGCTGCTTGCGGGTCGGCCGCAGCCGTGGTCCGCGAAGACAACGGCGGCCTTCGAGCTGCACCGCATCGGCGACGCGGTCGCCAGCCGCAACATCGCCGCCGCGGTGCTGGACGCGGTGCGCCTCTGTTCCGCATTATAGGGTGAAGCTCGTCCCCGAGCCACTCCGGCCGCGGCATCGCCGCGAATACTGCGAGCGACGGCGCCGCCGGCTAGCTGTAGAAGACATGCGGTCGGCGCGTCCCGGCCGCATGGGCCATGGCGAGGCCTCGGCGACATCCTTGCCGGCCGGTCGGGGCGGATTCAACCAAGAGCCACGAGCCGGACTGACCTGTCAATCTTTCATCATTTTCACGAGGCCGCCATAGTCGCGCCAGAATTGCAGGCGAGATCATTGATCATTGCCTGAAGCGATGCACCGCGATGCCGACCGTGCAAGCCCGCACCCAGTGTCATCGGGGCCCCTCTATGGAGCGAGCAATTGGCCGCTAACCCAATGCAGTCCCGGTCAGGCCGGCCTCTCGCGGCCCTGCCCGTTCTCACCGTGCTCTGCCTTTGCGCCTGCGGGATCACCGGCGCAACGCCGCTCTCCGCTGAGGGACGGCCCGGCGATCCCAGCGAAGTCGGCATCATCTCGGACGTCATGAAGAGGGTCGAGCAGGACTATGTGACGCCAGTTGACCGCGCGAAGCTCGTCAACAAAGCGTTGAAAGGCATGCTCAGCGGGCTCGATCCCCATTCCGACTACATGGACCGAGCGGAGTACGAGCGCCTGAAAAGCGACATGGCCGGCGAGTTCGCCGGGCTCGGCATGCAAATTACCGAGCAGAACGGGGTTCCGCAGGTCCTGGCGCCTATCGACGATACGCCCGCGGCGAAGGCCGGAATCGATCCCGGCGACCGTATCATCAGAATTGACGGTCAACCGACCGCAGGAATGGCGCTGGACGACGCGGTCACGCGCTTGCGCGGCGCCGTGGGCTCGAAGGTGACGCTCACGCTGGAGCGGGCGGACCAAGCCCCGTTCGATCTGACCCTGACGCGCGCGATCATCCACGTTCGTTCCGTCAAATCGGCGCTCGAGGAGAACGGCATCGGTTATGTCCGGATTGCGAGCTTCGGCGACACAACGCAAGACGAATTGAAAAGCGCCATCGCGCGACTGAAGA
>DASZHJ010000502.1:0-1890 GCA_035938015.1 Allostellaceae bacterium
CGAGGAGCTCGACGCCGAACTGCGCGCAGTTCACCTCGAGCTCGCGGATCTGGCGCGCCGCCGATTCGATCGCGATCGGCGCGCCGCCGAAGACCTGGCTCGTACGTGTCGGCGTCGAGTGGTCCATGGTGGCGAGCGTGAGCTCGGGGCGCCGCACCGGTAAGTTCCGCTCGCGCAGCAGCGCAAAGGCCTGGGGCGAGGTGACCTCGTGGATGAGGTGCAGGTCTATATAGAGCACCGCCGGGGTGGCGGCCGACTCCGCCGCTACCTCGTGCCGCGTCCAGACCTTTTCAAAGAGTGTGCGTGCCGTCCCCGGCATCGAAGCTCCGCCGGCTGTTCCTTCAGCCCGAGGCCGCCGCGGCGCGCGGCGCCGCCATGTCGACGTAGTCGAGCCAGCCCCAGCGGTCGGGGGTCTTGCCCGAGAAGAGGCCAAAGAAAGCGTTCTGCAGCGTCTCGGTCACGGGGCCGCGCTTGCCGTTGCCGACGGCCAACCGATCGACGGAGCGGATCGGAGTGATCTCGACCGCCGTGCCCGTGAAGAACGCCTCGTCGGCGAGGTAGAGGAGCTCGCGCGGAATTGACATCTCGCGCACCTCGATGCCGCGCTCGCGCGCGAGTCGCATCACCGTGTCGCGGGTGAGGCCGCCCAAGACCGAGTGGGCCAGCCCCGGGGTGAGCAGCACGCCGTCCTTCACGAGGAAGAGGTTCTCCCCCGAGCCCTCGCTCAAGGTGCCGTCGGGTGCGAGCCCGATTCCCTCGGCGAAGCCGAGGCGCCGCGCCTCCGAGCCGATGAGCTGGCTCGAGAGGTAGTTGCCGCCCGCCTTGGCGAGCGCCGGCAGAGTATTGGGCGCCATCCGGTTCCACGAGGACACGCAGGCATCGACGCCGCCGTCCTCGGCCTCGTGCCCGAGATATTTGCCCCATTCCCAGGCCGCGATCGCCACGTCGGTCGGCGGGTCGTTCTTCGGCGTCACGCCGATCTCGCCGTAGCCACGGAACACTATCGGGCGAATGTAGGCGCCGCGCTTGAGCTGGTTGGCGGAAATCACCTGGCGGCAGGCATCGTTGATCTGCTCGGGCGAGTACTGCATGGCAATGCGGTAGATCTTCGCCGAGTCGAACAGACGGCGCGTGTGATCGCGGAGGCGGAAGATCGCCACCCCGCGCGGGGTCTCATAGGCACGCACGCCCTCGAACACCGAGGAGCCGTAGTGCAGCGCGTGCGACAGCACGTGGACCGTCGCCTTCTCCCACGGTACGAGCTTGCCGTTGAACCAGATGAACTGCGTGGCCGGAATGGGCATGGGAACTCCTGTGCGTCAGACCGCGGCCGGCACCGGCGGCGCCGCCGTCGCGCGCGCGCGTGTCCCGGCCTGCGCCTGCTCGATGCGATTGATCACTTCGAGGAAGGCGCGGGTGCCGGACTCGACGATGTTGGTGCTCACGCTGGCGCCCCGGTAGGTCTTGCGATTGTACTCCACGTACACCCGCGCCTCGCCCTGGGCGTCCTCGCCCTCGGAGACCGCATGCACCTCGAACTTGCGTAAGGTGACGCGGATGCCGGTGGCCGCCTCGATCGCCTTGAAGGCGGCATCCACCGGGCCATCGCCGCTCGCGGTGTGCTCGACGCAGCGGCCGTCGGCGTGCTTGAGGACGACGAGCGCCCGTGCGGCACCGCCGCTGCGCGTCTCGGTGGTGAGCTCGGTGAGGATCCACGGGCCGGCGGCCGAGCCCTCCGCGCGCAGCACCAGCGCCTCGATGTCGCCATCGAAGAGCTCCTTCTTGCGGTCGGCGAGCGCCTTGAATTCCTCGAACAGCCGGTTGAACTCCGCTTCGTCGAGCTCGAAGCCGAGCGCCTGCACGCGCTCGCGCAGCGCGTGCCGGCCGCTG
>DASZHJ010000503.1:0-10011 GCA_035938015.1 Allostellaceae bacterium
CGTCGGGAGAGCGGAGCGGACATGACGCGCGAAACGAGCCGGCGGCGCCGGTTCCCGGTGAACAGCGGAGCGGCTGAGCGGCAGCGACGACGATAACCCGTCGCGCCGACTTGAACCTTTCCCGTCATCTTTCTTTCGCGCAGGAGACAGTCCCGTGATTCCAGCCTTATTGCCGACCTATGCCCGGAACGAACTAGCGTTCGAGCGGGGCGAGGGCGCCTACCTCTTCGCTACCAACGGCCGGAAGTACCTCGATTTCGCGAGCGGTATCGCGGTAACCGGCCTCGGCCATTCCCACCCGCACCTCGTGAAGGCGCTGATCGAGCAGGGGCAGAAGCTCTGGCATTGCTCGAACCTGTTCCAGATTCCCGAGCAGGAGCGGCTCGGCGAGCGTCTGGTCGCCAACACCTTCGCCGACACGGTGTTCTTCGGCAACTCCGGCGCCGAGGCGGTGGAGCTCGCGATCAAAATGGTGCGCAAGTACCACGACGACGCCGGCAATCCCGGCAAGTATCGCGTCATCGCCTGCGCGGGCTCGTTCCACGGTCGCACGCTGGCGACGCTGGCGGCTGCCGGCAACGAGAAGTACCTCAAGGGTTTCGAGCCGGCGGTCGACGGGTTCGACCACGTGCCGTTCGAAAACATGAACGAGCTGCGCGCCAAGATCACGGGCGAGACCGCGGCGATCCTGGTCGAGCCCGTGCAGGGCGAGGGTGGCGTGCGCGCGGGCTCGGACGATTATCTCCGGGCGCTGCGCGAGGTCTGCGACGAGTTCGGCCTTTTGTTGGTGTTCGACGAGGTTCAGTGCGGCATGGGCCGCACCGGCAAGCTGTTCGCCCACGAATGGCCGGACGTGAAGCCCGACATCATGACGGTAGCGAAAGCGCTCGGCGGCGGCTTCCCCGTAGGCGCCTGCCTCGCGACCGAGCGCGCGGCCAAGGCAATGACCGCCGGTAGCCACGGCTCGACCTTCGGGGGCAATCCGCTCGCCATGCACATCGGCAACGCCGTGCTCGACGTCATGCTGGAGCCGAAGTTCCTGGAGCAGGTGCGGCGCGTGAGCACGTACTTCCGCACCGGATTGCAGGGCCTAGTTGCCAAGCACCCCGGCATCTTCGTCGAGGTCCGCGGCAAGGGCTTGCTCGCGGGACTGCGCTGCGAGGTGCCGAACACCGAGCTCTGCGATAAACTCCGTGCGGCCGGCATGCTCACGGTCACCGCCGGCGAGAACGTGATCCGGCTGCTGCCGCCGCTCATCGTGGACGAGCGGCACATCGACGAGGCCATCGGCATCCTCGACGGAGTGGCGCGCGACTGGAAGCGCTGAGGATCGATTCATGGCCGCGCCGCGGCATTTCCTCGATCTCGACCGTCTCGACGGAGCGGAGCTCCGGCGCATCCTCGATCTCGGCTGGGTCTACAAGCGCAACGGCCGCTCCAACGGCGAGCGGCCGCTCGCGGGCAAGACACTCGCCATGATCTTCGAGAAGCCCTCGACGCGCACGCGGATCTCCTTCGAGGTCGCGATGAAGCAGCTGGGCGGCGATGTCGTGATGGTGAGCGCCAACGACAGCCAGCTCTCGCGGGGCGAGACCATGGCCGACACGGCCCGCGTGTTGTCGCGCTACGTCGACGCGATAATGATCCGCACCACCCAGGCCTCGAAGCTCGAGGAGCTCGCGCAGTACGCGACCGTGCCGGTGATCAACGGCCTCACCGACACCAGCCATCCTTGTCAGCTGATGGCCGACGTGATGACGCTGGAGCAGCACAAGGGCAGCGCCGCTGGCAAGGTGGTGGCCTGGAGCGGCGACGGCAACAACGTCGCCGCGAGCTGGATCCACGCCGCCGTGCGCTTCGACTTCGATCTGCGCATCGCCTGTCCGGAATCGCTGCAACCGCCGCAACGGCTCATCGATTGGGCGCGCGCCGAGGGCGGCCGCGTCGAGGTGACCTCGGTGCCTGAGCGGGCGGTGCGGGGCGCCGACTGCGTGGTGACGGACACTTGGGTATCTATGGGCGTCGAGGCCAGCGTCAACCGACATAACGTGCTCGCGCCCTACCGTGTGGACGAGCGGCTGATGGCCGCCGCCAAGCCCGACGCGATCTTCATGCACTGCCTTCCCGCCAAGCGCGGCGAGGAGGTGAGCGCGGGCGTCATCGATGGGCCCCGCTCGGTGGTCTGGGACGAAGCCGAGAACCGTCTCCACGCCCAGAAGGGCATTCTGGCTTGGTGCCTCGCCTAGGCGATTCCGCTCTGCTGCCTATGTCACTGCCTTGCCCGCCGCCTTAGGCGGGGCTTCGGGGCGCTCGCGGTGGCGGTCGTGCGTAAGCGGACGATGTGAGCCTCGATGACCTGCTCGATGCTGTCGTCGCCGCGCTCGAACAAGTCGAGGAGTTTGCGGTGTTGATCGATCACGACGCGGAAGTTGCGCTCCGATGCGAGCTCGCGGCCGAAGATAATGGTGATGTGTTGCGCGAGCGCCTCCCACAGCCTAAGGGCGATCTCGTTGCCTGAAGCCCGGCAGATCTCGCGGTGGAATGCGACATCGCACTTGCGGAATTCCACCCAATCGGACCAGCGTGCCATGCGCTCCATGCGCGAGATGATCTCGCGCAAGCCGTCGAGCAGCCGCGGCTCTTGTCGATAGGTGCGCATGGCGTCGCGCACCGCGATGCGCTCGAGCGCGACGCGGGCTTCATAGACCTGATCGATCATCGGGGGATCGAAGGGCGCGACGCGCGCCCCACGATTGGGTGTCACATTGAGGATGCCCTGCGCTTGCAGGAGCTTGATCGCTTCTCGGATCGGTACGCGGCTGACCTCGAACTGGCGCGCGAGATCCTGCTCGATGATGCGCTGCGAGGGCTGCAGCGTGCCCTGGGCAACCGCGTTCACGATCGCGTCCGCGATGACCTCGCCGAGCCGGCGGACGCTGTCGACACGGCCGGCGATCGGCCGAAGCTCGGCGGGGCCGCGCGCGCGGCCCTGCTTGGCGGTCTTGGCTGACTGGCGTCGGCGCAACCGGCGTTCTCCAGTTACGGGCAATTCGCCTAGACCTTAGAGCAGGGCTCCCAGATTGTATACAAGTATGCAAACTGCTATGGTGCCTCTGCTGCAGTCCGGCTGAGCCGGCAATCGGGAGGGGAAAACCATGCAACGACGCAATTTCTTCGCTTCGGCGGCGGTCTCGGCGCTGCTGGTGTTGGGTTTGACGGCGGGTCCGGCGATGGCGGATGCCACGGACGTGCCGGCACCGGGAAAAAGCAAGAAGATCGACGCGATCAAGGCCCGCGGCACGCTCAAGGCCGCGGCGATCGGTGAGTTTCCGTGGCTGCCGGAGAACACCTCCGGCAGTGGACCGAAGTTTTCCGGGCCGGCTTGGGTGCTCGCCAACGAGTATGCCAAGCGCCTCGGCGTCAAGCTGGAGATCGTGCCGGTGAGCCATGAGACGAAGGTGCCGATCCTGGCGACCGGCGAGGCCGACATATCGATCGCGCCGCTCTCGGTGACGCCGCAGCGGGAGAAAGTCGTCGATTTCATCGTCTATTCGAAGTCGAGCCTTTGCTTCTTCGGCTTGGCGAGCAACGAGAAGCTCAAGAGCGTAAAATCCGTCGACGATCTCAACTCTCCCACCATCACGATGGCATATTTCACGGGGACGCCGCCGGAGACTTGGGCGCCGACCCGTTTCCCCAAGGCGAACCTGAAGGGCGTGGCGGGTTCGGGCGCCAATGCGCCCGTGGAAGAGATCTTGGCCAAGCGCGCCGATGTGGCGCCGATCGACAACGTCGCCTGGCCGGATCTGTCGAAGAAAGTGCCGGGCCTCACAGTGTTTCCGGCAGGCGACGGGTGTCTCCAAAGCAATGAGATGGCCACCGGTGTGGGTCTCGCCGTCGACAAAAGTGATCCGGTGTTCCGGGACTGGCTCAAAGCCGTCTATGAGTCTATCAAGGACCAAGTGACGGCCGAGGAGCTTAGGCTACTGAAGACCAGCTAAGCTCGGCTTTGGAACGAGCGCGGACGGGCGGGCGCGCCCGTCCGCCCGAGCGGCCCACGCGGCGCTGATATCGGATGCCTTCGATCGTTCTCTGGCCCATCACCGGCAGCTGGCAGTTCCTTCTGCAAGCGCTCTGGACGACCATTGTCCTGAGCGTGCTGTCGATGGCGCTCGGCTTCGCGATCGGCATCGTGGTCGGCGCGCTCAGGACCTATGGCGGACGGTTCTTCGATCTGGTGCTCGGATTCTACGTCGACTCCATGCGGGCAATTCCGTTGTTGGTCGTTCTGGTCTGGACCTTCTTCGCGTTTCCCCTGGTGATCGGCCGCTCCCTCAACGTATTGACCGCGGGCGTGCTCGGCCTCGGCATCCATCTCGGCGCCTATATGGCCGAGACGATCCGTGCCGGGCTGACATCGGTACGCAGGGGGCAGATGTGGGCGGCGCTCGCGCTCGGCATGAGTCGCCCGCAAGCGATCCGCACTATCATCCTGCCTCAAGCGCTGGTCCGCATGCTGCCGGCGCTGGGCTCGCTCTTCGTCTTCGCGGTAAAGGACAGCGCGATCGCCTCCGTCATCGCGGTGCCCGAACTCCTGCGGCAGACGCAGGTGGTGGCTGGAAACACGTTCCGTCCGTTCGAGCTCTATACGGCTGCTATGCTCGCATACTTCCTGCTCTGCTTTCCCGTCGCGCGCGGCGTCGACCGGATCTATCGCCGTGTCGCCCATCTGGGCTCGTCATGACCCTCGACTGGAGCGTCGTGTGGGATAATCTGCCGCGCTTCTGGGACGGCGCGCTCATGACGGTCTGGCTCAGCGTCGTGACCATGGTGCTGGCGATCCCCGGCGGCCTCATCCTTGCCTTCATGCGGTTGTCGAGGCTCCGGCTGATCGCAAAATCAGCCACCGTCTTCGTCGAGTTCTTTCGTGCCACGCCTCTGATCCTGCAGATCTACTGGGCCTACTATGTGCTGCCGGCCTATTTCGACATCCAGCTCTCGCAACTGCTGACGGCGATCTTGGGCCTCGTGTGCAATATTTCCGCTTTCAACTCCGAGACGTTTAGGGCCGGCATCGTCTCGATCCGGCTCGGCCAATGGAACGCCGGGCGCGCGATCGGCATGACCGATGCGCAGGTCATGGGGCGCATCGTGCTGCCGCAGGCGCTCATGCGTGTGCTGCCCGCGCTCGCCTCGACCTGGGTCTCGCTCTTCAAGGACACCTCGCTCGTCTCGATCATCTCGGTGGCCGATCTCTCCTATGTCTCGCTCAAGATCCGCACCGAGAGCTTTCGGATCTTCGAGGTGCTGACCGCAATGGCGGTGATTTACTGGCTGATGGGCTATCCGCAGGCCAAGCTCGTGGACTGGATGCATCGGCGCTACAAGGTGGCGGAGTGACGGCTCCTCAGGCGCCGCAACGGCGGGTCGGGCACGCCTCGGCGCCGATCCTCGCCATCGAACGCATCACCAAGCGCTACGGCGCGCTCACGGCGCTCGAGGATGCCAGCTTGACGGTCAACCGCGGCGAGGTGGTCTGTTTGATCGGGCCTTCGGGATCGGGCAAATCGACGCTGCTGCGCTGCGCCAACGCGTTGGAGACATTGGACGGCGGGCGCATTCTCTTCGAGGCTGACGAGGTCCACGCTGGCGATCCCAAGAGCGCTCGCACCGTGCGTCAGCGCATGGGCATGGTGTTTCAGAACTTCGAGCTGTTTCCGCATTTGACTGTCTTGCGCAACGTCACGATCGGGCCGAGGACGGTGCTGAGACTCGATCCGGCTGCAGCGGAGCGCCGGGCGAGGGCGCTGCTGGCGAAGGTCGGATTGTCCGACAAGGCGTTGGCGTACCCAGCGGCGCTATCGGGCGGCCAGCAGCAACGCGTCGCAATCGCTCGGGCGCTCGCGATGGAGCCGGCTTTGATGCTGTTCGACGAACCAACCTCCGCGCTTGATCCCGAGACGGTCGGCGAAGTCCTGAGCGTGATGAAGGCTCTCGCGGACGAGGGCATGACGATGGTCGTGGTCACCCACGAGATGGACTTTGCCCGGCGCGTCGGCGACTGGGTCGTGGTCTTCGACAAGGGCCGGGTCATCGAGGAGGGTCCGCCCAAGCAGATCTTCGAGACCACGACGGTGGCCCGCACGCGCGAATTCCTGAGCCATTTGGGCTGGCATGGCGAGAGCACGCTGGATACGGCCCCGCCGGAATCTGCAAACAAGGAGGACGTCGATCGATGAGACAGGAACGGATCGATCGCGCGGAGGTGTTCGTCGTCGGGCCGGACGTCGAGCGCTATACCTGGGCCGAGGGCATGACCGACCAGTATATGGTCAACGTCATCCTGCGCTTGACGGCCAAGAGCGGACTCGAGGGCATCGCCGGGGCTGCCATGATCACGTCGAACGGCTTCGATCGCGCGGTCGGCGAGACGCTTCGCTGCATCCTGCCGGACGTGATCGGCCAAAGCCCCGCCGAGCGCGAGAGCCTCTGGCACCGCATGCGCAATCTCGGCACGCCCGTGATGCCGCAGGCGCACTCGCTCGTCGATATCGCGCTCTGGGACATGACGGCGCGGCATGCCGGCCTGCCGCTCTATCAACTGCTGGGCGGTGCCCGCCATAAGATCCTGTCTTATGCATCGACGCCGCTGCTGGCGGACAATGCCGCCTACATCGACTACGTCGCGGAGCGGCAGCGCGAGGGCTTCAAGGCGGTGAAGTTCCATTGCTGGTGCAATCCCGCGCGTGACTTGCCCATGTGCGAGGCCGCAGCCGAGCATTTCGCCGGCAGCGATATGGCGCTGATGCTCGATGTCGAGCAGCGTTACGACCTCATGGGCGCGCTGAAAGTGGGCCGCCGGCTGGGCGAGCTGGGCTTTCGCTGGTTCGAGGCTCCTCTGGTCGATACCGACGTCGAGGGATATCGGCAGCTGAAGCGGCAGACCACCGTGCCGATCATTGCCGCCGGCAATACTTGGCTCGACCTGCAGCAGCTCGAGCATGCGGTTCGCGCGGATTTCTGGAGCGCGCTCCGGGTCGACGCAACGATCTGCGGCGGGATCACGCCGATCCGCAAGGTCATGGCGCTCGCCGAGGCGAACGGCATGACCGTGGAGATCCAGTGCTGGGGATACACCCTGACGCAGGCCGCCAATCTGCATGTCATGCTGGCCTATTCCAACTGCACCTACTTCGAGCAGCCGGTCCCCTATGCCGCGTTCGAATATGGCTCGACCAACGTGATCCGGACGGACACGGAGGGCTATGTGCACGCGCCGGACGGGCCCGGGCTTGGCATCGGGATCGACTGGACGGCGGTGAAGAAGGCCGCGATCCTGCAGTTCGAGGTTAGGGCATAGGCGGTCAGGGAGAATTGGATATGTCCGGTCGCGCGGCAGGCAAGAGGGCGCTCGTCTATGGTGGCGGTACTGGCATCGGCCTCGCCTGCGCCCAGGCTTTGGCGAAGGAAGGTGCCGCGGTTTTCATCTCGAGCCGGCGCGAGGCGGTGCTGAAAGAAGCCGTGCGCGGTCTCGATGCGGACCACCGAGTGGGCTACGCGGCCGGGGACGCATCAGAGCTCGCCGATGTTCAGCGGGTCACCGCCGCTGCTGCCGCGTTCATGGGCGGCATCGATACCCTCGTCATCTCTGCCGGCGCCGGCGGCCGCACGCCCATCGTCGATACCGAGCCTGACGAGTTCCAGCGCATCATTGACAACACGCTGCGGCCGATCTTCCTCGGCGTGCGCTACGCCTCGCCCCATCTGCTGGCGGCCGGCAAGGCCTCTGTCATCGTGATCTCCTCGATGTATGGGCTCGTGGGACAGCGCGAGCGCGTCGCCTATTGCGGCGCCAAGGCGGGAGCCAACGGCATGGTCAAGTCGATGGCCCTCGATTTCGCGGACAAGGGCGTGCGCGTCAACGCGATCTGCCCGGGCTTCATCGAGACGCCGCTCGCGATCGAGGTGGCAAATCTCGAGCCCGATCCGGAAGCCGTGCTCAAGGCCAAACGCCTCATGCATCCGGTGCCGAGGGCGGGCGGACTGGCGGAAGTAGGCGAGCTCGCGGTCTACCTCGCCTCCGACCTCTCCGCCTTCACGACAGGCCAGGCGATCGCCCTCGACGGCGGCTACACGGCGCGCTAGCGCCGCCTCTCCGCGGAAAGCTCGGCGCGGCGGCCCTCCAACGCGTCGCGTTCCTCTTGGAAGAGTTGCACGAGCGCATCCATGACGGCGCGTACGCGTGGGAGCGCGCGCAGGTCGCGGTGCACCAGCAGCCACTCGTCCACCGTGATCTCCTGCAGTATCGGACCGACTCGGCGGAGCGCCGTGTCGGAGTCGCCGAGATGGCACGGCAGTACGGCAAAGCCGGCTCCCGCGCGCACGGATTCCTGCAGAACGAGCCAGTTGTTGACGCGCGTCTGCGGCCGCGCGCCATCCAGATGGCCGAGCACCCAAGCCTGGCCGGGCATGTAATCGTGCTCGTCATCGAAGCCGACCCAGGGCATGCGCGGAAGCGCGTCGCGTGAGGTACTGGTGACTTTCAGGTCGCGGCTCGCATAAACGGCGTAGGCGACGCGGCCGAGCCGGCGGGTAACGATGCTGGCAATGTCCGGGACCTGCTCGCGGATCAAAAGGTCGGCCTCGCGGCGCGACAGGTTGGCGAGCATGTGACTCGCGGTGAGCTCGAACTCCACGCAGTTCAGGTTTCGGCGCAGGCGCGGCAGATGCCGCGCGAGGAAGGCCGTCATGGCCTCGCCGGCGGAGATCCTGACCGTGCCGCGAGTGGTGTCGCCGAGGCCGATGCTGCGCCGCCCGATCGATTCAGCGGCGCGCTCCATCTCGCGCGCGTCCGCGAGCAGCTCCTCCCCCGTGGCCGTAAGGACGAAGCGGTCGGGCAGCTGATCGAAAAGCCGCGCGCCGATCGCGTCCTCGAGCGCCTTGATCCGCCGCGCGACGGTCGGGTGGCTCACCTCGAGCTTGCGCGCGGCCGCCGCGAGGCGGCCCTCGGTCGCCAGCGTCAGAAATACCCGGAGGTCATCCCAATCGACCCGCATGACGATCCGCTTATAGTCTCGAAGGCCTGCACAAAACCGTACAGCAGACCATCGAATTTGTCGACTCCAGAACGCTAACGTTCAGGCTATTTTGACCTCTGCCAAGGTCTATGCTGCGCCATCGAGGAGCCGCCCCATGCATTTCGAGCCGCGTCTGTGGATCTTTACCGAGGGAGTGCGGCTGCGCATCCTATGGGCGGTCTTCGTCGGCCTGGTCGCCGTCGCGTTGGGCGTGGCGCGGCTGGGGCTGCTCGGCTGGCTCATCGGCGAGGTGTTCGCCGGCCGCGACCTCGCCTCTCTAGCGTTGCCGATCGCGGGCATCGCGGCGGTGATCGTGCTCCGCGGCGTCTTCGAGCATTGGCGCACCATGATCGCCCATGAGACGGCGGCGCGCGTTCAGAAGCGGCTGCGCCGCAGGGTCTATGACCGGATCGCCGAGCTCGGGCCTGCTGCCGTCGGCGCGCAGCGCTCAGGCGCCGTCACGCTTTCGCTGATCGACGGCGTGGAACAGCTCGAGACCTATTTCGGCCAGTTCCTCCCGCAGTTTCTGATCTCTCTGCTGACGCCGTTGCTGATCTTCGCGGTGGTCGGGTTTATCGACTTGCCGGTGGCCGCGGTGATGCTCGGCTTCGCGCTGGTAGCGCTGTTCGCGCCGGCGCTCTGGCACGGGCGCGACGTCGCGACCTCGCTCGGTCGTCAAAAAGCCTATGCCGCCTTCGCGGCCGAGTTCCTGGACTCGATCCAGGGTCTGGCGACGCTCAAGGCCTTCGGGCAAAGCACGGCGCGCGCCGAGAAGCTCGAACTCGAGGCGCGCGACCTCTTCCAGCGAACCATGTGGGTGCTTGCCACCAACGTGATGGCCCGAGGCATCACCGACAGCGCCATTGCCTGCGGCGCGGCGGCGGCGCTGGCACTGGGTGCGCTCAGGGTCCATGCCGGCGCGATGTCGCTGACG
>DASZHJ010000504.1:0-4962 GCA_035938015.1 Allostellaceae bacterium
CGTGCTCTCGGGCGCCAGCATCGGCTTCATCGGCACGCTCGCGGGCTTCGTGATCGGCGTGGAGTTCGCAACCCACATCGAGGCGATCCGCCACGTCGTCCAGGACGTGTTCGGCGTCGACGTGTTCCGGGCCGAGATCTATTTCTTCACGCGCATTCCGGCTCAGGTCTCCGTCTCCGACGTCGTGAGCGTGGTCGCCATGGCCTTCGGGCTCTCGTTCCTGGCGACGCTCTATCCCGCCTGGCGTGCGGCGCGGCTCGATCCCGTCGAAGCGCTCCGCTATGAGTGATGCGGCGCTCGAGCTCCAGGGCGTCGTCCGCACCTTCCGGCAGGCGGGCGAGAGCCTCGAGGTGCTGCGCGGGGTCTCGCTGCGCCTCGCCAAGGGCGAGAGCGTGGCGCTGGTGGGGCCGTCCGGTGCGGGGAAATCCACCTTGCTGCATGTGGCGGGATTGCTGGAGCGGCCCGATCGCGGCGCCGTCCGGATCGAGGGCCGCGATTGCGGGCAGATGCCCGATGTCGAGCGCACTGAGGTGCGGCGCGCCAAGCTGGGATTCGTCTATCAGTTCCACCATCTGCTGCCGGAGTTCTCGGCCTTGGAGAACGTGATGGTGCCGCAGATGATCGCGGGCGTTGGCCGGAGCGCCGCGCGGGTGCGGGCGGGCGAGCTCCTGGGCACGGTCGGCCTCGCTCCGCGCGCCAGCCATCGTCCCGCGCGGCTCTCGGGCGGCGAGCAGCAGCGGGTCGCGATCACACGCGCGCTCGCCAACGGCCCGAGCGTGCTCCTCGGCGACGAGCCCACCGGAAATCTCGATCACCACACGGCGCAGGAGGTGATGGGCGTCCTCATCGACCTCGCGCGCCGCACTGGCCTTGCCGTCCTGGTCGCCACCCACAACCTCGACCTCGCCCGCCGCCTCGACCGCGTCCTGGCGCTCGAAGATGGCCTGGTGGTCGAGCGGAAGGTTTAGACACTGCACGTCGGGGAAGCTTGGCTATGGGACTGAGGAACGCTGTGGTCGTGTGTTCTGTCTTCGCTGCGATGGCGGCCGCGAGCGCATGGGCGCAAAGCGGAGCGCCGCCCGCGCCGATCTTCGTGGAGGATTTCGCCTACGATCCCGCGAATCCTTCGCTGATCGAAGGAAAGTGGCTGATTTCGGCCCTGCTCGCGTCCGAGCTGCGCGTGCTGCGCGTCGGCGTGGCACCGGACCCGATCGGCCACACGGTCGGTCGCATCACGGTCCAAGAGGGCGACGCGCTCGACGGCGCGACCGACGCCATGAAACAGGCGAAGCGCCATGTCTGCGATGCCGAGGGCTCGCGCGCGGCCGAGATGGAAGCCGAGCCCGCCGGCGTGGCGCCCAGCGAGCGGGCGGAGATCCAGGTCAAGTCCGACCGCAAGACCGGCGCGGGTGAGGTCGTCAAGTTCGGCGAGACCGTGTGGTACCGCTTCGCCTTCAAGGTCTCCAACGACTGGCCGCGCGACGTGCCCGCCGCCGGCCGCCAGCCTTGCCGGACCGTCATCCATCAGATCAAGCAGGACGCCTTCGCGAACGGTGAGTCCTGCGGCGCGAGCCCGTTCTTCAAGATCGAGGCGCGTCCGTTGGGCGGGAGCGTGCGGTTTTTCGCGCAAATCACCTGGGGTGACGCGTGCGCATCGCCGCCCCAAGTCAAGCGCAAGCAAATCTGCGTGACCGACGAACAGCCACGCGAGACCTGGACCACCGTCAATGTGCGGCTGCTCCCGGCGCACGACGCGACCGGACGCGTCGATGTCTGGCTGAACGGCCGCGCCTGCGGCTCCTACGCGGGACCGATGGGCGATCCCGAGCACGGCGCGCGTCGCGCCGGCGTTCCCTTCATCAATGCCCAGCCGCGCTTCGGGATCTATCGCGATTGGCGCGCGGAAACCCAGACCATCTACTTCGACAAGATCATGTTCTGGAACGTCGACCCGACGGCTCATCCCGATTGGGGGCTGAGCGCCTCGGCGCCGTAGCGCCCAGGGGCGTCACCAAGCCCCGGTGTTCTTCATGGAGGCCCACGGCTCCGCTGGCGGCTTGGCCGCGCCCTTTTGCAGGAGCTCGATCGAGATGTTGTCGGGGCTGCGCACGAAAGCCATGCGGCCGTCGCGCGGCGGCCGGTTGATGGTGACGCCCGCCTTCATCAGCGTCTCGCAGGTCGCATAGATGTCGTCGACCTCATAGGCGAGGTGGCCGAAATTGCGCCCGCCGGTGTAGTCCTCCTTGTCCCAGTTGTAGGTGAGCTCGACCGTCGGCGTTTTCTGCGTACGCGCTCGCTCGCTGTCGTCGGAGGCCGCCAGGAACACCAGCGTGTAGCGGCCCTTCTCGTTGTCGGAGCGGCCGACCTGGACCATGCCCAGCTTGTTGCAGAAGAAATCGAGCGACTGCTCGAGATCGGTCACCCGAACCATCGTATGCAGATAGGTCATTCCCATGCTCGGTTCCTTTGCGACGCTGGTGGCGCGAGTAGGGATATGTTGCACCATCGACGGCCGGCGAGCGCAAGGGGCTGATTGCCGTCTCCGCGCGCCGTACAGCCGTTCTGTACTGCCGGGGCGCACAATCGTCGCGAGCCAAGCCCGCGAGCCGCCCGTCCAGGTCGGTTGGCCGAGTCGCGGTGGCGGCGTCGACAGGAGTATCGCGCGATGCGGCGCCAACGCCTCTCTTCCGGATTCCAACAAAAGCGGATCGTGCGCTGCGCTGCCGGGGTGGGCCCAAGTCGCGTATTGGGTAGGCAGACCCGATTCTGTGAGGTATTTCAAAGGCACCTTGCCGCCGATTCGCGCCACTCAAATGCCAATTTGCGCCAGGGAAGAGCCAATTCCGGTGGGTCGGCAGCGCCCCCGCGTCCTTGGCCTGGCTGCGTCCCGTGATCGAGCCCTCCGCCGTCGCCTTTAGGAGCGGCGGTCCTGTAGGATAACCCCTCATGCCTCACGCCGATTTCATCCATCTTCGCGTCCACTCCGCCTATTCGCTCTCCACGGGGGCGATCAAGACCAAGGAGCTGGTGAAGCTCTGCCAGCGCCACCGGATGCCTGCGGTGGCGGTGACGGACACCGGCAATCTCTTCGGCGCGCTGGAGTTCGCGACCGCCGCGGCGGAGGCGGGGGTGCAGCCCATCATCGGCTGCGAGCTCCCGATCCGGCGCGTGGGGGCGGAGGAGGCAACCGCGCGCCTCGGCAGGGTCGGCCCGGCGGCGGCGGCGGACACGCTGGTGCTGCTGGTGCAGGACCGCACCGGTTACGCCAATCTCTCCAAGCTCGTGAGCAAGGCCTTTCTCCAGAGCGATGCCGGGGAGGCTCCGCAGGTCGACTTGGCGGCGCTCGAGGGCATGAGCGACGGCCTGATCGCGCTCACCGGCGGGCCATCGGGCGCGGTCGGGCGCTTGCTCTCCGAAGGGCAGGGTGAGGCCGTGGAAGCCCTGCTGCTCCGCCTTGAGGCGCTCTTCCCGGGGCGGCTCTATGTCGAGCTGATGCGGCATGGGCTCCCCGCGGAGGATCGCATCGAGACCGCGCTTATCGACCTTGCCTACTCGCACGATCTGCCGTTGGTCGCGACCAACGACGCTTATTTCGCCGACGCGGAGTTCTATCCCGCTCACGACGTGCTGCTGGCGATCGCCGAAGGCACGGTGATGAGCAACCCAAGCCGTCGGCGGCTGACGCCGGAGCATCACTTCAAGTCGGCGGCGGAGATGCGCATTCTGTTCGCCGACCTGCCGGAAGCCTGCGACAACACGCTGGTGATCGCGCGGCGCTGCGCCTTCATGCCGGAGGCGCAGAAGCCGATCCTGCCGGCGTTTCCCTGCCAGAGCGGGCGCAGCGAGGCCGACGAGCTCCGCGCCATGGCCGCGGCGGGCCTGGAGCATCGCCTGGAGGCGCAGGTGATCAAGCCGCAGATGGGTGCCGCCGAGCGCGACGCGGCGGCAAAACCCTACCGCGACCGGCTCGACTACGAGCTCGGCGTGATCGTCAAGATGGGCTTCGCCGGCTACTTCTTGATCGTCGCTGACTTCATCCAATGGGCGAAGCGTCAAGGCATCCCCGTGGGGCCCGGCCGCGGCTCGGGCGCGGGCTCGGTGGTGGCGTGGTCGCTCACCATTACGGACCTCGATCCGCTCCGCTTCGGACTGTTGTTCGAGCGCTTCCTCAATCCCGAGCGCATCTCGATGCCGGATTTCGACGTCGATTTCTGCCAGGATCGGCGCGACGAGGTGATCCGCTACGTCCAGGAGAAATACGGCGCCGACCGCGTCGCGCAGATCATCACCTTCGGCAAGCTGCAGGCGCGCGCGGTGCTGCGCGACGTGGGCCGCGTGCTCGAGATGCCCTATGGCCAGGTCGACCGCATCTGCAAGCTGGTGCCCAACAACCCCGCCAACCCGATCCCGCTCGCGCAGGCGATCGAGGGCGAGCCGCAGCTGCAAGCGATGCGCGACGGCGACGAGGCGGTGAAGCGCCTCATGGAGATCGCGCTCAAGCTGGAGGGTCTCTACCGCAACGCCTCGACCCACGCGGCGGGCGTGGTGATCGGCGACCGGCCGCTCGAGGAACTGGTGCCGCTCTACCGCGATCCCCGCTCCAGCATGCCCGCGACGCAATTCAATCTGAAATACGTGGGGCTTGCGGGTCTGGTGAAGTTCGACTTCCTCGGCCTCAAGACGCTGACGGTACTGGAGCGCGCGGTCGAGCTGCTGCAATCGCGCGGCATCGAGCTCGACCTCGCGCATCTTCCGCTCGACGACGCCAAGACCTACGAGATGCTCGGGCACGGCGACACCGTCGGCGTGTTCCAGCTGGAGGGTCAGGGCATGCGCGACATGCTGCGCAAGCTCAAGCCCGACCGCTTCGAGGACATCATCGCGGTGGTGGCGCTCTACCGTCCCGGACCGATGGAGAATATACCCCGCTATATCTCGGTGAAGCACGGCGAGGAGCAACCG
>DASZHJ010000505.1:0-13322 GCA_035938015.1 Allostellaceae bacterium
CACACACGCCGACCCCAGCACCACTAAAACGCCGCATCAGGTCCGGAATTGACATTCCATTCCAAAATGCGCAGTCAATGGCACCATAAGCACCACCGCCTGCTCATCCCTTCCCACTTATCCACAATGTCAATGAGCGCCCACACGATAACCCCAAGGGGTCACCGCGAGGAGGGGCGCTTATAGGCTCCTCGATAGGACCTGTCAAACTCAAAATTCATCATCTTGTCATTTCCGCCAAGTCGCTGACGGGCCGAGGTAAATCTCTCGCTCCGAGCCGACATTGGATCGACCCTTAATCCCTCATTTTTCCGACTGCTCGGATCCGTACAGCTGCGACGCCAGGACAGGGGCGACGGCCATGGTCGCAATCAGCTCGGTCGCAAACAGGCGTTAGCGCCTTGGCGTGATGTCCTCTCCGCCAAGCCACATCCGGTTCCAGGTCGGGCTGATCACGATCTCGTTGAGGCAAACGCGCGGCGGCATCTCCGCGACGAAGCGGATCGTGCGTCCGAGATCTTCGGCCTGCAGCATGCGCGCCATCTCCGCTTCGCTCGGCGGCACCGGCCGCTTTTTCAGGATCGGCGTCGCCACCTCGCCCGGACAGATCACGCAAGCTCGGATGCCGTTGACGCATTCCTCCATATTCAAAGAGAGCGTCATGGCGACGACACCATGCTTGGATGCGTTATAGGCGGGCCCAGTGAGATAGGGATCAAATCGACCCGCCCATGAGGAGATATTGATCACCAGCCCGTCCTTCTGCGACCGCATGGCCGGCAGCACGGCCGCGATGGTATTGAGCGAGCCCTGAAGATTGGCTGATATCACCGATTCGAAGCTGTCGGGCGTCAGATTTTTCCAGAACCGATGGGGTACGTTCATGCCGGCGCTGTTGACGAGAATGTCGACGCGGCCGTGCCGCTTGACGATGTCAGCGCCCGCTCTCGCCACGGCGGATTTGTCGGTGACGTCGAGGGGCGCGGCTTCCGCTGCACCGCCCGCTGCGGCTATCGCCCGCTCGACCTCCTCGAGCTCAGCGGGACGCCGGCCGCTCAGGATCACGCTGGCACCGGCCGCCGCCAGCTCCTCGGCGCCCGCGCGACCGATGCCGCTGCCCCCGCCTGTCACCCACGCGATTTTTCCTTTGAGCACCCTCGCCTCCCTCGCTCACCGAGTGAGGCATCATGGCCGGCGGGCCGCTCGCGGGCAATCCGTCCGCGAGCAGTCGAGATTTTTCCGAGCGGGCTACTCCGCCGCCTTGGCCATCTGGCCGGCGATGGCGAGCCCGCCCTCGCCGGCGGTCACGGTCACCGTCTCGCCATCGACGATCCGTCCCTCCAGGATAAGCCCCGCCAGCGCGTTTTGCAGCTCGCGTTGGATCACGCGTTTTAGGGGCCGCGCGCCGTAGACGGGATCATAGCCCTGGTCCGCGAGCCAGCGCTTCGCGGCGGCGTCGAGCTTGAGCGTGATCTTTCGGTCGCTGAGCAATTTCTGCAGATGCGCGAGCTGGATGTCGACAATCCCAGCCATGTCCTTACGGCTCAGGCGCCGGAACAGCAGGATCTCGTCGAGCCGGTTCAGGAACTCCGGTCGGAATGTACTGCGCACGAGCTCCATCACCTCGTTGCGCACCGAGGCGGTCTCCTTACCCTCCGGCAAGGTCGCGAGAATCTCGCCGCCCAGATTGGACGTGAGCACGATCAGGGTGTTTCGGAAATCGACCGTGCGGCCTTGGCCGTCGGTGAGGCGGCCGTCATCGAGCACCTGCAGCAGCACGTTGAAGACATCCGGATGAGCCTTCTCGACTTCGTCAAAGAGGATCACCTGATAGGGTCGCCGCCGGATGGCCTCGGTGAGCGCACCACCCTCCTCGTAGCCGACGTAGCCCGGCGGCGCGCCGATCAGGCGCGCGACCGAGTGCTTCTCCATGTATTCGGACATGTCGATCCGGACGAGCGCGCTCTCGTCGTCGAACAAGAACTCCGCGAGCGCCTTGGTGAGCTCGGTCTTGCCGACGCCAGTCGGGCCCAGGAAGAGGAACGAGCCGATGGGACGGTTGGGATCCTGGAGCCCGGCGCGGGCGCGGCGGATGGCGTTCGAGACCGCGATCACGGCCTCGTCCTGTCCCACCACGCGACGCTTGATGTTGTCTTCCATCTTGAGGAGCTTCGCGCGCTCGCCCTGCAGCATCTTGTCGACGGGGATTCCGGTCCAGCGCGAGACCACGCCCGCGATATGCGCGTCCGTCACGGCTTCCTCGATCATCCGATGGCTTTCGGTCGCCTCGGCATCCTTGAGCTTGCGCGTGAGTTCCGGGATGATCGCGTAGGTGAGCTCGCCCGCCCGCGTCCAGTCGCCCGCGCGCTGTACGCGATCGAGCTCCGCGCGTGCCTGATCGAGCTGCTCCTTGAGCTTTTGGGCGCCCGCCAGCTTGTCCTTCTCGGCGCGCCACTGAGCCGTCAGCTCCGCCGATTTCTTCTCGAGCTCCTTGAGCTCGGCATCGAGCTTTTTCAGCCGATCTTTCGAGGCGGCATCCTTCTCCTTCTTGAGCGCCTCGCGCTCGATCTTGAGTTGGATGATCCGGCGGTCGAGCTCGTCGACCTCCTCGGGTTTCGACTCTACCTCCATGCGCAGGCGCGCGGCCGCCTCGTCCATGAGGTCGATCGCCTTGTCCGGCAGGAACCGGTCGGTGATGTAGCGGCTGGAGAGCGTCGCTGCGGCGACGATTGCACCATCGGTGATGCGCACACCGTGATGCAGCTCGTATTTCTCTTTGATCCCGCGGAGGATCGAGATCGTGTCCTCGACCGTGGGCTCGCTTACGAACACCGGCTGGAAGCGCCGGGCCAGCGCGGCGTCTTTCTCGATATGCTTGCGGTATTCGTCGAGCGTCGTGGCACCGACGCAGTGCAGCTCGCCGCGTGCCAGCGCGGGCTTCAGCATGTTCGAGGCGTCCATCGCGCCCTCCGCCTTGCCGGCGCCCACAAGCGTGTGCAGCTCGTCGATGAAGACGATGATCTCGCCGGCGGCCGCGGTGATCTCCTGCAGGACGGCCTTCAGGCGTTCCTCGAATTCGCCGCGGAATTTCGCTCCCGCCACTAAAGCGCCCAGATCGAGAGCCAGCAGGCGCTTCTCCTTGAGGCTCTCCGGCACGTCTCCGTGCACGATCCGGAGCGCCAGACCCTCGACGATCGCGGTCTTGCCCACGCCGGGTTCCCCGATCAGCACGGGGTTGTTCTTGGTCCGGCGCGACAGCACCTGGACCGTGCGACGGATCTCCTCGTCGCGGCCGATCACCGGATCGAGCTTGCCTTCGCGCGCCGCAGCGGTGAGGTCACGCGAGTACTTCTTGAGGGCATCGTAACCCTCCTCCGCGGTGGCGCTGTCGGCCTTGCGACCCTGGCGGATCTGCTCGATCGCATGGTTGAGGCTCTGTGGATTGACCCCTGCTTGCGCCAGCGCCTTAGCGGCGGCGCTCTCGCGCGCCATCGTCATTGCGAGCAGCAGCCGCTCGACGGTGACGAAGCTGTCGCCGGCCTTCTCCGCAATCTTCTCGGCCTGCTCGAAGAGCCGCGCCATCTCCGGCGCCAGATAAGTCTGGCCGGCGCCGCTGCCCTCGACGCGCGGCACCTTCTGCAACGCGGCATCGACCGCGCTCGCCGCCACAGCGGGATCGCCGCCGGCCGCGCGAATCAGATTGGCGCAGAGCCCTTCTTTGTCCTCCAGCAACGTCTTCAGAAGATGTTCAGGCGTGATCTGTTGATGACCGCGGCGCTGGGCCAAGCCCTGCGCGGCCTGCACGAATCCTTTCGCGCGCTCCGTGTATTTCTCGAAATCCATGGCGACCCCGCTCCGCGTGAACCGCTGGATAGTGCCCCGACATCCGGCAGCACAGTCCGCTTTCCCGAGGGGATATGGGGCGCGTCAATCGAGGCGCAAGACCCTACCATGCCTGGGGGCATGCGTCCCTCGGGGCGACCGAAACCTTACAGTGGCAGCGTCCCGCTCAGGCTTGCGGCGGCGGCTCCGGCTCTTGCTGTGGAGCACCCGTGGGCTGTGCCGAAGCCTCGGGCTCCGGCTCCGGCTGGGTCATCTCGGTGTCCGCTGGAGTCATCGGCCGCGGCGGCACCATCTGGTTGCCCTGACCGTTGCCGTCCGCATTCATCACGCGGAAATAATGCTCGGCGTGCTGATAGAGGTTCTCCGCGGCAATGCGGTCGCCCGCGGACGCTGCCTCGCGCGCGAGCGCGATGTAGCGTTCGAAGACCTGATAAGCGTTGCCGCGAATCTTAACGCTCGGCCCGCTGCTTTCGAACACCTGCACCCGGTGAGGTGGCCGCGGTCGGTTTCCCTGCTGCTGCTGCTGCTGGTGGTGGCCACCGCCGTTGTGGCGGCCCCGGTTCCGCTTGCCCTGGCCTTGTCTCATCATGCCCTTGAAATCTTGGTAGGACATCATCCCCCGCTTGGTTGAAATGCCACGCCTTGGACGTGGCCACACTGGGCGCTCCTCCGCTGTCGCGCGAATTCACGCCGGCTCTTGGTCAAGAGGAAATCTGTCTGGCGCCCTCGGCGCTGGGAGCCCCCGGCTCCACCATCATGGCCCAAAGCTAGTCGGAACCGGTTAACATTCCAACAACTTTCTGCTCGGGGCGGCCAATGGGCCTTAATCTCGCCCCAGCACAAGACACCGGTCCACGCCACTAAGATCGTGCCGGATCGCGCGCAATACAAGTCCTGCCCCCGCCATTGTCGCGGCGACCGCCGGGGCCTGGCCGGCGCCCACCTCGATCGCGGCAATCCCGGCTGGCGCCAGCAACCGGGCGATCTCCGGGGCGAGCGCGCGGTAGGCCGTAAGCCCATCCGCGCCACCGTCGAGGGCCAGCCTCGGCTCGTACCGCGCCACTTCCGGCATCAACCCATCAAGCTCGCGTGAGGCGACATAGGGCGGATTTGCCAGGACCACGTCCCACTGCCCGGAAAGGCCGTCACCCCAGTTTCCGCGCACAAACCGGGCGCGGTCGCCGAGGTCGAGCGCCGCGGCATTCTGCCGCGCCGTCTCAAGGGCGCCCTGCGAGCAGTCGGTGCCTATCCCGACCGCGTGCGGCAACTCGGCGAGCAATGCGAGCAACAGGCAGCCGGTGCCCGTGCCGAAATCCAGAACGCGATACGCCCGTTCGCGATCGTCGAGAGCGGCGAGCGACGCCTCGATCAGGGTCTCACTGTCGGCGCGCGGGTCGAGCGTATCGGCCGAAAGTGCGAAACGCAGGCTCCAGAATTCGCGATAACCCAGAATGCGGGAAACCGGCTCGCGCGCGCTCCGCCGTACCAGCAAGGTCTCGAGCCGCTGATTGGCGGCGGTTGTCATCTCGAGCTCCGGAAATCCAAGCACCCGCGCCACCTCCCAGCCGAGCGCCGCGGCGACCAGAAGACGCGCTTCACGGCGAGCATCCGATATCCCTGCGGTACCCAGCCGCGCGGTGGCATTCGAGAGCGCAGTTCTCACGCTCGTGTCCGCGGCGAGTGTCATTGTATCTCGGCCAGCTTCGTGGCCTGGTCCTCGGCTAACAGTGCGTCGACGATCTCGTCGAGCGCCTCGCCGTTCACGACCCTGTCGATCTTGTAGAGGGTCAGGTTGATGCGGTGGTCGGTGACGCGGCCCTGCGGGAAATTGTAGGTGCGGATGCGCTCCGACCGGTCGCCGGTGCCGACCTGGCTCTTGCGCTCAGCGGCGCGCGCGGCCTCGCGCGCCTGACGCTCGCGCTCGTAGAGGCGGGCCCGCAGCACCTTCAATGCCTTCGCCTTGTTCTTGTGCTGCGATTTCTCGTCCTGCTGACTCACCACGATGCCGGTCGGAATGTGCGTGATCCGCACCGCGCTATCGGTGGTGTTGACGGATTGGCCGCCGGGACCGCTCGAGCGGAACACGTCGATGCGAAGGTCCTTCTCGTCGATGTGGATATCGACCTCCTCGGCTTCGGGCAGCACGGCAACGGTTGCCGCCGAGGTGTGGATGCGGCCCGATGCCTCGGTCTCCGGCACGCGCTGCACGCGGTGCACACCCGATTCGAACTTGAGCCGCTCGAACACGTTGCGTCCCGTGACCTCGGCGCTCACCTCCTTGATTCCGCCGAGCCCGGTCTCGGAGACGTCGAGCACCTCGAATCGCCAGCCGCGCACTCCCGCATAGCGCTGATACATGCGAAAGAGCACGGCGGCAAACAGCGCCGCTTCCTCGCCGCCGGTGCCCGCGCGCACCTCGAGGATGGCGTTGCGCTCATCCGCTTCGTCCTTCGGCAGCAGCATCACCTTGATGCGTTGCTCGATCTCGGGAATGTGGCGTTGAAGCGCCGGGATCTCAGCCTCGGCCAGCGCGCGCAGCTCGGCATCGGCTTCGCCGGCCTGGATCTGCTCGAGATCCGCGAGCTCGCGTTGGGCCTTGCGCAGCTCGGCGATCGCCTCGACCATCGGCGTGAGGTCGCTATACTCCTTGGAGAGCTTGCCGAACTCGCCGGCCGCCGTATCCGGCCGCGCCAAAGTGTCCGCGAGTTCCGCGTGGCGCCGCACGACCCGGTCGAGCTTGGCATCGAGTGAGGCGAGCGTCGTCACGGTCCTTGGTCTCCTTCATCGCGGTCCAGGCGGAACAGGCGCCGCGCCAATGCTTCGGCCTCGGCGGCGTCACCGGCGGACGCCGCCAGACCGCGCAACACCTCGGACGGCGCGTGCAGCAGCCGCTTGACGAGAAGCCGCGTCGCCGCCTCGGCGTCAAGTCCCGGCTCCTCGCGCAAGAGAGCCGCCCGAACCGTCTCGAAATGGTTGCGCAACGCCGTAACCACTGGCACTGCCGCCCGTTCCGCTTGACGCCGATGAAAGGCGTCAAGCTCAGCCTCCAGCACGGCCCAAGCTTCGGCCGCGGCCGCCTCGCGCGCATTCCGCCCCGCGACCGCGGCGCGCTCGAGATCGTCGAGAGTATAGAGGAACGCGCCGTCGAGATCGTTGACGGCCGGCTCGACGGTCGGCGGGATCGCCGCGTCGATCACGAACACCGGCCGCCGGCGGCGCAGGCGGAGCACGGCTCTCATCGTATCGGCTGAGAGCATGCGGGATCCGCCGGTCGCTGCCGCGACGACGATATCGCCCTCCGCGAGCAACGCTGCCGTCGGCGGAAAGGATACCCACGGGCAGGATAGCCGCGCGGCGACCGGCTCCACCACCGGCGGCGCGCCCGACACAATCACTCTGCCGAGGCCCGCGCGCCGAAGTTGATCCAACATCAGCTCACCCATCTCGCCCGTCCCGACCAGCAGGCCGACAGCGCGGTCGAGACCGCCGTGGATTTCACGCGCCAGCTCCACCGCGGCGGCCGCGAGCGAGCCAGGGCGCTCGCCGATCCGTGTCTCGCGTCGCACCCTCCGGGCCGCAGCAAAGGCTCCCTGCAAGGCAATCTCGAGGCCGCCTCCCACCAGTCCCGCCTCGCTGGCGATCCGGTGCGCGCTGCGCAGTTGCCCAAGGATGTGCGGCTCCCCCAGCACAAGACTTTCCAGCGAGCTTGCCACGGCGAAGAGATGGCGCAGGGCGAGCGCGCCCTCATGTGTGTAGAGCGCGGATGCCGACTGCTCGGACGTGACCCTGAGGCGCTCGGCGAGGTACGCGGCAAAGTCGCGCCGCGCCGCGTCGGCCTCGGGGCCCATGGTGATGAGCTCGATGCGCTCGCAGGTCGCGAGCAGCGTCAGGTCCTGGAACCCCTTCGCTCGGAGCCGGTCCAACTCGGATGCGAGGTTGGCCTCGACAAGCGCAAACTGCTCGCGCCACGCCGCCGGCGTGGTTCGGTGATCGGCGCCGATGACGAGCAGTCTCCCGCCCGTTTCGGCTGTTTCGCCGCCGGGCATGGCGGAATCACCCTAGCGGTAGGAGGCGAGGCGCTCCGCGAGCTGCGAAAGTGGCACCTCGGATTGGCTGCCGCCATCGAGGTCGCGCACGGTCGCCGCCGCGCGGGCGAGCTCGTCCTCGCCGATCAGCACCGCGACACGGGCGTGGATCTTGTTGGCGCGCTTCATGCGCCGACTCACGTTGCCGGAATACCCGAGGTCGACGTGGAACCCCGCCCGCCGCAGGTCGCGCGCGATCCCGGGCGCCACCGTCTCGCCTTTCTCGCCCACCGGCACCACGACAATCGGCCGGGGCGCGGGTGCTGGATCCGCGATCAGCATCGCCAAGCGCTCGATCCCAGCGGCCCAGCCGACCCCAGGAGTATCCGGCCCGCCCATGAGCGCCATCAGCCCGTCGTAACGGCCGCCGCCCAAGACGGTGCCCTGCGCGCCCAGATGCTCGGTCACGAATTCGAAGGCCGTGTGGCAGTAGTAGTCGAGGCCGCGCACCAGCCGGGGGCTCAGTTGATAGCCAATGCCGAGGTGGTCGAGCCCGGCACGAACCTGGGAGAAGAACCTGCGGCTGCCGTCGTTGAGATATTGATCGAAGCTCGGGACTCCCGCCGAGATTCGCCGGTCGCCTTCGTCTTTCGAATCGAGGATGCGGAGCGGGTTGACCTCCAGACGACGCCGGCTGTCCTCGGAAAGGTCCGCGGCGTGCTTGCCGAAATAGTCGATGAGCGCCTCGCGATAGGCGCGCCGGCTTGCGGTGTCGCCGAGCGTATTGAGCTCCAGGACGGTGCGCTCGAGAATGCCGAGCTCACGAAGGATCTCCGCGCCTAATTCGATCACCTCCACATCCGCCTGCGGCTGCGGCACGCCGATGAGCTCCACGTCGATCTGGTGGAATTGGCGGAATCGACCCTTCTGCGGTCGCTCGTGGCGGAACATCGGCCCACTCGCGAAGAACTTCAGCGGCAGGTTCTGGGTCAGACCGTTGGAGATTATCGCGCGGACGATGCCGGCGGTGTATTCGGGCCGAAGCGTGATCTCGTCGCCGCTGCGGTCGCGGAAGGTGTACATCTCCTTGACGACGATGTCGGTGGTCTCGCCGATCGGACGCGAGAACACCTCGGTGAACTCGAAGATCGGCGTGGCGATCTCCTGATAGCCGTAGCGCTCGGCGATCAGCCGCGCCGTCTCCGAGACGCGACGGTGCCGGCTCTGCTCGGCGGGGAGAAGATCCTGTGTGCCGCGGACCGGCTGCAGTGTGGGCATCACACGCGATCGAACAGGCGGCGCTACTGCGCCGCCTGCGGCGCCGCCTCGGCGGCGGCCTTCTTGGCCTCGATCTGCTTCACCTTGTCCTCGACGAGCTGCGCCAAGTGCTCGACGATGTCCGCATCCTTGAGGCGGTGATCGGGCACGCCCGCCACATAGACCTGATGCGTGCCGTTGCCGCCGCCGGTGAAGCCGACGTCGGTCTCACGCGCCTCGCCGGGCCCGTTGACCACGCAGCCGATGACCGAGAGCGTGATCGGGGTCGTGATGTGAGCCAGGCGCTCCTCGAGCGCCTCGACGGTCTTGATCACATTGAATTGCTGGCGCGCGCAAGAGGGGCACGCGATGACCGTGACACCGCGCCGGCGCAACTGCAGAGATTTAAGGATCTCGTAGCCGACCCGGACCTCCTCGACCGGATCCGCCGAGAGCGAAACACGGATGGTATCGCCGATCCCGCCCCAAAGCAGCATGCCGAGCCCAACGGAGGATTTCACGGTGCCGCCAACCAGACCGCCCGCCTCTGTGATGCCGAGATGCAGCGGATAGTCGCAGGCTTCCGCAAGCTGCTGATAGGCGGCGACCGCCAGGAACACGTCGGAGGCCTTGCAAGAGATCTTGAACTCGAAGAAGTCGTTGTCCTCAAGGATCTTCGCGTGGGTGAGCGCGCTCTCTACCATCGCCTCGGGACAAGGCTCGCCGTAGCGCTCCAGAAGATCCCTCTCGAGGGAGCCGGCGTTCACCCCGATCCGCATGGAGCAGCCGTGGTCCTTCGCGGCTTTCACCACTTCACGCACCCGCTGGGAGGAACCGATGTTGCCCGGGTTGATGCGCAGACAGGCGGCACCGGCCTGGGCGGCCTCGATGGCCCGCTTGTAGTGAAAATGGATGTCCGCCACGATCGGCACCTCCGAGCGGCGCACGATTTCCTTGAGGGCAGCGGTCGAGCCCTCGTCGGGGCAGGAGACGCGGACGATATCCGCGCCCGCGCGGGTGAGCGCTTCGATCTGGTGTATCGTCGCCTCGGCGTCCGTGGTGAGCGTGTTGGTCATGGACTGGACTGTGATCGGCGCCTCGCCGCCGACCGGAACCTTCCCCACCCGGATCTGTCGGCTCTTGCGTCGTAGAATCTCTCGATAGGCTCGCACCGTCATGGGGAATTGCTCCTCACTGGACGCTTGTCCGGCACCGGCTTAGGGGAACCGATATGAGCTGCCTTATAGCGCGTTTCCAGACCAGCGGCAAAACGCGGGGTCCGAACGCTGGAGCCTATTGGATGCCCTTGGCTCCCGCACCCGCGGCCAAGATCTCGCGGGGATCGATGGCGACCGTCTTGCGAAGCAAATCAACAACCTGAGGGCCTGGCAGGGCTTTGCCATCCACGGACACCTCGACCCCCTTGGCGTTGCCGACGCGCATGGTCAGTCCGGCCTTATCCGGCATCCGGTAAACGTCTCCCGGGCGCAGCATCCGCTTGAACAGCATGGTATCGCCGTCGCGGACCTCCAGCCAGCAGTCGCCGGTTGCCCGCAACGCAATCCGATAGGGGCCCGTAGTCACACCGAAGAGATGGGCAGGATCTACCGGAGCAGTGGTTGGCGCGGTCGCGGGAGCAGGGAGGCTCGCCATCTGGCTGTCAGGAGCGGGAGGCGGCAATCCACGAGGTTGCGCGGGCACCGCCTGCGTTCGCGCCTGCGCCAGCAGAATGGACTGGGAAACCGCACTTTCAGACGCCGATTGAGGCGCTGGCGCGGGCACGGGCGCGGTCGGCTGAGCGGACGGCGCCGCGCTCGCAGCCGTCACCGCCGTAGACGGCGCCGCGGCGGCCGCATCGCTGGGCGGGGCTGGTATCGTGGCTTCCGAAGGCGGAGCCAACAGCGCCGTTGGAACGGCGGCAACCTGCTCCGACCGCCCGTGATCGGTGGACGATATGTAGTACCAGATGCCGTACCCGCAGAGGGCGACGATCACGCCTCCGAGCAGGATGGTGCTACCGGGCACACTCCGCTCGCTCACCGGCATCGGGAAGCTCAGGTCATTCTTGAATTCCTGGCCCTCGACCTCTTGCTTGAAGCGGCGGACCATCTCGGGACCGTCGAGGCCCAGATACTCCGCATAGGTGCGAATGAACCCGATCGCGTAGGTGCCGCCCGGCAGCTCCTCGTATCGCCCGTCCTCGATCGCCTGCAGATGGGATGCCCGGATCCGGAGCGCGGCACCGATCTGTCCAACATCGCGGCCGAAGCCCTGCCGCGCCTGGCGCAACAGCGCCCCTACGCTGTGCGAGCGCTTGAGCGCCGCATTGCTGAGATCGAACTCGTCCTCAAATTCGGTGTCGTCAGCGTCGTCGCGACTGAACCGCGAAAGAAACCCCATTCGCGCGAACCTCTCCGCTCTCCCCCGAGGCCGAATTTCCTGGATCCTCGTCGGCCGTGTCACCCGCAGCCGGAGCTGCAATTTTTATCAGTTACGGCCGGCTATCGCAACGCCTGCGGCGGGTTCGGGCAGGAAATCTTCGCACACTTCCAGTTGACGGACGGTTAAACAGCAACGCCATGGTCCCTCGCGAAGGCCCGCAGCTTGGCGCGCAGGCTGTGGTCCCCCGCACCGAGGTGGTGGCTCAGGAACTCCTCCAGCGGCGCCAAGGCAAGGCTCCGGATCATCGCCTTAACGGGACCGATCCCTCCGGAATTCATGGAGAGGGTGCGCAGGCCCAATCCCACCAGCGCCATGGCATCGAGCGGCGATCCCGCCATCTCGCCACATACGCTCAAGGGCACGCCGCGCTCATGCGCCCCGCGCACGACTTCGGCGATGGCGCTCAGGAAGCCCGGGGCGAGCGTATCGTAGCGGTCAGTGAGACGAGGATTGCCGCGATCGCTCGCGAACAGGAACTGGGCGAGGTCGTTGGTGCCGATGGAGACGAAATCGACCCGCGAGAGCAGCATGGGGAGCTGAAAGAGCAGCGCGGGCACCTCGAGCATCACGCCGACCTTGACGGCGCTCGGCACGCCGCCGCCGCGCTTGCGCTCGCGCTGAAGCTCTGTCTCCAGGATCGCGCGCGCGGCATCGAACTCCGCGACCTCCGCAACCATGGGAAACATGACACGCAGGGGCAGTCCCGAGCTGGCGCGCAGGAGCGCACGCACCTGTTGACGCAGCATCGCCGGACGATCGAGCGAGATGCGCAGCGCGCGCCAGCCCATCGCGGGGTTCTCCTCCTCGGTCTCGGGCAGGTAGGGCAGCAGCTTGTCGCCGCCGATGTCGAGCGTGCGGAACACCACCGGCCGCTCCCGCGCCTGCTCGAGGACGCGGGCGTAAAGCTCAACCTGCGCTTTGACGCCCGGAAACGCATTCCGGATCATGAATGGCAATTCGGTGCGAAAGAGCCCAATACCGGCGGCGCCGGTCTCGTCCAGGTAGGGCAGGTCGAGCGTGAGGCCCGCGTTGAGGTGCAGGTCGATCTGGACGCCGTCCCGTGTCGCCGCCGGGAGCGCGCGCAACGCGGCGTAGCCGGCACGCTCACCGAGTCGAACCTTGATCGCCTGGTCGACAGCCTGCAGGATGTCCTCGCCGGGCCGCACCAGCACCTGCGCCTCGTCCCCGTTCACCACCACCAGATCGCCCATCTCGATCCGATGCAGCGCGCCGCGGAGCCGCCCGACCATCGGAATATCGAGCGCGCGCGCGACGATCGCGACGTGAGCAGTGGCCGAACCCTCCTCGAGCGCCACCCCGCGCAGCCGGCGGCGGTCGTAGTCCAGGAGCTCCGCCGGCCCAAGCGAGCGCGCCACCAGCACGAATTCGTCCGGCAGCTCCGAGAGCGAGGCCGAGATAGGCTTGCCCGCGAGATGCTGGAGCAGGCGGTTGGTGAGATCCTCCAGGTCCATCAGGCGCTCGCGGATATAGGGGTCGCTCGCCTGGCTCATGCGGTGCCGGGTGTCGTCCTGCACCTTCTGCACCGCAGCCTCGGCCGTGAGGCCGCTGCGCACGGCTTCGCGAATGCGCTGGATCCAGCCGCGGTCCGCCGCGAACATGCGGTAGGTCTCGAGGATGTCGCGATGCTCGCCGCCGCGAGCGACGTCGCTTTCGGCGAGCAAGGCGTCGATCGCGCTCTGCATCGAGGAGACCGCCGCGCGCAGCCGATCCAGCTCGACGTGTGGATCCTCCGCC
>DASZHJ010000506.1:0-8614 GCA_035938015.1 Allostellaceae bacterium
GATACCTGTTCTCGGTCACCAGCTGGATGATCCTGCTGCTCGCGGCGGGCCTCGCCTCCCAGGGCGCGTTCTTCTTGAACCAGGCGGACGTGCTGCCCTCGCTCGGCAATCAGATCTGGGATACGTCGTGGCTCCTCGACGAGGACAGCGTGCCCGGCCGCGTGCTGCACGTGCTCATCGGCTATGTCGCGCGCCCCGAGGGCATCCAGCTCGCCTTCTGGGCGGCGACGGTGGTCGTGCTGCTCGTGCTCATGCGCTGGTTCAGCACCGCGCCGACACGCGCGGTCACTCGGGCGGCGGTGATCATCTCGCTGGTCTCGGCCGGTCTCGCGCTCGCGCATGCCGCGCGCGCCGATTTCACCATCCATGCGCCGATCGTCGAGTACCAGGAGTTCGAGGTCGAGCATAACGGCTCTTACACATTCGATCCCAATCCCGGGAACAAGCACAACGAGACCGGCACCCTCGAGCTCGGCTATGGCGTGCTCCCGTGGTGGGGCACGGAGCTGGAGTTCGCGTGGTCGCGCACCGCCGGCGATCCGCCGCGGCGCCTGGACGAGATCAACTGGGAGAACACGTTCGAGCTCACCGACCAGGGCGCCTACTGGCTCGACCCGGGCATCTTCGCCGAGATCGGCAAGTCCACGCGCGTCGGCAATGCCAATCATTTCGAGATCGGCCCCACGCTGCAGAAGGAATGGGGAAACACGGTCCACGTGCTGAACCTGTTCCTGGCGCACGGCTTCGGCCCGAACAACGACACCAAGAGCGTCGATTTCAACTACGCGTGGCAATCGCTCTGGACCTTCAGGAAAGAACTCAAGCCCGGCTTCGAGATCTTCGGAGACGCGGGCGAGCTCGATCGAGTTCGAGGCATTCGCGATCAGCAGCTCCGCGCGGGCCCGGTCGTCTACGGCAAGGTCGATCTCGGGCCGAGCCTCGGCGAGCTGAAATACGGCCTGGGCTATCTCTTCGGCCTGACGCACGCCACCGAGAAGGGCGCGCTCAAATGGAACCTGGAGTGGGAGAAGGTGTTCTGAGCCGGGACGCGGCCGCGTGGCGAGCCGCCGTTGCCGGCGCGCTGCTGGTCTGCCTCGCGATGCCCGCCGCGGGCGCCGCCGAGCGGACCTATTACATCGCGGCCGACGAGATCGTCTGGGACTACGCGCCGTCATATCCCGTGAGCCCCCTTACCGGCGAGCCCTTCACCAAGGAAGAGTCGATATTCCTGCGGCAGTCGGAAAACCGGATCGGTCGGAAATATCTGAAGGCCGTCTACCGCGAATACACCGACGCCAGCTTCGCGACCCCTAAGCCGCGCGCGCCGGACCAGCAATATCTCGGCATCCTCGGCCCGATCATCCACGCCGAGGTCGGCGATACCATCACGGTCTTCTTCTGCAATCACACGCGTCTGCCCGCGGGCATGCATCCCCACGGCGTGCTCTACGACAAATCGTCCGAAGGCGCGCATTACATGACCGCTGGCGCGGCCTCGGGCCATGCGCACGAGGCCAACGCCATGCCCGAGACGGGCGCGGACGTGCCGCCGGCTGGCCAGTACGTCTACCACTGGACGGTTCCGGAGCGCGCGGGGCCCGGGCCCTCGGACCCCGACTCCGTCGCGTGGCTCTATCATGCCCACGATCATGAGAGCGTCGATATCTATGCGGGACTGGTGGGGGCGATCATCGTGACACGCGCCGGGCGGGCCAAGCCCGACGGCACGCCCGCGAGCGTCGAGCGCGAATTCGTCACGCTCTTCATGATCTTCGACGAGAACCTGAGCCCCTACCTCGACCAGAACATTCGCCGCTTCGCCGGGGCGCCGCGCCGCGTGCGCAAGAAGGACGAGGACTTCATCGAGAGCAACAAGAAGCACGCCATCAACGGTCTGCTCTATGGCAACCTCGGCGGGCTCGTCATGAAACGGGGCGAGCGCGTGCGCTGGTACGTGATCGGGCTCGGCAACGAGGCCGATATCCATACCGCGCATTGGCATGGGAATACCGTGTTGCGCCGCGGCGCGCGGATCGACACTGTCGAGGTGTTTCCTGCCACCACGGAGGCGGTCGACATGCAGCCCGACAACCCCGGCGTCTGGCTGTTTCATTGCCACGTCGTCGATCACATGGCCGGCGGCATGATGACCCGCTATGCCGTGACGGAATAGTCGCCCCGCATTTGACCGTTGCCGCCCACGGCAAAGCTCAATACCTCGGGGCGGGGCTACCTCTTCGGCTTGACGCACGCCACCGAGAAGGGCGCGCTCAAGTGGAACCTGGAGCGGGAGCGAGTTTTTTGAGGCGTGCCGCAAGGTTTTATCGCCGTCTCCTGGGCGGCGACGGCTCGCCGATATCGAGCGGCAGTGCCGTCGTGTATTTCACCTGACCCAGGGAAAAGCTCGAGCGCGTCGCCTCGACGCCCGGCACCGACAGCAGCTGGTTCATCACGAAGGCGCGCAGGCTCGGAATGTCCGCCACGACGATGCGCAGCAGGTAATCGTATTCCCCGGTCATGATGTGACACTCCATGATCTCGGAGTATTTCTTGATTGCATTCTCGAACGCGGCCGCCGTCGCCGTGTTCTTGGGGCCGAGGCGGATCTCGACGAAGGCGGCAACGCCGAGCCCGAGCGCATCGGGATCGAGGAGCGTCACATAGCGGCGGATGATGCCGGCCTCTTCCAGGAGCCGGACGCGTCGCAGGCACGGCGAGGGCGACAAGCCCACCCGTTCGGCGAGATCGGCGTTCGTGATCCTGCCATCCTCCTGCAGGATCCTCAGAATCTTGCGATCGACCGCCGCGATGGACAGCTTTGACATCTTATTCCACGAAATCGCTATAGGCAGCTATAATATGCCGTTTTTGGCCGGAATCCTAGCAACTTCGCAAGGACCTGTTCGGCGGCAGGAGGTACTATCGGGCGCGTCGGGAACAGGAGCGAAGACATGGACGCCGTTGCGACCCGCGCGACACCCACCGTCGAGGACTACGCCGCGAAGTATCCGGACGTTCCGATGGAGGTCATTCTCAAGGAGGATCTGCTTCGGCTCGGCTTGCGCCTGACCCCCACCGCGCTCGCGGCGGCAAAGGGCTGTCGCAGCCAGGCCTATTACCTGTTCTCCTACAACATCTCCGAGCACGACGAGATGGGCGAAGGGGTGAGCACCGCGGCGCCCGAGGACATGATCTTTCGGGACGGCCCTTACAAGCTGCGGCGCACTTGGGTGAGGCTCGTCCTCAATCACGCCTCGCCCTACGTCATCGACCTCATCGATGGGAAACTGACGCTGCGCGAGAACGCCGAGGCGGTTGCCGAGATCGTCTTCCCGGCGAAGCCGCAGTACTACGGCGCCGCCTTCGACGATGGCATGCGCTACGAGCAGGTGGTGCCGCTGCTCTACGACTCCTATGCGTTCATCACGACCTTCCGCGCCTGCCACTACTGGGGCGACAAGGAGGAATGCAAGTTCTGCGACATCAACTACAACCTCCGCGAGATCCGGCGCCTGAGCGGCGACCACGTCACCGCGGATGCGATCAAGGACAAGGCCAAGGTGGTCGAGGTGCTGGCGGCGATGGCGCAAGAGCCGGATCCGGCCAAGCGCATGATCACCGTCATCATGACGGGAGGATCGATCGTCCGGAAACTGCGCGGCGGCCCCGACAACGCCGCGGACTTCAACAGTCCCTACGTGGCCGCGATCCGCGAGCGCATCGGACACCGCATTCCCATCGTGATGATCACGGAGTCCCAGCCACTCGAGAAATTGCAGCAGATGAGAGAGGCTGGAATCACCTGCCACAATGCCAACCTGGAGGTCTTCGACCGGCGCCTGTTCCAAGCCATCTGTCCGGGCAAGGAGACCTATGTCGGCTACGATCTGTGGGTCCGGCGGCTCATCGAGGCCGTCGGCATCTTCGGCGAGGGCCGAGTCAGCCCGAACATGGTGTCGGGCCTGGAGATGGCTCAGCCCTGGGGGTTCGACACCGTGTCCGACGCCGTCAAATCGGCGCGCGAGGGCTTCGAGTTCCTGATGTCGCATGGCGTCATCCCGCACCTCGACACCTGGTGCGTCGAGCCCGGAACCCAGCTCTCGAACCATCCCCCGGTGCCGCTCGATTTCCTGATCCAGGCGGATATCGCGTGGTACGAGACCTGGCGGAAATACAAATTGCCGCCATTCGAAGGCTACGGACCGATGGGAAGTCCCGGCGTCGCCGTCTACGGCAATACGGGCTCCGTCGATATGGGGGGCTGAGGCGCGGCCCACGCGGGCGTTCATCGAGATCATCCCAAGGCGTTCCATGCCCGCGAGGGATGGGACATCCTCTCAAATGCCCATTGCCGGGGGTGCCGAACTCCAATACCTCTGAGCCCCAAAGCGCGGGGCGCTCGCCCCCGCGCGGCAACGAGGAGGCCCGCATGATCGTGGAGCAACGCACCTACACGCTGTTTGCCGGCAAGACGGCCGAATACCTGCGGCTCTACGAGAGCGAGGGGATGGCGATCCAGACCCGCATCCTCGGCCGGCTCGTGGGCTATTTCACCACCGAGATCGGCCCGCTCAACCAGATCATCCACATGTGGGGCTACGACAGTTTCGAGGATCGCTCGCGGCGCCGCGCGCAGATGCAGGCGGATCCCGGCTGGAAGGCCTATGTCGCCAAGATCCAGCCCTTGATCCAGACCCAGGAGAGCAAGATCCTCAATCCGACCTCGTTCTCGCCGATCAAGTGAGGGCACGGCGCCGCTCCCGTCTTCCGCCACGAGGCCCACGATGACCGCTCCCGCCCGAGCGCGCACCGGCGCGCAGATCCTGGTGGATCAGCTCAAGATCCACGGTGCCGACACGGCGTTCTGCGTGCCCGGCGAGAGCTATCTCGCCATCCTGGACGCGCTCTACGACGCGAACTCGATCCGCACCGTCACCTGCCGCCACGAGAGCGGGGCCGCGATCATGGGCGAAGCCTACGGCAAGCTCCGGGGCAAGCCCGCGATCGTCATGGTGACGCGCGGCCCCGGCGCCACCAATGCCAGCGCCGGCCTGCACATCGCGACCCAGGATTCGACCCCGCTCATCCTGCTGGTGGGCCAGGTGCAGCGCGACGCCATCGAGCGCGAGGCCTTCCAGGAGCTCGACTACCGCCGCATGTTCGGCCAGCTCGCGAAGTGGGTGGCGCAGATCGAGGACCCCAAGCGGATCCCGGAGTTCATCAGCCGCGCCTATTACGTCGCGACCTCCGGCCGGCCCGGCCCCGTGGTGCTGGCGCTCCCCGAGGACATGCTGCGCGAGCCTGCGGAAGTCGCCGACGCCGAGCCCTGGCGCCAGGTCGAGACGCATCCGAGCGGTGCCCAAGTCGCCGAGGTGCTCGACGAGCTCCGGCGCGCCGAGCGGCCGTTCCTGCTGCTGGGCGGCAGCCAGTGGGATGCCGACGCGGTGGACGCGATCGAGACCTTCGCGCAGGCGAATGCGCTCCCCGTGGGCTGTGCCTTTCGTAGGCAGGACCGGTTCGACAACGCGCTCTCCAGCTATGCCGGCGATGTCGGCATCGGCATCAACCCCAAGCTCGCCAAACGCGTCAAGGAATCGGATCTGCTGATCGTGCTGGGCGCGCGGCTCGGCGAGATGACCACCAGCGGCTACACGCTGATCGATATTCCCACACCCCGCCAGCGCATGATCCACATCCATCCCGACGCCGAGGAGCTGGGCCGGGTCTACCAGCCCAAGATCGCGATCCACGCGACGCCGCGCGCCTTCGCCAAGGCGCTGGGCGAGCTGCCGATCATCGAGGCGCCGCGCTGGAAATCCTGGACCGAGGCGGCGCGGGCCGATTTCGTGGCCTGGCAGACGCCGCCGCGCTCGCCCGGCAAGATCCAGATGGCCGAGATCGTGCGCTGGCTCGACCAGCACATGCCGCCGGAGACCGCCTACACCAACGGCGCCGGCAACTTCGCGACTTGGCTGCACCGCTTCCACCGCTATCGCGGCTTCGGCACGCAGCTCGCACCCACCAGCGGCTCCATGGGCTACGGATTTCCCGCGGCGCTCGGCGCCAAGGTGACCGATCCCACCCGGCCCGTCGTGTGCTTCGCCGGCGACGGCGATTTCCAGATGACGGGGCAGGAGCTCGCCACCGCCGTCCAGTACAAGCTCGACGTGATCGTGCTGGTGATCAACAACAACATGCTCGGCACCATCCGCATGCATCAGGAGCGACACTATCCCGAGCGCGTCATGGCGACCGACCTGGTCAATCCGGATTTCGCGGCGCTCGCGCGCGCCTACGGCGCCTTCGGCGAGGTGGTGGAGCGCACCGAGGATTTCGCCGCCGCCTTCGAGCGCGCCCAGGCCTCGGGCGGGCCCGCCGTGCTCGAGCTCAAGCTCGACCCCGAGGCGATCACGCCCCGCCAGTCGCTGAGCGAGATCCGCGCGGAAGCGCTGGCGAAGGCGCATTAGCAACGCCGAGAGATGAGACACAGCCTCACCCCTCACCCTCCCGCTGCCTTCGCAGCGGGCCCCTCCCTCTCCCGCAGGGGGAGAGGGGAATTTCTGCGCTCCTCATCATCTCCCTCTCCCCTTGCGGGAGAGGGTCGGGGTGAGGGGTGGGGCTCGCAGGGAATACTGATGGAGAAACGCTGATGGCCCAGCTCAAGAATTACGTCGCCGGCGAGTGGATCGAGAGCCCGCAGGTCAACCGCAACATCAATCCGGCCGATCTCTCGGACGTGATCGGCGAGTACGCGCGCGCCGACCGCGCGCTGGTGGAGCGGGCGATCGAGGCGGCCGCCGCGGCCTTCCCGAAATGGTCCATGGGCAGCCTGCAGGAGCGCTCCGACATCCTCGACCGCATCGGCACCGAGATCCTCGCGCGCAAGGAGGAGCTGGGCAAATTGCTGACCCGCGAGGAGGGCAAGACCATCGCCGAGGCGATCGGCGAGGCCGGACGCGCCGGGGCCATCTTCAAGTTCTTCGCGGGCGAGGTGCTGCGCCATGGCGGCGAGAAGCTGCCCTCGGTCAGGCCGGGCGTGGAGGTCGAGATCACCCGCGAGCCCGTGGGCGTTGTCGGATTGATCACGCCCTGGAATTTCCCGATCGCGATCCCCGCCTGGAAGATCGCGCCGGCGCTCGCCTACGGCAATTGCGTGGTGTTCAAGCCGGCGGATCTCGTGCCGGGCTGCGCCTGGGCGCTCGCCGAGATCATCAGCCGTGCCGGCCTGCCGCCGGGCGTCTTCAACCTGGTGATGGGGCCGGGCTCGGTCGTGGGCGACACCATCGCGAAATCGCCCTTCGTCCACGGCGTGAGCTTCACGGGATCGGTGTCGGTGGGCGCCGCCGTGCGCAACCACGTGGCGGGCCGCGGCGCGCGCATCCAGCTCGAGATGGGCGGCAAGAACCCGCTGGTGGTGCTGGACGACGCCGATCTCGGCACCGCCGTGGGCTCGGCGGTCAACGGCGCCTTCTTCTCCACGGGCCAGCGCTGCACCGCCTCGAGCCGGCTCATCGTCACGCAAGGCATCCATGACAAGTTCGTGGGCGCGCTCGCCGAGCGCATGCAGAAGCTGGTGGTCGGCAACGGGCTCGATCCCAAGACCGAGATCGGCCCGGTGGTGAGCGCGCCGCAGCTCGAGCAAGACCTGAGCTACATCAAGATCGCGCGCGACGAGGGCGCCAGCTTGAAGCTCGGCGGCGAGCGCCTGAACCGGCCGACCCAGGGCTACTACATGGCGCCGGCGCTCTTCACGGACACGCACAACAAGATGCGCATCAACCGGGAGGAGGTGTTCGGGCCGGTCGCCTCGGTGGTGCGGGTCAAGGATTTCGACGAGGCGCTCGAGGTCGCGAACGACACCGAGTTCGGCTTGTCCTCGGGCATCGTCACATCCTCGCTGAAGCATGCGAGCGCCTTCAAGCGGCGCTCGCAGGCGGGCATGGTGATGGTCAACCTGCCGACCGCCGGCGTCGACTACCACGTGCCCTTCGGCGGCCGCAAAGGCTCGAGCTACGGTCCGCGCGAGCAGGGGCCGTATGCGCGCGAGTTCTACACCATCGTCAAGACCGCCTACACGCTGCCGATGTGAGGCATGGGTGCCATGGACCTGCGGAACTTCAAGGCGCTCACCTTCGACTGCTACGGCACGCTGATCGATTGGGAGCGCGGCATCCTGGCGGAGCTCAAGCCCTGGGTCGCCGCCGGCGGGCGCGCGCTCACGGACGAGCAGATCCTGGAGGCCTTCGGCGCGGAGGAGTCCCGCTGCGAAACGGCCACGCCCGCAAAACTCTATCCGGGGATTCTCGCGGATACGTTCCGCGCGCTGGGACGGCGTTGGACGATCCCGGCGAGCGAGGCGCAAGCCGCCGAGTTCGGCCGCTCGGTGCCGCGCTGGCCCGCCTTTCCCGACAGCGCGGCGGCGCTCGCCTACCTGAAGCAGCACTACAAGCTGGTCATCCTCTCGAACGTCGATCGCGCCTCCTTCGCCGAGAGCAACAAGAAGCTGCAGGTCACCTTCGACGCGATCGTGACGGCCGAGGATGTCGGCTCCTACAAGCCCGACCTCCGCAACTTCCGTTACCTCCTCGCCGAGCTCGAGAAGATGGGTCTTCGT
>DASZHJ010000507.1:0-9703 GCA_035938015.1 Allostellaceae bacterium
GGCTGATTCCGGAGAGTGTGAGTCATAGTGAAACTCGGCTTTAAAGTTGGTCTTGCGTGGCTCGGGGTTTCGGCCCTCGCCAGAAGGCCGCTCGTCGACGTTGGGTGCTGAGAGAGACTGGGCGGGTTGCCGGCGCGCGGAACCGGTGCGCGCTCGCAGGCCCGGGCGCCTCGGTGGGAATTGCCGCTGAAAACACTGTCAAAACCCCTGGTCGCGATGCCAGCGGCCCGAAGCCGCCGCCGACTGCCCTTAGCTTCCGTGTCGAAGGAAACGATAAGGATTCGGAGTTAAAAGAGCGTAAATGAGCCAGGGGATAAGAGCATTCGGCGCCGATATCTAAAGGGAAAAGAGGAAAAAGCAAAATACTGGGCTCACGAACTCTTTGACCTGGAAAGGGCAGGCGCAATGCCCGCACCATTCGAGCCGGAACCATCGGCAAGGATGGGATCAGGCGCGACACAGTCCGTTGCGCGGGGCGTTACGCAGGCGTGCAAGCCTCCACGATCGAATCCGGAAGCTCCCGAGCGCGTCGCTCTTCGCCAGTAGCGCGCTCGGCGATCACCCGGGCGTCGCACCGTGTGCGGGCGCCACCCTGACCGCACTCACAGAAATCTCTTGTCGATGTCGACCGTCGAGCGCTGCCCGAGCGCGTCGAAGTTCTCTTTGAGCCAGCGCTCCGCGGTCTCTCGGCCGAGGCGCTTTAGATAGAGCAGGAAATCCATGTCGGTATTGAGTTTGCTCGCGACACCCAGCGATTCCATCGCGGGCTCGTCCTCGATCAAATGGATGTGCATGCGCTTGAGGCCGCGCACCACCGGGAGATCGCCGGGCAGCTCGTCCAGCAGCTTGAGGACGAAGGCGATCGCCCGCATCTCGCGCATGAGCGAGGCGTTGAAGGTGATCTCGTTGAGGCGATTCATGATCTCGCCCGCCGTCTTCGGCACGCCTTCGCGGGTGAGCGGATTCACCTGCACGATCACGACGTCGCGGGCGGTGCAGTTGTAGATCAGCGGAAAGATCGCGGGATTGCCCATGAAGCCGCCATCCCAATAGGCCTCGCCGTCGATCTGGACGGCCTGGAACACGGTGGGCAGCGCCGCCGAGGCCAGAAGCATGTCGAGCGTCAGCTCTTTGCGCTCGAACACGCGGATCTTTCCGGTGTTGACGTTGGTCGCCGACACGAAGAGCCGGGCACCATCTCCCTTGCGCAGGGCTTCGAAGTCGACGAGCTGCGTCAGCAAACCGCTGAGCGGCGAGAGGTTGAGCGGATTGGTCTGGTAGGGCGAGACCAGGCGCGAGAGCGTGTCGAGCCAGACCGAAGCGGGACTCTCGTCGAGGTCCCAGTTCCCGGCGGCGCGATCGAACCAAGTGGCGTGGATCGGGCTCAGCGCACCGAGCGCGCTCACCGACTCCCAGAATCGCTCAAGCGCCTTGCGCGCGCCGGCGCTGCCGTCGGCGATGTGGCCGGAGACCATGATGGCACCGTTCATCGCGCCGGCGCTGGTGCCGCTCACGCCGTCGATGTGCAGCCGGTCGTCCTCCAAGATCCGGTCCAGCACACCCCAGGTGAAGGCGCCATGGGCGCCGCCGCCTTGCAGAGCGAGGTTTATATGCTTGCGCTCGTGCTCGCCATCGCTCATCGCTCAGTCCGCCACGTCCGCGAGCTCAGCGGCTCGGGCGGCTTCCTGCTGGCGCGACCACATGGCGGCGTAGAGGCCGCTCTTCGCCAGCAACGCCGCATGATTGCCGCGCTCGACCACGCGGCCCTGCTCCAGCACCAGAATCTCGTCGGCGTGGATCACGGTCGAGAGCCGGTGCGCGATCATCAGCGTGGTCCGGTCATGCGAGACCTCCTCCAGATTCTCCTGGATCTCGCGCTCGGTCTTGGTGTCGAGCGCCGAGGTCGCTTCGTCGAAGACGAGGATCCTCGGGGCCTTCAGCACCACCCGGGCGATGGCGACACGCTGCTTTTCGCCGCCTGAGAGCTTGAGGCCGCGCTCGCCGACCTGCGTCTTGTAGCCGTCCGGCAGCTTCGCCACGAAATCGTGGATGTTCGCGAGCCGCGCGGCCTCCTCGATCTCCTCGGCACCGGCGCCGGGCCGGCCATAGGCGACGTTGTAGCGGATGCTGTCGTTGAACAGCACCGTATCCTGCGGCACCACGCCGATGGCGCGGCGCAGGCTGTCTTGCGTGACATCGCGGATATCCTGGCCGTCGATCAGGATCCGGCCTTCATCCACATCATAGAACCGGAACAGCAAGCGCGAGATTGTCGATTTGCCGGCACCGCTGGAGCCCACGATGGCGACGGTGCCGCCGGGCGGCACGCGAAAGGATACGTCCTCGAGGATAGGCCGGCGCTCGTCGTACCGGAACGACACGTGGTCGAACAGGATCTCGCCGCGGGTCACTTCCAGCGGCGCGGCACCCGGCCGATCCATCACCTCCGCGTTCACGTCGAGCAGCCGAAACATCGATTCGAGATCGATCAGAGATTGCTTGATGTTCCGATAGACCACGCCCAGGAAGTTGAGCGGCATATAGAGCTGAACCAGATAGGCGTTCACCATCACGAAAGCGCCCACGGTGAGCCGACCGGCGGCGACGCCCGACCCCGCGAGCAGCATGACTACCACCAGCCCCACCGCGATGATGATGCCTTGGCCCACATTGAGAAACGCCAACGTAGTCTGGCTCTTCACCGCCGCCTTCTCATAGGCCTGCAGCGCCACGTCGAAGCGGCTCGCCTCGTGCGCTTCGTTGGCGAAATATTTGACCGTCTCGAAATTGAGCAGGCTGTCGATCGCCCGGGTGTTGGCCTCGCTGTCGCGATCGTTCATCTCACGCCGGAAGCGCACGCGCCAATCCGTGATCGCAAAGGTGAAGACCACGTAGAGCACGACGGTGACCAGCGTCACCGCGGCGAAGGTCCAGTCGAAGTAGCTCCAGAGGATGCCCGCGACCAGCGCGATCTCCAGCACGGTCGGAATGGCGCTGAACAGCATGTAGGACAGCAGGAAATCCATGCCGCGGATGCCGCGCTCGATCGCGCGCGAGAGACCGCCGGTCTGGCGCTCCAGATGGAAGCGCAACGACAGGGCGTGCAGGTGGCGGAAGGTCCGGAGTGCGATCTGCCGGACCGCGCGCTGGCCGACCTTCGCGAAGACCGCGTCGCGGAGCTCGCCGAATACCTGCGCCAGCACCCGCGCGCCCCCGTAAGCGATCACCAGCATCACCGGCACGACGATCACGGCTGCCGTGCCGGGCGTCAGTGCATCGATCGCCCGCTTGTAGAGAACGGGGACCCCGACATTGATCAGCTTCGCGAGCGCCAGGAACACCAGCGCCACGACCACGCGAAGGCGCAGGTCGGACGCATTCTTGGGCCAGAGGTAAGGAATCAGCCGGGCGAGCGAGCGCAGCTCGGCCGCGGTGTCTCCGCTCGAAGACATGGGCGTCGCGTTGCCGCGCCTGTCGCGCCCGCTCATGACGCGCGCTCCGGCTCGGCACCCGGAAGCGTCGCCTGCTCGCGCGGCAGACGCAGCGCGAAGACCAATACCGCGAGCATGACCAAGGTGCCGACGTAATAGGGCGCGTTGCGGCCGATCAGCTCGAAAAGCGGACCCGCGACGGCGGGTCCCACCACGCGAGCGAGGCTCGCACCCGACTGTGCGACACCCAGGATGCCGCCGCGCTCCTCGGCGCCCGCCTGCCGCGAGATCAGCGCGTTGATGGAAGGGTTGAGCAGACCCATGCCAACAGCCAGACAGGCGCTTGCGAACAGCAACATTGGCAAGCCGCCCGCCAAGGTGACGGCGCCGAGACCGAGCGCGATGGCGGCCGAGCCGATAAGGACGAGGCGCGCTTCGCCCAAGCGGCGCGAAAGCGGTCCGATCAGCGCGCCCTGCACCACGATCAGGACGCAGCCCACGAAAAAGAACACCCAACCCACCTGCTGCGGTCCCCAGCCGAAGGCCTCCTTCGTCCAGAGCGCGAAGGTGGTCTCCATGCCCGCGAAAGCCGCGGTGATCGCGAAGAACAGCAGAATGAGCAGCCGGAGTGTCGGCCGGGCCATGCTTGAGCGTGCGAGCTCCCAGCGGTTGGCGCGCGTCGGCGCGCCGGCCTCGGGAAGACTCTCCTTCAAGAGCGCGATCACCAGCACGAAGGCGAGGGCCGAAAGGCCGGCGGCGAGAAAGGCCGGCCGCTGGAGGTCCTCCGCGGTGGGGTTGGGGCCGGCGACGACGCCACCGAGCCACGGGCCGATGGTGAAACCCAGGCCGAAGGCGGCGCCGATCATGCCCATGCCCTTGGCGCGCGCCTCGGAGCTGGTGATGTCCGTGACGTAGGCCTGCGCCGCCGCGATGTTGCCGGCGCCGGCGCCGGCCAGCAGGCGCGCAGTGAACAGCATCCAGAGCGCGCTCGCAAAGCCGAGCCAGAGATAAGCCAGGCACGAGCAGACCATGCTCACCAGCAGGACCGGCCGCCGACCGATCCGATCGCTGAGGCGGCCAAGCACCGGCGACATGAAGAACTGTGCCAGCGAGTAGCAGGACATGAGCAACGTCACCGCGGCCGGGCTCGCGCCGAAATGCACGCCGTAGAAGGGCAGCTGCGGAATGATGATCCCGAAGCCCAGCAGGTCAATGAAGACGATGAAGAACAGAATGGCCATTGCCGCATAGATAGCGCGGATGACCCTGGGTTAACAGGGTGGGTGCAGGGAACGCTGTCATGCGCGCCAGCCACGGTTGTCCCGCCCCCATTCTCTTGAGTAGGCTCAGCCCGTGACCGATCCTCGCTTGACCATCCGCTTGCTCGAAACCTCGGATGCCGCGCTCTATCGGGAGCTTCGGTTGGAGGCCTTGCGGCAACATCCCTACGCCTATGGCTCCACGTTCGAGGCAGAGGCCGCGGAGCCGCTCGTCCATTTCGAGCGGCGCCTGGCGAGCTCGGACGTGCTTCTCGGCAGCATCGGCACCGAGCCCATGGGGATCGCCCGGCTGACGATTCCAACCTTCGTCACCGAGCGCCACAAAGGAATGCTGACGGGCATGTACGTCCGTCCGCCCGCACGCGCTAGCGGGCTCGCCTCGGCGCTGGTCGACGGCATCGTCGAGCGAGCGCGTGGGCGCGTCATCTTGATCGAGCTCTCGGTGGTGACGACGAACGAGCGGGCCTATCGCCTTTATCGGCGCCATGGTTTCGAGATCTGTGGCGTCGATCCCTGCGCGCTCAAGCACGGCGATCGCTACCTCGACGAGTACCAGATGGTCCGCTTCCTCGAGCCGCCGGCTGGCTGGACAGTGCCTAGGCCGCCATCCGTCGCTTGGCGATGAGCTTCAGGATCTCGCCGGCGGCGATCGGGATGTTGGTGCCGGGGCCGTAGACCGCCGAGACGCCCGCACGCATCAGGAACTCGTAATCCTGCGGCGGGATGACGCCGCCGCAGATCACGAGGATATCGTCGCCGCCTTCCTGGCGAAGCGCCGCCAAGAGCGCCGGCACCAGCGTCTTGTGGCCCGCGGCCTGTGTCGAGACACCGATCACATGGACGTCGTTCTCGATGGCCTGGCGCGCGGCTTCCTCGGGCGTCTGGAAAAGCGGACCCACGTCGACGTCGAAGCCGATATCGGCGAAGGCGGTGGCGATCACCTTGGCGCCGCGATCGTGGCCGTCTTGGCCCAGCTTGACGACGAGCATCCGCGGGCGTCGGCCCTCGGTCCGGGCGAAGCTCTCGACCTCGCGCTGGGTGCGCGTGAACCCTTCGTCGCCCTCGTAGAGCGCGCCATAGACGCCGGAGACGGAGCGGATGGTGGCGCGGTGGCGCGTGAATACACTCTCGAGCGCATCGGAGATCTCGCCCACGGTGGCGCGCGCTCGCGAGGCCTCGACCGCCAGCGCCAACAGGTTGCCCTGCCCGCTCCGGGCCGCTCGGGTGAGCGCCTCCAGGCTTTGGCGCACGCGGTCCTGATCGCGTTTGGCCCGGACCTGCTTCAGGCGCGCGATCTGCTGGTCTCGAACCTTGGTGTTGTCGATGTCGAGGAGCTTCACCGGCGGCATGCCGCCGGACTTGTACCTGTTGACGCCGACGATCGCCTCTTCGCCGCGGTCGAGACGCGCCTGACGGCGCGCCGCCGCCTCCTCGATGCGCAGCTTCGGCAGCCCCTGCTCCACCGCCTTGGTCATGCCGCCGAGTTTCTCGACCTCATCGATCAGGTCCATGGCGGCGGACGCGACCGACTGTGTCAGGCTCTCGACGTAATAACTGCCGCCGAGCGGGTCCACGACATGGGTGATCCCGGCCTCCTCCGCGATGATGAGCTGCGTGTTGCGGGCGATCTGCGCCGAGAAGGGCGTCGGCAAGGCCATGGCCTCGTCGAAGGAATTCGTGTGCAGGGATTGCGTGCCGCCCAGCACCGCCGCCAGAGCCTCGATCGTGGTGCGGACGATGTTGTTGTAGGGATCCTGCTCGGTGAGGCTGACGCCCGAGGTCTGCACGTGCGTACGAAGCTGCAGGCTTGCGGGATGCTTCGGCTGGAACCCGCTCATGAGCTTCGCCCAAAGGAGCCGCGCGGCACGCAGCTTCGCGATCTCCATGAAGAAGTTCATGCCCATGCAGAAGAAGAACGAGAGCCGCGGCGCGAAGGCGTCGATGTCGAGACCGCGCGAGAGCGCGGCCCGCGCGTAGTCGAGGCCGTCCGCCAGCGTAAAGGCGAGCTCCTGCACACAGGTCGCTCCCGCCTCCTGCATGTGATAGCCGGAGATCGAGATCGAATTGAACCTCGGCATGTGCTTCGCCGTGTACTCGATGATATCGGCGACGATTCGCATGGAGGGCTCGGGCGGATAGATATAGGTGTTGCGGACCATGAACTCCTTGAGGATGTCGTTCTGGATCGTCCCCTGGAGTTTCTCGGCCGGCACGCCCTGCTCTTCCGCCGCCACGATGAAGCCAGCCAGCACCGGCAGCACGGCGCCGTTCATGGTCATCGAGACCGTCATCTTGTCGAGCGGAATGCCGTCGAACAGGATCTTCATGTCCTCGACGCTGTCGATGGCGACGCCGGCCTTGCCGACGTCGCCGACCACGCGCGGATGATCGCTGTCGTAGCCGCGATGAGTGGCGAGGTCGAAGGCGACCGAGAGGCCCATCTGCCCCGCCTTCAGGTTCTCCCGGTAGAATTTGTTGGACTCCTCCGCGGTGGAAAAGCCCGCGTACTGCCGGATCGTCCAGGGCCGGTTCGCGTACATGGTGGCGCGCACGCCGCGCAGAAAGGGCGCGAAGCCCGGCAGACTGTCGACGTGCGCGAGCCGCTCGAGGTCCGAGGCCGTATAGAGCGGCTTGATCGCGATGCCCTCCGGCGTCTGCCACACGAGGGACTCCACGGGCTTGCCGCCGAGCTCCTTCGCCGCGAGCGCCTGCCAGTCCTCCAATGAACGCTTCGGGAAATCGGCCATCGCGGTCGCCTCCGGACCCGCGTGAACTATAGCGCTGCCGGCGACAGCGCGTCCATTTTGGGCCGCTGCGCCGCATGCCGCGCCGCCAGGATCGCCGTCACCAGCAGCAGCGCGCCCGCTTGGTGCGCGACGGCAAGCGGAAGCGGCACCACCAGCAGCAGCGTGCCGATGCCCAAGCAGAGCTGGAGCGTCGCGACGGCCGCGAGGGCGTGCATGGCCACCCGCAGCGGGCGAGCGAGATCGAGCCGCAGCGACCACAGCCATAAGCCGATCGCCGAGAGCCAAGTCAGCTCCGCCAGAAGCCGGTGATCGAACTGCGCGGCGGCGAGACTCTCGAAGGGATTGAGGTACCAGGGGCTGACGGTTGCGTAATCCGAGGGAACGAGCGCCCCGTTCATGAGAGGGAACGTGTTGTAGATGTAGCCCGCGCGCAGGCCCGCGACGAAGCCGCCAGCGGCGAGCGTCAGGAGCGCGAGGCCGAGCAGCGCGGTGAGCGCGCGCCGCAAGCTCGAGCAAGGAGCCGCGGCGATCTCGCGTGCCGCCGACGGCCATAGATCGAGTGCGACCCAAAGGATCGCGAGATAAAGCGCCACGGCGGCGGCGAGGTGTGCCACGAGGCGGTATTGGCTCACCTCGATGCGATCGGCGAGGCCGCTCTCCACCATGTACCAGCCCAGCGCGCCCTGGAGCCCGCCCAGCACCAGCAGCACCGCGAGCTTCGGCACGAGCGCCCAGGAGAGCCGGCGCGTCCAGAGGAACCATAGGAAGGGCGCGGCGAAGGCGACGCCGATGAGCCGGCCCCAGAGCCGGTGCAGATATTCCCAGAAGAAAATCGTCTTGAACTCCGCGAGCGTCATGCTCGCGTGGATCGCCTGGTATTGCGGGATCGCCTTGTAGCGCTCGAGCTCGCGCGTCCAGTCGGCATCGCTCAACGGCGGGATGACGCCTGCGATCGGCTGCCACTCCGTTATGGAGAGGCCGGACTCGGTGAGCCGCGTGACGCCGCCGATCACCACCATGAGAAAGATCATGGCCGCGCAGCCGAAGAGCCAGAGCGCGATATCACGATCGCGGCGCGAGGCGGACGCGCGAGCGGTCGCGAAGGCTGGCGATGTTGGCGCGATGGAGGTCATGGAGCGCCGCGAGACTGCGCGCGGCGGCGGCGGCTTGGCAAGAGCCAAGCCGCCGCATGGCGCCTGGAGCGGACCCTAGTGTGGTGACTCCTAAGTTCGCAAGCGAACTTCGGAAGCTGAATCACACTAGGTTCAATAAGTTAGTGGCCCGCTTATCCCTGAAATTCGCCTTACGAATTTCAGGGGCGGGACCTAGTGCAGGCTTAGCGAGACCTGCGCGTGACGCATTCGGCCGGGAGAGATCAAGGGAGCCTGCGCCACTTTCACCGAATGCAGCTTGCCCTCGATATTGCGGGTCCAGAAATCCAGGAACCGGTGAAGCACCGGGTACTCCGGCGCCATATCGAGCTGCTGCCACACGAAGCTCTGCAGCAGCGCGGGGTGGTCGGGCAGATGATACAAGATCTCCGCCGTGGTGAGCCGGTAGCCGTTCAGCTGGCGATACAGGTTCTGGTTCGACATGGCGACCTCGATGTTCGAGCGCTTCCCGTGGCCTCGACCATGTTGATCATGCGCTCAGGATTATCAAGGAAAACTTAAATCTGTCAGAGGCTTAGCAGCGTGGCCGGTCGAGTGCTGCTAAAAGCGCATCCCTCCCTTGACAGAGAATGAATGAACCTCTATTTGCCCTAGCACTCACTCCGCGAGAGTGCCAACCGTTACTCTCCCAGAGGGGCGTCCAAGGAAACCAAGAGGAGGAGTTTCTCTATGAAGTTCAGGCCATTGCAGGACCGCGTCCTGGTCCGTCGCATCGAGCAAGAGGAAAAGACGGCGGGCGGCATCATCATTCCCGACACAGCCAAGGAAAAGCCCATGGAGGGCGAGGTAATCTCGGTCGGACCGGGCGCGCGCGGGGAGGACGGCAAGCTGCACCCCCTCGACGTCAAGGCGGGCGACCGGATCCTGTTCGGCAAGTGGTCGGGCAGCGAGGTCAAGATCGATGGTGAGGAACTCATCATCATGAAGGAATCCGACATTCTCGGAATCATCGAAGGCAGCGCTTCCAAGCGCAAAGCCGCTTAAGAAAGCTGGGGAACCATCATGGCTGCAAAAGAAGTTAGGTTCAGCAGCGATGCGCGCGACCGTATGCTGCGCGGCATCGACATTCTCGC
>DASZHJ010000508.1:0-14712 GCA_035938015.1 Allostellaceae bacterium
CAGCGGCCTGCTCAGCGTGCGCTCGACCAGCGACGACGCTGCCGGCATCTACCTCGCGGGTACCTCGACCTTCCTGGGCGGCATCACCAACAGCGGCACCATCGGCGTCCTCGCCGCGGGAAGCGAAAGCTCGGCCGTCGGCATCTACGGCTCCTTCATGTCGACCTTCACCGGCGGCATCATCAACAGCGGACGGATCACCGTCACCTCGGAAGACGACGCGCTCGGCATCTATATCGGCGACGTCTCGACATTCCTGGGCGGCATCACCAACAGCGGCACCATCATCGTCTCGGCGACGGATGACGACGCCGCCGGCATCTACGCCACCGGCTTCACTACCTTCAACGGCGGGATCACCAACAGCGGCCTGATCAACGTCAGCGCCCATAATACGGCCTTCGGCATCTACCTTGAGGGCGTCTCGACCTTCGTGGGCAACATCGTCAACAGCGGCACCATTCTCGTGGTCGGATTCCCGTCTGACTCCGCCTTTGGCATCTACGCCGAGAGCGTCAACACCTTCGTGGGTGGCGTTTTCAACAGCGGCCTGATCAACGTCAGCTCGGAAGACGAAGCGCGCGGCATCTACGTCGGCGACATCTCCACATTCCTGGGCGGGATCAGCAACAGCGGCACCATCCTCGTCAACTCATCGGGCTCCGGGGCCGCAGGCATCTACGTCAGCGATGTCGGAACCTTCAGCGGCGGCGTCAGCAACAGCGGCCTGATCAGCGTTTCGGCGAAATCGACGGCGTACGGCATCTATGTCGGCAACCTCCAAAGCTTCAGCGGCGGGATCGCCAACAGCGGAACCATCCTGGTCACGGGGGACGCCTTCGAGGTCGCGGCCGGCATATACGCCGTCGAAATGGCGACCTTCTTGGGCGGCATCTCCAACAGCGGAAAGATCGAGGTCCTGCAGGGCAACGACGCCGATGCCTTCGGCATCTATGTCGGCTCCACGTTCGGGACCTTCAGCGGCGGGATCCTCAACAGCGGCCTGATCAGCGTGTCGGCGGTGACGGACGAAGCGGTCGGCATCTATGTCGGCGGCATCTCGACCTTCATCGGCGGCATCTCCAACAGCGGGACGATTCTCGTCCAGGCGACGGGCTCGGGCTCGGCCTACGGCGTCTACGCTACCGTCTCGACCTTCCTGGGCGGCATCTCCAACAGCGGGCTGATCAGCGTGACCGGCCAGAGCTATGCCGCGGGCATCTTCGTCCACCTCTCGAGCTTCAGTGGCGGGATCAGCAACAGCGGCACCATCCTGGTGCGCTCGCACGGCTCCGACGCCAGCGGACTCTTTATCAGCATCAGCACCTTCAGCGGCGGGATCAGCAACAGCGGCCTGATCCACGCAATGAGCGACAACGTCAGCGGCGATAGCGCCTTCGGCATCGCTGTGAGTGCGAACACCTTCGTCGGTGGAATCGGCAACAGTGGCATTGTGATGGCCGACGGTGGCACCACTGCGCACGGTATCTACGTCAACGCCAACACCTTCCTCGGCAACATCGTCAACAGCGGAACTGTCATCGCCAGTGGCCAGACCAGTAAGGCGTTCGGCCTCTACCTGCGTGTCACCACATTCTCGGGCGGCATTACCAATAGCGGCCTCATCGCCGCCACTGCGGGCGGCGACACTGCCTACGGCGTCTACATCAGTGCCTCCATCTTCAACGGCGGTATCACCAATTCCGGCACAATCTTGGCGTCTGGTGTCACCTCGAAGGCGATCGGAATCTATCTCCGCGGCAGCACCTTCTCCGGCGGCATCACCAACTCTGGACAGATCCTTGCCGCGGCCCCCACGGCCTTCGGCATCTACACATCCGTCGTGACCTTCGCGGGCGGCATCACGAACAGCGGCCTGATCTCCGGCGTGGGTACCGCGCTCGGCAAGGGCATCGGCATCTACCTCGATCCGCCGACCTTCCTCGGCAATATCGCCAATACCGGCACCATCATCGGCAAGGGTGGCTCTGGCAGCGAAGCGATCGACGGCAGCCTGGTGTTGAACTCCTTCACCATCAACAATACCGGCGGCACGATCCTCGGCGGCATTGCGCTCTCCAACAACACCGCCCTGTCCGACGTGGTGAACGTCAATGGCGGTCTGGTGCGGGGCGGCATCACCGGAGCCTCGGCCACGGTCAATCTGACCACTGGCACCGTGGAGGTACCGACCACCAAAGCGATCGGCGCTGGCGCCGCGGACGGCGGCACGCAGATCGCGGCCTTCAATATGACTGGCGGCAACCTGCAGCTCGACGTGACCCCGAATCCGTCGCCACCCAACCATGCGCCGCTGAGCAACGGCTACATCTCGGCGCTTAACGTCAACGTCACCCACGGCAACTTCGTGGTGGGCGTGCAGCCCGGCGTCTATGCCCCGACCACGATCTACAGGGACGTGATTGTCGGCAACGTCGCCGCCGCGCAAGGCGCCGGATTTGTGACGAACTTCGACCATGTCTTCACCACCTCGGGCGTGCTCGGGGCACAGCTGTTGCCTGACGATGCAGGCCCGGCCGGTGCCGCTACGGACCCGACCACGAACAACACCGAGGACCTCAAGCTGACGTTTATCGGCTTCGGCGCGGGCTTCGTGTTCAACGGACCCAACCCGAACCTCGGCCAAACCCCGAACGAGCAATCGGCCGGCGGCGCGGTCAACGGGCTTATCAACTTGCCGCCGGCAGCTCCGCTGGTGGGTGCCCTGTTCCCGCTCAGCGGCCAGACGCTTCTCACGGCGTTGGATCAGCTGGGCGGCGCGCAGTACGCGGACGACTTCAACCTGATGTCGGGCTCGCCGATTTTCACCTCCGACAGCGTCCAGACGCTGCTCTGGGCGCGGGGCTCCGGCGGCAACAGCCTGGCGAGCGCCCGGCTCGGGCAGTCGGGCATGCAGGTCGCCAGCGCCGGTCAGGTGCTCACCGATGCCGGTCAGCAGACCGCGCAAATCCCGGCCGGCGGCCCGTCCGCCGAGCACTGGAGCGTGTGGGGCCGCGCCTATGGCGTGTTCAGCAACGTCGACAACCAGCGGACGCCCAACGTGGTGCCGGGGTACTCCGAGAACCGGTACGGCGGGATCATTGGCGCTGACTACAGCTTCAATAACAACTGGCTGGTGGGCGCCGTCGCGAACTACTCGCACGATCAGGCGGACTTCAACCTCGGGGCCGGCAACACCAAGGTCAATTCCTACCTGTTCGGTCTCTACGGCCAATACCGCCAGGGCCCGTGGTACGTGAACGCCATCGGCAGCGGCGGGTTCAGCGACTACACGAGCATCCGGAACATCTCCTCGCCGATACCGGCGACCGCGAATGCCAGCTATCACGGCGAGAACTACGGCGGCTACGTGGAGGGCGGCTGGGACTTCCCGATCCAGAGCTTCAAGGTGACGCCGTTCCTCGGGCTCGGATACTTGCATCAGACCATCGATCAGTTCACGGAGACGGGTGCCGGGCTCGAAAACCTGACCGTGAAGGGCGACGAGGACTCCCTGCAGACCTCGCTCGGCGTCCGTGCCTCCACCACGTTCCAGGTGGGAGACGGCTGGCTCACGCCGGAAGTGCGCGCGGCCTGGCAGCATGAGTTCCTGGATCAGCAACAGACGATCACCAACGCCTTCGTGGTGAACCCGGGCACGACCTTCCAGATCCGGGGTCCGCAGTTCTCGCGGGAGTCCGGCATCATCGGCGCCGGCCTCACCTACACGATATCGCCAAGCGCCAAGGTGTTCGTCGATTACGACTTCAAGGCGAACAGCGACTTCACCTCCCACATGGTCTCGGGTGGCGTGAAGTGGACCTTCGGTGCGGCTCCGGCGCCACCGCCTCCGCCGGCTCCGCCACCGGTGCCAGCAGCGCAACCGGCGCCGCCACCGCCCTCGCAGGTTCAGATGTTCGTGGTCTACTTCGACTTCGACAAATCGGTGCTGACGCCTGAGGCGGTCGGGATCATCCGACAGGCGGCCGACACGTTCAAACGGACGGGCGCGGTCACCATCAAGGTGGACGGCTACACCGACCTCGCGGGCACCGCGAAGTACAACATCGGCCTCTCCAAGCGGCGTGCCGATGCGGTCCGCGGCGAGCTGGTGAAGGACGGCGTGCCCAACAACTCCGTCGCCGAGGCCTGGCACGGGAAGGACAACCCGGCAGTGCCGACGCCCGACGGCGTGCGCGAGCCCCGCAACCGTCGCGCGACGATCGCTCTGCCCTGAGCTCGGGGGGACGACCGAATGCGGCCGGAGGGCGACCTCCGGCCGCATTCATTTTTGGCTGACGTGCGGTCGCTTGACCTCGCGGGCTAGATCGTCACAATCGCGCCGCGGCGCAACGGATTGGATTTGTGGGGCATGTGGACTCTCAAGAACACGATCGGGTTTTGGGTGGCAACGGGCCTGGCGCTACTCGCGGTGCTGCTGGTAGTCGTCGATGGCTGGCTTGTGACCTCGAACGCCTCGATCCGTGACGCCGTCAATGGGCGACAGCAGTACATCAATCAATCGGCTCAGCTGCAGCGGCTGTATCAGGAGCTTCTCAATGAGCTCGGATCGCTCGCGCTGAAGAACAACACGGCCATCCGCCAGCTCCTGGCTGAAAGCGGCATCACCATCGTAGGCCCGGCGCAGCCGGCGGCCCCCGCTCAAGCGGCCCCGGCGAATTCCGCAACCGTTCCAAATTCCACGACCGTTCCAAATCCCGCAACCGTTCCTCTGAAAAAGCCGTGACCATGCAAGATGATGCCGCGATGCCCGGGCAATACTCGGTCTATATCCCGGTCCTGATTGGTCTCGTAGCGCTCGTGGGGTTGCTGGCGTTCCAGGGCGTGGAGCTCTGGCAGAATCACGGTGGGCTCATCGCCCAGCGGGAGGGCCAGAACTCCGCGATCGAGGCGTCGGACAAGCTGCGCCTGCAGCTCCGGACCATCGCGGGCAAGACCGCGGATCTCGCGCAGAAGGGCGATCCCGACGCGAAGGCCGTGGTCGACGCTTACGCCAAGCGCGGACTTCAGTTCCTGCCGCCGAAGGCTCCGGCTGCCGGCACACCCGCCCCGAAGCCCTGATTTCCCAGACCCTTGGGGTCGCGACCGCCGCCTGAGGCCCCCGAGCCATTAGAGCGGTTCGCGGCGAGTTGGAATCGCATTCCCGGAGCGATGACGAAGGAAAGGCCAACTCTGCTTGAAATGCCGGGCGCTCCCGATTGTTCAGGCCACCTCTACGCCTCTGGGGTAGAACCGGTTCATTCGGACGGCCGGTGAACCGCCGGCGCGTCCACCGCCATGCCGCTCGGGATCGGATCGAGAACCCATGGGCCACGCCTGCCGAGATCGCCTGTCGCTGCGTGCTTGCGAGCCGAGCCGTCGGAATCTGAAGGCGCCGGAGGCGGGTCGCCGGAGACCGAACCCAAACCTGGGCGCCGGGCCGATGCCCAACCCATTGATGTTCCTGGCACTTGGTGGCTCGCCGAAGCGCGGTGGGTCTTGCGGAGAACCGTCAAAACCGCGTCAAACCAGCCGGAATCGCCGCGAATTGCGCGAAAAACCCGCACCGCCGAGACGTTACGCCCGGGGACGTTGCGACAGACTCAACGGGCGCAACCGATCCCGGAATGGCTCACTCATCGATACCGCTATGCCTGGGACTCGGACGGGGAGTATGAGTTCGAGGCGCAGCTTAAAATTCGCCGAGGGCCTGAATTTTTCTTCCAATGAATTCAATAGTCCGGACCGAGCCATGACCGGTCGCGCCGATCTCGCCCAGGCGCAGGCGCTGCTGGGCGCGGGGCGATTCGCCGAGGCTGAGGCTCTTTGCCACGCCGTTCTGGCCCGCAACACCGGCCATGCCGGAGCGTGGCTCCTCTTGGGTGTGATCGCGCTGCAGACAGGAAATTTGCTCTACGCGGAAGCCACGGTGCGACGATCGCTGTCGCTTCGGCCGGAGAGCGCGGATGCCGTCGCGGCATTGGCTGCGGTTCTCACGCGCTCGGGCCGCCCCGCGGAGGCGGAGGCGTCGCTGCGTGCCGTTGGCCCCATGCAGGGACCGCGCGCGGCGACTGCCCAGGTGGAGCTCGCGGAGTTGCAGCGGGAGCGGGGCGCACTCGCCGAGGCCGAAGCGACGCTTCGGCAAGCGCTTGCTGCCGATGGTTTCAGTGCGGAAGCCTGGCACGCCCTCGGCCTTCTGCGCCAGGCGCAGGGCGAGATGGCCGCGGCGGAGGCGAGTTTCAAGCGCGCGCTCGAGCTCGAGCCGAACTTCGTCGCTGCTTGGATCAATCTGGGCTCGCTCAAAGCCGGGCTCGAGAAATTCGACGAGGCGATCCCGCTCTATGATCGCGCGCTCGCGCTCGCGCCCGATCACGCGGCCGCGCACTGGAACCGTGCGCTCGCATTGCTGACGCTGGGCGATTACCCCGCGGCATGGCGCGATTACGACTGGCGCTGGCGCATCCCCGAGCTCGTGCAGAGCGCGGAGGTCAAGGTGCTCGCGCGCCGCTGGCGCGGTGAGCCCGTTGCCGGCAAAACCGTTCTGCTGCACTCCGAGCAGGGGATCGGCGACACCATTCAGCTCGCCCGCTATGCGCCGTTGGCGGCGCGGCAAGGCGCACGCGTGATCCTCGCCGTGCAGCCCGTGCTGGTATCGCTCCTGGCCCAGCTGCCGAACCTCGAGCGGGTCATGTCCGTCGCGGACCCCTTGCCGCCCTTCGATCTGCAAGCGAGTTTGCCGGATTTGCCCGGCCTTTTCGGCACGTCCCTCGCGAGCATCCCTGATGCCCGCGGCTATTTGCGGCCGGACCCGGCGCGCGCCGAGCGCTGGAGCGCGCGCTTCCGCGCCGAAAGCCGCCGCAAGGTCGGGCTGATCTGGGCCGGTAATCCTCGGCACCGGGACGATCGCTATCGCTCGATCACGCTGGCGATGCTGGAGCCGCTGCTCGGCCGCGACGATGTCGCCTGGTTCAGCCTGCAGGTCGGCGAGCGCGCCAAGGATCTCGCCGCCGTGTCCCAGGCGCCCGTCATCGACCTCAGCGGCGATCTCTCGGACTTCTCCGAAACGGCGGCGGCGCTGTCGCAGCTCGATCTGCTGATCTCCGTCGATACCGCCGCCGCTCACCTCGCGGGCGCGCTCGGATGTCCGACGTGGTTGCTGATCGCGCGCCAAGCGGATTGGCGCTGGATGCGCGATCGCGCGGACAGTCCGTGGTATACGAGCTTGCGTCTTTTTCGCCAGCAGCGCCAAGGCGACTGGGCCCCCGTGATCGCCGGCGTGGTCGCCGCGTTCACCCAGCTGCCGCAATAGTCTTTATATAACAATGCATTAAACGGAGTGCCCCGATCTCGGGATGATCGCCTGCAAAGCCTCCTGCACGTGGGCGATCACGCTCTCCCAATCGCCAACGGCCGGCTGCCGGAACAGGCGAGCCGAGGGATACCAGGGGCTATCGTGCCGGTCCAGGAGCCAGCGCCAGTCGGCGGAGAACTGCAGCAAGATCCACACGGGCTTGCCGAGCGCGCCCGCGAGATGAGCGACCGAGGTGTCGATGGAGATCACGAGGTCGAGCAGCGAGATGATCGCCGCGGTGTCGGTGAAGTCCTCGAGCTCGGGGCCGAGATTGGTTACGCCGGGATGGGACTGCAGCAGCGCGGCGTCGCCCTCGCGCAGCTCTTTCTGAAGCGCCACGAAGCGCAGGCCCGGCGTCTCCAACATCGTGGCCAGGAGCCGCAGCGGGATCGGTCGATTGCGGAACTCGCCCTGCCGCGGCCGGCCCGACCAGGCGATGCCGATGCTCGGGGCATCCCCGCCCTCCAGCCGCCGCCGCCAGCGGTCGACCTTTTCGGGTGGCGGCGCGACGTACGGTACCTCGGACGGGATCGTCGGCATCGTGGTCTTGAACGCAAAGGGCAGACTCATGAGCGGGCAGTGATAGTCGAAGGGCGGCGGACTCTCGCCCGGCGCCGAGAGATGCGACACGCCCTCCACCGCGCGCAGGAGCGGCGCCAGCGGCGCTTGAACTTCCAGCGCGACCGTGGCACGGCGTCGCGCCACCAGCGGCACGTAGCGCGCGAACTGGATGGTGTCGCCGAACCCTTCGCCCGGCTCCGCGTAGAGAAACACGCGCTTGCCCGCGAGGTCCGCGTCGCCCTGCCACTGCGGCCGCGGAAACTCGCGGCGCTTCGAGGTCGGCAACAGCAGCCGATATTCCCACTGCCGCCATCCGTCGGAGAAATCCCCCAAAGCCAGACGCGCCTGTCCCTCGTGCCAATGCGCCTCAAGATGTCCAGGATTGATGGTGATCGCCCGCCGATAGGCGGCGATCGCCTCCAGGTGGCGATTCGCGGCCTGCAACGCTCTGCCGAGCGTGTGATGCGCCTCCGCGAAATCCGGCTTGATCGCGATCAGCGCCAGGGACCGCGCAACCGCGTCCTCCGGGCGATTGAGCGACAGGAGGCTGTTGGCCAGATTGATATGTGCCTCGGCGTAGTCTGGCCGCGCGCGGATGGCTTCTTCGTACCTGGAGATCGCGTCAGGCTCGCGGCCCAGCGCGCGGAGCGCGTTGGCGAGATTGTTATGGGCCTCGGCATAGTCGGGCTTGAGAGCAATCGCTTTCTCGTACCAGGCGAGCGCGTCTTGCTGGCGCTCGAGCGCCTGCAGCGCGTAACCCAGATGGTAGTGCGCCTCGGCGTACTGCGGCCGCATCGCGACGGCGCGCTGGTAGCGGGAGATCGCTTCGGCGTGCCGCTTCAGCGAGAGGAGAGCGTTGCCGCTGTTGTGGTGCGCCTCCGGGAGATTGGGATCGATGGAGAGCGCGCGCTCGAAACACGCCATCGCCTCCTCGAACCGGCCCATCGCGTGCAGCGCGTTGCCGAGGCTGACATGTGCCATTGTTGAATTCGGCTGCCGAGCAAGCGCGCGTTGCAGCAGGGGTATGGCATCGGCCGGCTCGCCCCGTTGCGTGCACAGGGAGGCGAGGTTGTGCAGCGAGCCGAAGTGGCTCGCATCCGCGCGCAGCACCGCCCGATAGAGCCGCTCCGCGTCGTCCAACCGGCCCTGCTGATGAAACGCGACCGCCTGCTGAAACGCCTGCTGGAGCGTGAGCTGCTCGCTCGACGGCGCCATCTCGAGAGGTTACCGGGTCATTCCGCCGCGCTCGCGGGTATGGGGGGCTCGTAAGCCTGGATCGGCGGGAGATTGCCGGCGAAGCGTTCGATCTCGACGGCGGTGAGCTGCCCCGTGCAGCCCTGAGCCAGCCTGGAGGTGCCGACGTCGCGCGTGAGCACATTGGGATTGCCGTGAACGCAGAGCGGCTTCTCCTCGCGGGGATCCTCGGGATCGTACCAGGCGCCCGTCGGCAGCTGCACGACGCCCTCGCGCACGTCCGTGGTCACTTTCACCGCGGCGAGGCAGGCGCCGCGCTCGTTGAACAGGCGCACGATGTCGCCATCGGCGATTCCGCGCGGGACCGCGTCGGCGGGATGCATGCGCATGACTTCCCGGCCGCGCTGCTTCAGGGCGCTGCTGTGGCCGCCGAAGTCGAATTGGCTATGCAGCCGCGTCGCCGGCTGGTTGGCGACGAGCCGCAGCGGCCGGCGCGGGTCGGGCGCGTCCGTGGGGTTGAGCCAGGTGGGATGGCCGGGGCAATCGGCGTAGCCAAAGCCGGCGATCTCCTGCGAGAAGATTTCGATCTTGCCGCTCGGGGTCGGCAGAGCATGCGCGACCGGATCCTCGCGGAACGCGCGCAGCAGGCCTCCGTCGTCCGGTGCGGAGGGCAGCATGAGCTCGCCGAGCCGCCAGAACGTCTCGAAGTCCGGTGCCGGCAGGCCTCGGTCGGCGAGCGCCTTCCGCGTCGGACCGTAAAGGTGCTTGAGCCACTCTCGGGCACTGCGCCCCTCGGTGAAGGCCTGCAGGGCGCCCAGGCGCTCCGCAAGGCCCGAGAAGATCGCGTAGTCGTCGCGCGCCTCGCCATAGGGCTCCGCGACCTTGTGCATGGCGACCAAGAGCGGGTCCGTCGGACCCGCGCCGATATCCTCGCGCTCGAGGGTCATCGTGCAGGGGAGTACGATATCGGCGTGGCGCGCGGACGCCGTCCAGGCGATCTCGTGCACCACGAAAGTGTCGACGCGCGCGAGCGCCCGGCGCAGGCGATTCAGGTCCTGGTGATGGTGGAAGGGATTGCCGCCCGCCCAATAGATCAGGCGAATGTTGGGATAGGTCAGTTTCTTGCCGTCGTAGTCGAAGCTTCCGCCGGGATCGAGCAGCATGTCGGCGATGCGGGCGACCGGGATGAATTCGCCGACGCCGTTCTTGCCTTGGGGCAGTGCCGCGGTCGGCACCGCATTGTTCCGCTTGCCGGTATGCGCGAGCGCGCCCAACGAATAGTAGTAGCCGCCGCCGGGCAAGCCGATCTGGCCAAGCATGGCCGCGAGCACCGCCGCCATCCAGATCGGCTGCTCGCCGTGCTCCGCGCGTTGGAGGGAATGCGATGTCACCACCAGGACCCGCTTGCCCGCAAGCCGCCGGGCGAGACCGGCGATCGCCTCGGCCTCGAGACCGCAAATGCCGGCGGCCCAGGCCGCGTTCTTTGGGTGCCCGTCGACGCGGCCCATCAGGTAGTCCTCGAAAGTGGGCCAGCCCGCGCAATAGCGCTCGAGGAAGGCAATGTCGTGGCGGCCCTCCGCCACCAGTGTGTGAGCGAGCCCAAGCATCAGTGCCGTATCGGTGCCGGGTACCAGCGGAATCCAGTCGGCTCGCGCTTCCTCCGGTAAGTCGGACCGCATTGGGCTTACCAGGATGAACTCGCAGCCTCGCTCGCGCGCCGCCTGCATCGATTGGCGCTCAACATGGCGGCTGATCCCGCCGCTCGCGACCATGCTGTTCTTGAGCGCCATGCCGCCGAACGCGATCACCGCTTCGGAGTGCTCGACGATCTGCTCCCAGGTCACGTTTCGCCGGCTGATGCTCTCCAGCGGCCCGAGGATGTGCGGGAACAGCACCGTCGAGGCGCCGGCGCTGTAGCTGTTGACCGACCGCACGTAGCCGCCGAGCGAGGTATTCAAGAACCGATGCAGCTGACTCTGCGCGTGGTGGAAGCGCCCGGCGCTGGACCAGCCATAGGAGCCGCCGAAGACCGCGCGAGGGCCGTGGGTATCGCGCACCCGCGTGAGCTCGCGCCCCAACAAGTCGAGCACGCGATCCCATGACATCGGCACGAACTCGTCGCGGCCGCGCCGATCGTCCGGCCCGGGCCCGCGCTCCAACCAGCCGCGCCGGACCATGGGGCGGGCCACCCGCGCCCTGTGGCGCAGCGCTTCCGGGAAGTTCTGCAGCAGCAGATTTGGGTCGGGATCCCCAGGATGCGGCTTCACCACCAGCCGGCCGCCCTGCCAGGCGGCCGAGAACATGCCCCAATGGGAGCTGTGCGGTTGGAAATCGGTGTCTTGAGGAGTTTGCGTCATCTCTTCACCTGAGGGGTAGCCCGAGCGCGGCGGTCACGATACGTCGATGAGCGAGGCCGGCACCGCGCCGCGCAGCAGTGCCTTGCGGGCCTTCCACTCGAGGCTCTGATCGAGCGTCTCGAGGAATTGCACCTCGCCGCCCGCGAGCAGCGCGATCGGCAAGCCGTCGCGGTAGAGCAATCGATTGGTGGTGAGCGCCGCGAGCTTCGGGCCCGGCGTCAGGACGCCCACGAGATTGAGCGGATCGGCGCCCGAGAGCGAGATCCAGGCGTCTGACATTGGTTTGCGCCGCGCATCGCGCAGCGCTCCGATCGCCTCGGGGAGCGCGTATTGCTCGCCCGCGAAGCCCGCGACGAAGCGCCCGCCGCGGATCTCTCCGCGGGCCTCGAGCCTACGATAGACGCGCAGCAAATCCCGCCAGGGCGGCAGCCAGTCGGCTTCCCGCTCGATCAGGCGCCAGAATACCACGCCGTAGCGTCGCAGCAGCGTTCGCGCCAGATGCTCGACCGGATCCGTTTGGCCCTGGGGCGGAGCCGCAACGGGTCGGGCGCGGCGGGCGAGCGCCCAGCGGCCCGCGTCCTCCATCCCGAACACGGAAACCCGCCGCCGGCGGCGCTTCTCGGCGGGCACGAGCAGTGCGCGCAGTCCCGCGAAGCTGTCGGAGTTCACCAGCCCCAGCGCCACCAGCTCGGCGAGCGCCGCCTCGACCTGCGGGCGCAGGAGCCCGGTGCCGTCGGCGAATTCGTCGAAGAAGGACGCGCCGTGCTCCCGGATGTAATCGGCGATCGCCTGCGCGGGGGCGCTCGGGCGCGGGGGGTCGCTCGCGGTCGACAAGGCCGCCCAGAGCGGGCTGTGACGGCGCGGCAATAGCGTGATAGGCGTGCTGCGCACGGGTGCGACGGCCCGGTCCCCGCCATTTGCCTTGGCATTGCGCGGCCTGAGGCGGGCCCAGGCGACGCGCCCGGCTAGGCACTGCTCGTCAAGCCAGGATGGCTCATAGCCCTTGAGCCGCGCCGGCAGGATCTCGGTCTCCCAGGCGCCGGCCGGTGCCTCGAAGCCCTCGAGCTGTCCCACCACGGCCTCGAGCGCGTCGGGGCCCGCCATCTGCGCATCCGGCGTCACCCGCTGCCACGCAAAGAGGAAGCGCAGGAAATCGCGCGCGGCGACCGGCTCGATCTCGGCGCGCAGGCGCTTCACCGTGTACCGATGAATCCGCGCCAGGAGCCGGCGCTCGCACCACTCGTCGGCCTGGGCACCCGGCGTGAAGCGGCCACGCAAGACCGAGCCATCGGCCTCGAAGCCCGTAAGGGCGACCCGAATCTCGTCAGGGTCAAGCCCGAGCGGCGCCGCAAGCGTCTGTGGCGTCACCGGGCCTTGGCCATCCAGGCGACCGCGCAGGATCTCGGTCAGCGCCTCCTCTGGCGACCAAACCCGCTGCGCCGATCCGGTCGGAGCGGCGATCTCGGGGCTGAGCTCGGCCGTCGGCCAGAGTGCCCGGAATTCCCGCAGGCGTTCGGCGGCAATCCAGAGCGTCGACCGCGGTGCCGCCAACCGTGCCGCGCGCTTCTGGCGTGCGAGCTCCGCAAGCCAATCGCGCCAGCGCGGGTCGACCGCCGCTTCCTCAGCGCTGAGGAACCCGAGCCAGACCAGCGCATCGTGCAGCTCGTCGGCATTCTCGGCTTCGGGCCAGGCTTCGGCGCGCACGCGGGCGATCGCCTCGGCATCGAGCCGACCCAGATCGCTCGCGCTCTCCGGCGCGAGCCAGCGGCGGCTCATGACGGCTTGCGTCCGGCGCTCCTCCAGCGGCGCGTCATCGAGATAGGCGTATGGTCGCGCCGACAGCACTTCCAGCGCGAGCGGCGAGGGTTGGGTCAGGTCGCAGGTTCGCACGCGGATCGCGCCAGATTCGAGCCCGGCCAACAAGCGCTCGAAGCCCGCGACATCCATCGCCTCGGTCAAGCAATCCGTGATGGTTTGCTCGATCAGGGGGTGGTCGGGTATCTCGCGCTCGCCGACCAGGTTCTCGGCACAGGCGATCTGGTCGGGAAATATCGAGGCGATCAGATCCTCGGCGTTCATGCGCGCGAGTTGCGCCGGCACCTTCTTCCCGCCGCGGAAGCGCGGCAGAGCCAGCGAGACGCCCGCGACCCAGCGCCAGCGGGTGATGAACATAGGCGCATCCAGCAGCGCGGAGATCAACACCTCGCGGGCACTCGCGGAATGCAAGTAGCGCGGCACCTCGTCGAGTGCGAAGCTGTGCGCCGTCGTCAGCGACAGCACGATGTTGTCCTCGGTCGCGGCCGCCTGCAGCTCGAAATTGAATTTGCGGCAAAAGCGCTTGCGCAGCGCCAGACCCCAAGCGCGATTGATCCGGCTGCCGAAGGGCGAGTGAATGACCAGCTGCATGCCGCCGGCCTCGTCGAAGAACCGCTCCAGCACCAGCTCCGTTTGGGTCGGGAGCGTGCCGAGCGCGGCTCGAGCCGAGGCGAGGTACTCTATGAGCTGGCGCGCCGCGGGCTCAGAGATGCCGATCTCGTCGATGAGCCAGGAAAGTGTGTCTGCCTCGGGCTCGGTGCAAAGCCGCGCCGCGACCTCGGTCCTCAGGCGCGACACCGATGTCGAGAGCTCGTCGCTGCGGCCAGGCGCCTCGCCGAGCCAGAACGGGATGGTCGGCGACAGGCCCTGCGCATCCGCCACCCGCACGACGCTGCGCTCAACACGGAGAATCCGATAGGCACTGTTGCCGAGTTGGAAGATGTCGCCGGCCATGCTCTCGACGGCGAAATCCTCGTTCACCGTGCCGATGACGTGGTTCTCGGGCTCCAGCAGCACCTGATAGTCGGCGGTATCCGGAATCGTGCCGCCGGAGGTGATGGCGGTGAGCCGCGCGCCGCGCCGGCCGCGCACGACGTGGTTCACGCCGTCGTGGTGTACCAGCGCACCTCGTCGGCCGTTGCGGGTGCTGAAGCCGTCGGCGAGCATCGCCAGCACGTCGTCGAAATCCTTGCGCGCGAGTAACCGGAACGGCCAGGCACGGCGAGTGAGCGCGAAGAGCTCGTCGTCGCTCCACTCCTGCGCCGCACTCTCCGCCACGATCTGCTGCGCCAGCACGTCGAGCGGGCGCTCGGGGATGGCGAGCCGGTCGAGCTCACCGCGACGAACGCTGTCGAGCAGGGCCGCGCACTCCACCAGCTCGTCGCGCGAGAGCGGGAACAAGCGCCCCTTCGGCGTGCCGTCGACCGCGTGACC
>DASZHJ010000509.1:0-2711 GCA_035938015.1 Allostellaceae bacterium
CCGCTGGTGGACGCTTTCTACCGCATGCTCGCCGAGAAGCGCGTGGCGGATACCGTGATGATCCCCTACGCCTCCGCGACCGATATCGGCGAGGCCGGCGAGCAGGACCTTGCGGATTTCCACGACCAGCATGCCGAGGCCTTCAAAGCGCCGGAGCTGCGGAGCTTCGAGGTGGCGTCGCTCTCGCTCGACGATCTCGCCAAGACCATCACCATCTCCGACGACGAGCTCAAGGACGAGTACCAGCGGCGCCCCGACGAATTCAAGACGCCCGATCGCCGGCACGTCGAGCAGATCCTGGTGCACGATCAGGCGACCGCCGACCAGACCGAGGCCGCGCTCAAGAGCGGCCAGCCCTTCGCGGCGGTGGCCAAGGACGTCGCCAAGATGGCCGCGGGCCCGGTCGACCTCGGCCTGGTCTCGGCAGAGGAGCTGGGCGAGCCCAAGCTCGCCGAGGCCGCCTTCAAGCTCGAGAAGGACGGCGTCAGCGATCCCATCAAGACCAATTTCGGCTGGCACATCCTGCGCGTGACGGAGATCCAGCCCGCCAAGACCGAGACCTTCGAGGAAGCGAAGCCCAAGCTCGCGGCCGAGCTCGCGCACGACGCAGCGGACTCGCAGATCGGCAAGCTCATGAACAAGGCCGACGACGCGCTCGCCCGAGGCGACACCCTCGACAAGATCACCGGCGACCTGCAGCTGACCGTCGTGAAGGCGGCCGACGTCGATCAGAGCGGCCACGCCCTCGGCGGCGGCGCAGTGGCGCTGCCGTCCCCGGCAGCCGATATTCTGCGTACCGCCTTCAATACCGAGGCGGGTCAGGTCAGCAACGTCAGCGAGACCCAGGAGGGCGGGTTCTACGTCGTGCGCGTCGACAAAGTGACGCCCTCGGTGGTACGCCCGCTCACCGAGGTGCACGATCAAGTGCTCGCGGCCTGGCAGCAGGATCAGCGCATCCAGCGCGTCACCAAGACTGCCAAGGAGATCGTCGACGCCGTCAACGGCGGCAAGCGCCTCAAGGAGATCGCGGCCGAGCGCAAGCTCACGCTCACCACGACCGCGCCGCTCGAGCGCGGCGTGGCACCCGGCGGCCTGCAGCCGCAGCTCCTCACCGCGCTTTTCCGCGCCAAGCCGCACCAGGCCGTGCAAGGACCGTCCAACGACGGCGTCTATGTGGCGGAGGTCACCGAGGTGATCGCCGCCGATCCCGCCGCGGACAAACCCAAGGTCGACGCGGTCGCGGGCCAGATCAAGCAGCAGATCCAGACCGATCTGTTCGCGGAGTACGCCGGCGCGCTCCGCCGCAACTTCCCCGTCGAGATCGACCAGTCCCGCCTCGACAAAGTGTTCTAGCTCCGATGCAGGCCTCGCCCGACTTCGAGGGCTTCGCCCGAGCCTACGGCGCGAAGCAGCCGGTGCTGGTCTGGACCAGCCTGGTCGCGGACCTCGAGACGCCGGTCTCGGTGATGCTGAAGCTCGCGGACGGGCGGCCCATGAGCTTTCTGCTGGAATCCGTAGAGGGTGGCTCGGTGCGCGGGCGCTATTCGATCATCGGGCTCAAGCCCGATCTGATCTGGCGCTGCCGCGGCGAGCTCGCCGAGCTCAATCGCCGCGCGCGCTCGGACGCCGAGGCCTTCGAGCGCGAGCCCAAACCCGCGCTCGCCTCGCTCAAGGACCTGATCGCGGAATGCCGGGTCGAGACTCCCGCGCCGCTGCCGCCGATGGCGAGCGGGCTCTTCGGCTATATGGGCTACAACATGGTCGGGCTGATGGAGCGGCTGCCGGACGCGAACCCGGACACGCTCGGCATTCCCGACGGCATGTTCCTGCGCCCGACCATCGTCTGCATCTTCGACAATCTGCAGGACCGCGTGACGCTGGTGACGCCGGTCTGGCCCAACGCGGAGCTGAGCGCGCGCGCCGCCTACGATCTCGCGCGCGAGCGGCTTGCGGAAGTGCTCACCGATTTCGAGCGCAACCTGCCCTATCGACGCGAGGCGCCCGAGGCGATTGCGGAGCTGCCGGTGCCCAAGGGCAACATGAGTCGCGAGCACTGCATGCGCATGGTCGAGACCGCGAAGGAATACATCCGCGCGGGCGAGGTCTTTCAGGTCGTGCCGTCGATGCGCTTCGAGGTGCCGTTCCGGCTACCGCCCTTCGCGCTTTACCGCGCGCTGCGGCGGCTCAACCCGTCGCCCTTCCTGTTCTTCCTGGATTATGGATCCTTCTCGGTGGTGGGCTCCAGCCCCGAGATCCTCGTGCGCGTGCGCGACGGCGTGGTCACCATCCGGCCACTCGCGGGCACGCGGCGGCGCGGCGCCGACGCCGAGGAGGACAAGCGGCTCGCGGAGGAACTGCTGGCCGATCCCAAAGAGCGGGCCGAGCACCTGATGCTGCTCGATCTCGCGCGCAACGACGTGGGCCGCGTCGCCAAGATCGGCAGCGTCAAGGTGACCGATCAATTCATGATCGAGCGCTACAGCCACGTGATGCACATCTGCAGCCACGTCGAAGGGAAGTTGGATCCTCGCCATACCGCGCTCGACGCGCTCATCGCGGGCTTTCCCGCGGGCACGCTCTCGGGCGCCCCCAAGGTGCGCGCCATGGAGATCATCGACGAGCTCGAGACCGAGCGGCGCAACCTCTACGGCGGCGCCGCCGGCTACTTCGCGGGGGACGGCAGCATGGACACCTGCATCGTGCTGCGCACC